>JAZNFY010000012.1:0-20272 GCA_045589195.1 Faecousia sp. | reverse complement strand
CGTCATCACCACATAGGGCGACGCAGTGTGTCCCGGGAACGCGCGCACCATGTCAAACACATGGTCATTGGCTCGCCGCAGCACGGCCCTGTCCACCATGGCCGGGTCCGGCATGGTGAAGAAATTGGCCCGGATGTCTTTGGCATTGGGGAGGAACGGCGCCATGTGGTTTACATAATCTTCCGGCGTGGACAGGGTCTGGGGGAACGCAGCCGTCCCCGCCACTCTGGGCACCGTGTCCGCCACATACAGATGGGCGTGGGCATCAAAAACCTTTTCGGGAATAAAATCCTTCAGCAATTCCATTGCCGCCAGATCCGCTTCCCGCACTTCAAACAAACCGTAGTCCATAGAATCACCAGATGGTCCAGCCGCCGTCCATCACCAGCGTAGCGCCGGTAACATAGTTGGCCGCATCCGATGCCAAAAACGCCACCGGGCCCTTGATATCATCCTCATTGGCCCAGCAGCCCAAAGGACAGTTTTCGATATAATTCTGCACGAACTGTTTCTTCTCCGGATCGTCGCTGAGGCCGGGATTAAAGCCTCCTGGGGCAACACAGTTGACCCGGATATGGTGCTTGCCGTAGCGGCCGGCCATATACTTGGTCAGACCCACCAAAGCCCATTTTTCCGTGGTATAGTTCACCGGCTGATCTCCAAATCCCTCGGGATACAAGGGAAAATGGGGACAGTCCAAACCACGCATGGAGCTGATGTTGATGATGCTGCCCCGCTCTGCGGGAATCATGTATTCCAACACCGCCTGGGAAAGCAAAATCTGACCGTTCAGGTTCACGCTGGCGGAATCCTGCAATTTTTGCCGGGTCGCCGTGGAAAGCGGTGTCATATTCCGCCGATCCACTGCATTGTTTACCAGAATATCGATTCTGCCGAACCGGTCGTACACCTGCTTGGCAAGATTCTTGATAGACTCGTCATCCGACAGATCCAGGCTCATTCCCACGGCGCTGTGGCCTGCCTGGCGCAATTCCTGAGCTAATTCTTCGCATTTTTCCCCATTACGGGAAGCAATGACCACCGTTGCACCCATTTCGCACAGTCCGGCGGAGATCGACGCGCCATAAAGACCTCTGCCACCGGTTACGATGGCCACCCGTCCGTCAAGACGGAATAAATCCATTGCATTACGCATTTTTAACACCTCTGATTACTTCGCAAAACTGTATTTGGCGGCGCCGGTTTCCTCGTTATAGCTTTCCATTTTAAATTGGAATCCACCTGCCTCTGCCAAGGTTTCCATGACCACCTGAGTGGTATAGCGATACCAAGGGGAAACCTCTCTGCCCGTGGCTTTCAGGTGCTTTACTGCGGGACACTCGCTGACCGCAACCGTAAGAACATCGTCAGAAAGTTCCAAATGCAGTACATCCAGCGCCTTTTCCTTTTCATAAGTACCCCGGATCTGATCTGCCAGGGCTTCCAGGCCCCGCTTCTTCATATCCGCGATCACAGAGCGGTACACATTGTTCGTATACTGAACCAAATACTCCCGCACCGCTTCCATGCCGTAATTCTCGCCTACATAATGGATGCCCATATTCATGCTGCTATGAAAATCCCGGTGGAAATACTCATTATCGCCAGCCTTCCGATCCATGATAACGGTATCCTCATCCACGATCACCCGACCATCAAAGATCTTGGGATCATAAATGAGCATGGAGCAGGCGGCCTTTTCGATGCCCTGGAAATTAAATATGTACTTCAAGCCGGCCTTTTCCACCGCGCTGCGATAGCTGTCACAATGCAAACAGTAATCATGGTAAGGTACAATGCCGATTTCCTTTTCCAGCGCCAAAAGCCTACCCTTGGAAGGACACCGGTGCATCACTTCATAGTAATAGCCCCGCTTTTCATTGAAGTACATGGTAAAATCCGCCGCTTCTTCATTGAGCGTACCCGCCCAATAAGAGTAGCAGCCCCGGATTCCCTCTCTTTCAATGAAATTGATGAGCGGGATGCCCTTGCCGTCCGGCTCAAACAGATACTTCCAGAAGCGGTCCACCTCTTGCCGTCCGTGCTTGTCTTCCAAATAAGTAAACAGTTCACTGTAAGAGGGAATAAACTCGGTACAAGAAATCATAATTTTCTCCTTATCTGATCTTTACCTTACCGATGATCTTCTTTACTTTACCGGGCTCGCCCGCATAGCAAGCGGGAGCGTGCGCATCCTGGGGAAACAGCACGATGAAGCTGCCTGCTTTCAACAAAACAGGAGTAGCATCCGCATCGGTATCAGCCAGCAGAGCCTCGATGGCAGGATCATATTCCTTGGTCACATTCTGTAACTGCGCAGTGGGCTTGACATAAATGGTCTCCTGCCCCTCCACCATGTACATCACGTCGATATAGCTTCTGTGGGCCTCAGTAAGCGCGCCCTCAGGGCTATGGGTCTCATAGCTGTTAAGCAGCATAAAAAGGTCACTGCCATCCAGTTCGATCTTACCACCGGGATAATTATCCGGGGTATAGCTTTGCATGGCTTCCAGCACCCGATCCACGTCCGGATTCAGTCCCTGATACTTCTTTGCGTTTTCCATGGTATCCAGAATCATAATAAGCACTCCTTTAAAAAACAGCCTGTCCTTACGGCAGGCTGTATCATACACAAGTTTGCCGATATTTCGCACAACTTATCTCATTAAAATTATAATGAAACTATCCTGCATTGTCAAGCCTTCGAGGGACTTGGTTAATCGTATTTTTCGGTGGATTGGTATAGCATCCTGTGCGTAAAAACAGGTGCACGCATTCCTTCGGTCAAGACCCACGGCTTTTCCAGTTCGTTCTTTATGCCGTGCGGGTTGACACGGCGACACAAAATGTTATTCTATTTATAGAGTTTATGAAACGGAGGTTACACCATGATTTCCAAAGATCAGCATTTGAAAGAGATTTCTTTCCCTCTGGGCGGAATCGGCACTGGCTGCATCGGTCTTGCCGGCGATGGCAGACTCGTTGACTGGGAGATTTTTAATCGACCTGCAAAAGGAAGCACCAATGGTTTCACCCATTTTGCGATCCGTTCAATTCAGAATGATCATATTACTGCAGCTATTCTTGGTGGCGATGTGCTGAAGGATTTTCATGGCCAGTATTCAAAGACTAATTTTACTGGCTACGGTCATGGTCCCTTTGACGGTAGACTATACGGACTGCCACATTTTTCGGAGGTGGCATTTACCGGCGAATTCCCAATGGCGTCTGTGTTGTTCCGGGATAAAGCATTTCCCGCGGAGGTAAACCTGCTGGCTTTTAATCCGTTTATTCCAAATGATGCTCAAAACTCCAGCCTGCCTGGGGCATTTTTTGAAATTGAAGTAAAGAATACCACCCAGCAGGAACTTAAGTATCAGGTTGCATTTTCCGTCTCAAATCCCTACGAATGTTCCCGGAATGTATCCGGTGAAAGCGACGGGATCCACCGTATCACGATGTTCAATCATGCCGCGGCGGTGGAAGACATCGGGTATGGCGACTTGACGGTAGCTACGGATTGCGAAACTGTGTATGCCCAGAGTAATTGGTACCGGGGAAGTTGGCCGGACGATAGCGTCGTTACTTACTGGAATGCGTTTTCATCCGATCTCATCATAAAGGAACAGAATTATTATACACCGGGCAAAAAGGATACCTGTACCTTGACCGCCGAAATCGATGTTGCTCCGGGAGACTGCAAAAAGGTCAGATTCCTGCTGACTTGGAATGTTCCCAATTGCCATAATTATTGGAATCCGTGCACCCGGGAGGATGGCTCTCACGTGACATGGAAAAACTATTATGCAACAGTGTTTGAAAATTCCATCGCCACTGCGGAGTATGCCCTGAAAAACTGGGATGCGTTGTATCGCCGTACGATGTTATTTAAAAATGCGCTGTATCAAACTACAGTCCCGGCAGCGGTATTGGATGCCGCAGCATCGAATTTGTCAGTTTTAAAATCGCCAACGGTGATGCGGCTTGAGGACGGTTCGTTCTACGGCTGGGAGGGAGTCCATGAAACAGCAGGCTCCTGTGAAGGAACCTGCCAGCATGTCTGGAATTATGCTTATGCCCTCTGCTTCCTGTTTCCGGAATTGGAGCGTTCCATCCGCGATATTGAATTCCGGTATGACACAGATGCGAACGGAAAAATGGAGTTTCGTACCAAATTGCCTCTGGGCAGACAGGATCTGCCCACCAGAGCCTGCGTAGACGGCCAGATGGGAACTGTGATCAAATGCTACCGGGAGTGGAAGATTTCCGGTGATGACAATTGGCTGCAAAGCAACTGGGAAAATATCAAAAAAGTGTTGGAGTATGCCTGGAGTCCAGAGAATCCCGACGGATGGGACGCAGATAAAGACGGCGTTCTGGAGGGAAGACAGCATCATACGCTGGATGTAGAACTGTTTGGCCCATCCTCCTGGCTGGAGGGTATGTATCTTGCGGCATTGAAGGCAGCTGCCGAAATGGGTGAGTATTTGGGTGACAGAGCAAAAGCGGAAGAATATCTGGATCTATTCCGGAAAGGTTGCCAGTGGATGAAGGACAATCTGTTTAACGGAAAGTATTTTATCCAAAAAGTCGATATTGCGGATAAGCGAATCACAGACCGTTACGATGCATCTGATTGGTACTGGAATGAGGAATATTCTCAAATACGGTACCAAATCGGAGAAGGTTCAATGATCGATCAAGCGCTGGCTCAGTGGCATGCGGATATTCTAGGCTTAGGAGAGATATTTGATCCCGAGCAGCTTTCGGTGGCGCTGGATCATATGATGCAGTACAATTTCAAACCCAATATGCGGTCGGTGGCAAATCTTTGGAGAATCTTCGCGGTGAATGATGAAAGCGGAACGATTATCTGTGATTATCCGGAAGGAGTCCAGAAACCAAAGATACCGATTACATATACGCAGGAAACGATGACCGGATTTGAATATGCCTTTGCCGGACTGTTGCTGTCTCAAGGAAAAATTGAGGATGGAATCAAGGTGGTTCAGGCGGTACGGAACCGATTTGACGGGAACAAAAGAAATCCGTGGAATGAATTTGAATGCGGCAGTAATTATGCCCGTTCTATGGCAAGCTATGCGCTGATCCCGATCCTCAGCGGCTTCCGGTTTGATATGCCCCGAAAATGTATCGGCTTTAATCCGTATCTGTCCGGAAACTTCCGTGCGGTGTGGAGCCTTGCGGATGTCTTGGGCGTATTTGAAAGAGAGAATGACACCGTTAGAATTACCGTTTATGAGGGAAGCATCACGCTGCATTCCTTAATTCTGCCTTTCTGTGGTTCTGTTTTATCGCTGAAAGTTGACGGAGAAGACACGGAATATAAATTTGCAGACGGAAAGCTTTGTTTTGTAGAAAGGGCCATTTCCCAAAGCTTGGAGATCAAGTATGAATAGACAAAGAATAAGCATTTCCACGGCGGATCTGGCGAAGATATGCAATGTTTCCCAGGGAACAGTGGACAGAGCCTTGAATAACCGGTCGGATATTAAGGCGGAAACAAAACAGAGGATCCTGGAGATCGCGCGGCAGTACGGATATCGTGAGCATATTCGTGCACTGCCGGATAAGATCATTGGGCAGGTTGGCATCATTGTTTTCAATTTGAAGAATTCCTATTTTTCGGAGCTGATCGCAGAAACAGAATATGTACTGAGAGAAGATGACTACGGCACAACGGTTATGTTGAGTCATTATGATCAGCAGTATGAGATCGAGTGTATTCGCAATTTGTATAACATGGGTGTCAACGGAATTATTCTGTGCTCTGTGAACAACGGAATAGAGTTTGAGAATTATCTGAAACTGTTTGATATCCCAATCGTGGCGGTTGGAAACCGGGTCGCATCCTTACCATATGTCGGAATTGATGACTTTGCCGCTATGCGTGACATAACGGAGGCGGTTCTCCGGGAAGGGTCGGAGAATGTTGTATATTTTTCGCCTGCGCTGCGCTATCCAAATGCTTTTGCTCAAAGAAGCAGATACGAAGGGTTTCTGAGCGCTGCCGATAGCATCCCTTACAGTATCGTTACGGATATCGATGATATCAAGCAGATATATGACAAGCCGACAACCATTATCTGTTCCACAGATTGCTATGCTCTTCGGGTTTATTTTAAGGGTACCAATGCCAGAATTGTAGGCTTTGACGGCATTAAGGCGCTGCAGGAATTCCGGAGCGGCATCACTTCCGTTGGGTATTCCATGACCAAAATCGCCAGAGAAGCCGTAGATATCATCAAGGGGAATAAAAAGGATAGTGTCATCATTCCGCACTATATTTCCGGAAAAATCGATTAAAATAAGAAAAACTGCACTTGTGTGCAGTTTTTTCTTATCAGTCTGTCAAAATTTACATCATATCCACTCTGTTTTACGAATAACCAGGGACTTTTTGCATTCTGAAAAGTCAGCATCCGGCAGCGCTGAAAACGCTGCCGGATGCAAATCCTTTACTCTGCCAAATCTTCAAAAACCGTCACATTACCACGCACATCCGCAACGGCCCAGCCATCTGCAAAAGCGGTGGGTGCCACGAAGGACGAGGCTCCGATCTTCTGCCGGGAAACCAGCAGCGCGGTCTGCTTCTGATAGGTATAGAAATAACCGTCGGAAGCTGCAAACCGAATGTACGGGCCGTCCACCCGGATATGCCCGTCAACTGTGCCTTTGTCGCCTCTGGAATAACCTGAGGTAAAGACCAAGCTCTTGCCCACGGGGTAGTGATGCATGATCTCAAACGTTTCTGCATTCAGCGCCAGCACGCCGTTGGTGACTGTACCGACATAATACACATCCCCGTCTCTTACCGGCTGACTGCTGGTATCCATACAGAATGCGCCCATTTCCACATACCGCTGCACCTCACCGGTGGCTGCATCCATAAGAATGATCTTGGTGTTCGAAGGCACAATCAAGGTATCGCCTTCCACCAAAGGTGTTGCGTAGAAGAACTTGGCTTTCAAATCCCTAACTTCCCACACCTTTTTGCCGGTATGGATGTCCAAAGCATAAATATTATACCAGCATCCGCATTGGATCATCAGATCTTTATAAAACACAGGCCGATACGGGCAGGCCTCTCCGCCATCGCTGGGCTCACCATTCCAAATTACCTCTCCGGTGGCCGCATCCAGCGCGCTCATCTGCCGGCAGCAACCGGCAAAGACCTTTCCCTTGTACACCGCCACAGAGCTATGGGTATAAAAATGATTGTAAAAAGGCACATTCTGCACCCATTTCAGCTGACCGCTCTGCGCATCCAGAGCATAAACGCAGCCATCGCTGTCCAGAGCATACACCGTGCCGTTTTCCACGGCAACTTCGTTTTTCACGCTGTTTTGAGTCTGGTAGAACCAGCGGATCTTTCCGTCCGCCGACAGGCACACCACACCGCAGGTCTTGGGGAACCCGTCGTCATTGATGCCCAGATACATACAACCGTCGTACACCACCGGGGTGCTGTGCAGCACGCCGCCGGGCAGCTTTGCCACCCATTTTATGCAATCGCCTGCCGCAGTAAATTTCCGCTGATCGTAAATTGCGATTTCAGAACTGATCGTCTGATCCGCCGATACCTTCACCAACCGGATGCCGGTGGGAGAAGAGTCAATGCCGCCGCCCTTGGGATGGGCTGTGCACACGAAATGCGCGCCCTTGTAAAGGCCGTGGTAATGCAGGTGCAAATGACCGAAGAAAATACCCCGGTAGCCGTTGGCATAGAGCATTTCCTCGTTCTTCTTTTCCCAATCAAAGGTAAACTCATTGCCTCTGTTATGCTCGCGGATCCGTTCGGTGGCACAGCAAGCATGATTGAAAATCACCAGACCCTTATCCGGATCCTTCAAGCTAAGATCCGCACGGATCCAGTTCCATTGATCTTCATGGGTAAACGCAGAGCGAACATCTCCATAAAGCATAGAGGTGACCATGTAGTGAATATTCCCCATGTCAAAAGAATACCACACCGGTCCGTACAGCTGCTCATACAGCTCCTCGCCATACTCTTCCCCGATAAAATCGTGGTTGCCCTGACAATAGCGCACCGGCAGGTCCATAGTGTCGTAATTCATAATGGCGCAGTGCTCGTTCATGCCGGCAACGCCAGAAATATCGCCGCCATGCATGATAAACCCAGCGCCCCGTTCCTTTGCGAAATCCCGCATAAAGCCCAGCCAGGGACCGCGGGGAATTTCCGTAGGACTACCGATTTCCGTATCCGACAAATGAATAAAGCTGTGATCTTCCGTCTGCTCCGCAAGGCGCAAGGAAAAATCGTACTCCACCTTGCCCTCTTCAACGGACTGATACCAGTCATCATGGCTCTTTGTGAGCACATTGGCAAAAATCAAATGGGCCTTTTCCCAACCGGGCAAAACATAATGGCCGTTTTCATCGGTTTTTACCACATTTTTACCGTCACTCATGACGATTCCTGCCAGCGGCTTGCCGCTATCAGCGCAACGAACTACACCAGAAAACATAAGGTTAACCCCCATTATACTTTCAGGAAAATTTCCTGCACCGTGCGTTTCGGCACAAGAAAATTCCCGTTTTCATCCAATGAATACTTGCAGCTTTCCCCCTGATCCACCGCTTGGGACTGCTGCTCACTATACCCCAGCGCAACCGCGTAAAGCATAGAAAACCGCTCCGGGTCCAGATTGAGCACCGAAAGAATCGCCTGTTTTGCCTTCTCGCCCATGCCCAGACAGCAGCTTGCCAAGCCCAAACCGTGGGCTGCCAGCATGATCTGATTGGCTGCCGCACCGGCGCTGAACACGTGATCCCGGCAAATCTCATTGTCCCCCAAAATCAGCAGCAGCGTGCCGGGCATATCCTCTTTTCCCATGACATAATCCGGCAGATACCCAGCCCAACGCAGATGTTCCAGCGCCGCAGCCACCCGCTCATCGGTGAGCAGCACAAATTTTAACGACTGCAAATTGGCCGCCGCGGGATAAAACCGGGCGCTCTCACAAATTTCGTCCAGTTTCTCCTGCTCAATGGGTTTTCCGGAAAAACGACGGATCGACCGCCTGGTCTTTAACGCCTCCAAAACTTCCATCATGCGCCCTCCTGAGCCAACAGATAAAGCAAAAATTCCTTCGCCTGCTGCACATCGTCCGCATATCTGGGGATGCCCACATAACCCTTATAATCCTTTATATGCTCCTGCACCCAGGGATTGCCGTCCACCTTGATGCCGCAGGGATATTCCTCCAATGTATCCTCATCCTGTACGTACAGGATCAGGCTCTCATAGGTTTCAAACATCTCCTCCGTCAAAATCTGCCGCAGATCCATCAGCGCGCCCTGCACCGCGCAGGCACCGAATATATCTGCATTTGTAAACAGAATATCCTGCGTAGCGGAAGAAAGAAGCGCATTAAGCGTATTCATGCTGTTGTAATTTGTTTCCATCATTTCCGGATTATCCCGGTCAAACATCATGTTCTGCTGGATCACCACAGCACCCTTATAGATTTCGTATCCTTTTTCTTCCAGGAATTCATGGAACATCTCCTGCTCCAAATATTCCTGAGAATTGGTAACGATCACGTCCAGCACCGGCTCCCGGTAGGTCAGCCAGCCGTGAAGCAGCCAACCCAATACCAGTAACGTAATAATTCCGCCCACGATGGGCAGCTTATAATATTCCCAGATGTGCTCCCGCTTTTGCTGGGGCGTCATGGCAAGCCATTTTTCCTTATTCATCCCGTCCATAACTTTACCTCACTGGCCTTCGCCGCTTTGTTCCTCGGTGGGTTTGTAGATTTCAAATACGCTTTCGATGGGCTTGACCGTCATCATCGCATACGCACAGGGCAGCAGTAAAACCAGAGTCGGCAAAAACCGCATCAAATCCAAATAATACAGCAATAAGCAAACCAAAACCAACTGGCCTGCCAGCTTCAACGTGGGAATTGAATGCATCAAAAGCATAAATATCGTATTGCGTAAAATGGTCTTCATCGAGTCGTTAAACCGGGCGATATAAGCGTAAATATAATGCACCCACACCAACAAAACGACCACGATGCCATAATAGATAAACTTCATCACATTTCCGATAAATCCGCTCAATAGATCCAGATGCAGCATTAGCAGCGAGCAATAGATCACCAGCACACAAAAAGCCAGCATAACCACGCCAACCAACGAGCCCTGCTTCAAGCAATCCTTAAAAGACTTCCAATATGTATCGAACAGCTTGCCCTCTTCATCCCGCAGCACCTTGCGGGAAGTGGCATACAACGCGCAGGATGCTGCGCCGGAGGTAACCACCGGCAGGCTGCACAGCAGCCAGAATATACTCAGCTGTACGCATTGGCCGACTTTATGAAGCATTCTGCCGAATTTTGAATCCAAACTAAATAAACCTTTCATAATAGCCCTCTGTTTCTATCGTATTGCGGTCTGCACTGGCTTTTGTCAACGCACCCTTGAATCCGCTCACAAAAACCCCTGCAAAGTAAGATTCCTCGGAATCGCTTCCCCCGTTTCCGGCTTTCACGATTCCGAGGAATTCGCTAATTTAACTTAAATTTTCAGGGAATTAACTCTCCATACCTTCGGCCCATACATCATAAGCTTCCTGCATGTAGTAGAGCATATCTTCCAAACCAGCATCTTCCAGATCGTCCTGGAAAGACTGCCACTTGGAATCAATATTGATCTCGCCCATAATCGCCTCTCCACGGAATCTTTCGACCAACAGCATAACGTCACCGCGGCATTCGCTCAGAGCCTCTGCGCCATCCTCTGTGAAGTAGGGACGGGGCCAGACTTCCTTGTTGCGAACATCTTTATACAGCTCGAAAGCCGCACGCTGCGCAACGACTGCATCGGTAATTGCGTATCTGTTTTCCAGGTCGTCCTGTGTAATAGCGCTGGGCAGACCGGTGAAGATCATACCCAAGGGGAACTGGCCGGGAACCTCGATCAGCTGCTCTTCGCGCTCTTTCTTGATCTTCGCTCTGGAAACCTTCCCCTCTGCATCAATGAACTTAAACTCGGAGTTGTCTTCTGCGTACTGCTTACGCTCGCTGATATCGCCATCGTAGAACAGATCCAGCCAGCGGCAGGCAACCTCGGGATGCTCACAATTAGCAGAGATAGCGGCAACGCCCTTTGTGCCCATGTAACCGGGGTGGAAGTACCAACGGGTCTCATAGCCCTTGACCGTGGGAGGCAGGATGGAGACATAGTCACCGTTGCTAACGTTGCCTTCCTTGTCGGTTACCTGGCTGCGGGCGGGAGCACCGGTACCGGTCCACATACCAACACGGACGGGGTTGCCGTTGTCACGGATCAGCTCGTTCATATAGTTTTCGTAAATACGCAGATCTTCGTCGGAGCAGCCCAGAATGTAATCCTGATACATCCAGCCCTTTTCCATCCACTTGCGCATTGTCTTCAGGAAATCCTTATAAGCTTCCTGCTGGGGTCCGAACAGAACTTCGCCATCTTCCATGTAAACATAGTTATCGTTGACGCCGTCCTTGGTAGGGATGCCCCACATACCCAGCAGCGCTTCGATCATGCTACCGCCCATGGGATAGCAGGCGTAGGGCACTTCGTCGGGATCACCGTCGCCGTTGGGGTCATTTTTCATGATCCAGTCAAAGAATTTTTCCAGCTCTTCCAGCGTGGTAGGAACATCAAAGCCCAAATTTGCCTTATCCAGCCAAGCCTTGTTGATCCAGATAGAGGATTCCAAATAGCCGGACATATCAGCATCATGGGAACCGAAGGTGTAAATATTACCGTCAGGAGAGGTCAGAGTGCCCAGAATCTCAGGGTTCTCAGCCAAAACGCGGTTGTGGAAATTGGGCATGATATTCGAATCGGTCATGTAATCGTTCAGGGGCATCAGCTTGCCGGTGGCGATCAACTGTGAGATAACAGATTCGTTCATGCCGCCCATGCCGTTCAGGCAGATGATATCACCGTAACTGCCCATCTGCATCAGACCGTTCAAAGTCTCAATGCTGCTGCAATCAACGATCTCAATCTTTACATTAGTCATCTCATACAGGTCCTGCCACAGAGTGTTAGCAGCCAGGGCTCTGTTCAAATTAGAAACCAGACTGCCATAGCCGGTGGCCATTTTCAGAGTGACCTCTTCTTTCAGGGGGAAAGAGAAATCTTCATTGCCGGTACTGCCGGGGTTGTCGGTGTTGGGTCTATTGTTGTTGGGCTTGTTGGTACCGGGTGTCTGCGCGCAGGCGACCATGCCCAGAACCATAACCACAGCCAAAATCAGTGCGAATAGCTTTTTCATGTTTTTTCCTCCTTATTATATTCTGCGTTTCGCAAAACGCCGAACGCCAATATTGATTGCCCCGGAGGGCTGCTTTCTTAGCCCTTGACAGAGCCAACCATCACACCCTTAACGAAGTGCTTCTGGATAAAAGGATAAATAATAATCATAGGAATTGCAGACACGATAACCACGCTGTACCGAATGAGCATCTTCTTACGCATAGCCTCTTCAAACGCCTCGTACTCTTCCTGCGTAGCATTTTCGGGCAGCTGTACGGTGGTAGCATTGGAAGTAATCGTACGGACTGCCTGCTGCAAGGTCCAGTACTTTCTGTCGGGCAGGTACATCTGAGCATCCAAATACTGGTTCCAATAGCCCTGCACAGCAAAAAGCACCATAATCGCAATAATAGAACCGGACAGAGGCAGAACCACTTTCACAAAGAACCGGGTATAGCTGCAGCCGTCGATCCGGGCCGCATCAAACAGAGACTCGGGAATATTGCTCATAAAGTACGAACGGCACAGCACCACATTATAAGCACTCAAACCGCTGGTAAACAAAATCGCTGCGGGACTGCCGTACCAACCGATGTTGGAAACCAGAACGAACTTGGGAACCATACCACCGCCGAAATACATGGTCAGCATAATAAACAATGTGATCCACTTTCTGCCAGGCAGATCTCTGCGGGACAGGGCATAAGCCGCGGGAATGGTTAGGAGCAAGCTCCACGAAGTACCAACCACTGCATAAATCAAGGTGTTTGCATAACTGGTCCAGAGCAGCTGGTTCTTGAACATATCGGTATATCCAGCCCAGGTAAAATCCACCGGCCAGAAAATAACCTTGCCTGCGTTAATCGCCGCAGGGCTAGAAACAGAAGCAATCAAAACGAACCAAAGAGGGTAAATAATGATCACGGAAAAGGTAACCAGAAGCACATTGATGATGATATTCAGTGTGCGGTCGCCCCGTTCCGCCAGGGCAGCATTGCCAGATAATTTCGCCATAATCGTGCTCCCCCCCTTCTTAAATGACCGAGATGCCGGAGACCTTGTCACCGAGCCAGTTGACCACAAACATCATCAGCAAATTAATGACATTCTGCAACACGCTGATAGCAGTTGTAAAGCCGTAACGGGCTTCACCGGTGGTCAATTTGTACACGTATGTGCCGATAACTTCCGTTTTATCCAAATTCAAATCGTTCTGCATCAGCAGCATCTTTTCTGTGCCCACTGCAAACACGCTGGCAGAGTTCATAACCAGCATCGTAACAATGGTAGGCATAATGGTGGGAATCTGGATATTCCAGATAATACGCCACTTGCTTGCGCCATC
Source organism: Faecousia sp. (assembly GCA_045589195.1). GTDB lineage: Bacteria > Bacillota > Clostridia > Oscillospirales > Oscillospiraceae > Faecousia. The sequence goes on along the minus strand of JAZNFY010000012.1, from coordinate 6,633 downwards.
GATGCGGGCCGCCTCCACCGTCTCCTCATCCACGGAGCTCAAAGCGCCGATGTAAATGATTGCAGAGTAACCCGTGTTCTGCCACAAGCCTGCGATAAGGTAAATGGGAACCAACGCCTCGTCAATTAAGTAAAAATTGATTCTGGACGGCTCGCCGGTGATCTTGGTAATCAGCACGTTGATCAAGCCACTGTTGTGATCAATAAACAGGTTCACGATCGCAAACACGACGATAAGCGACAGCATGTGAGGAACGTAGGTCAGATTCTGGGTCAGCTTTTTCAGTGCAGGATTGGTGCTGTTGTGCAGCAGCAGAGCCAACGCCAAAGCTGCAGGCCAGTAAAGGAACGTACCCGCCAGACCGTAAACCAAGGTATTGCGCACAACATCCTCAAACCACAGGCCATTGATAAACTTATCGAAATGGTGCAGACCGACCCACTCCGCCTGACCGATGATGGTACCGAGCTTGGCATCCTGGAACGCCATCAGAAGACCATACATCGGGAGGTAAGAGAAGATCAGCGTCCACGTCAGGCCCAGGAACAGGAACATGTACATTTCCCGATATTCCCAGACCCGCTTGACAAGCCGTTGCTTGCTATTGAGCAGCCGCACTTGTCCGCTGGGTGATGTTTTTGCTTTAATCACGATTCTTTGCTCCCTTCGTTTATCTATTAAATAGATAATTTCATAAAGATTTTAACACCAAATATGCCGTTTCGCAATTGGAAGAATCGAAACAAATGTGCCGGAAGGAAACTTCTTCATATTATTCTTGCTATTTTTTCGATCATAAGCTATAATAGCAGCACAACAGGTTGTGTTTTTCTGTGAAAATACAGAAATATTGCACAAGCGGACATTTTGACATTTTTTATCATTATTTTCGCTTTTTACCCACTTTTGAAAGGAAATTAATTATGGGATTATTTCAAAAACGGCCACTGCTATGGCGATACATCCTGCTTTTCTCTCAAGCTGTGATTCTGCCTGTATGTATTGTGGTATTTTCCCTATTACATATGAGCAACTCCTTAAAATATGAAATCAACGACGCCAACCTTTCCTCCGTCTCCCTGATCCGGGAAGCGCTGGACGCGAACTTTCAGGGCTTGGAAGACACAATCCGCACCATTAACACCAGCCCGGAACTGAACGAGAATCTTCTTGCGGAAAAGCCGGAGTCGGCAGTTCGCTTTTTAAGCGGCCTGGTTTCCTCCCACCGAAGCCTTCAAAACATTTTCCTCACCACCGGGCAGGACGGCCGCATCTTCTCAGCCACCGGCTTTTTCTCGCCGGAGGAGCTTCATGCTCAGCCCTTTTTCATTGATCTTTCCGCAGCCCAAGATCAATGGCTTCAAGCAGTGCAATCTGGGGGCAAGACCGCATATTTTTCCGGCAGCAGCGATTATTTTTATCTGGTTGCGCCTTTGAAAGAGCATGACAGCAGCGCGACCGGAACGGTCACCCTGCAAATTCGGCTGTCTTACATACTGGACCTGTTCCGCTCCTCCCAAACCTCTTCCCACGAGGGCATCGCGCTGCTTGACCCCAGCTTAACCCCGCTGGTCGGTCTTTTGTCCGAAGAAAATCTTCCCCTTTCCGAGATTTCTCAATATATTGCAGACAACCCGCAGATTTTGGACAACGGTTTTGCCCAGCTGCCCGAAAGCAAGTATTTGGTGTTCGTTTCCCAATCTCAAGAAACCGGCCTTTGCTACGTGCGCTTTATGCCGGAAAATGTGGCTTACGAAGAAGCGCAGATGCAATGGGAATTTGTGCTTTTGATCCTGTCTGTTACTGTATTTGTGGGCATTTTCGTCATCGCCACCGGTATTCGCCGCAGCTATGCCCCCATTCACGACCTGGCCAGTTGGATTCGTTCCCACCAGCCGGCCAATGGGAACATTCACAACGAATTGGTGCTGTTCCGTTCCGCGTTGGATGAGGCTTTCACCCAAAACGAAGCTCTCTCCCAAGTAGTGTCCACCTCCCGACAGGGGCTGATCGACCATTTGCTTTCCGATCTGCTCTCCGGCAATTTCCCCACGGAAGCAGCCTTCCGGGAAGCGTGTGAAAAATTGGATGTCCGGTTAGACAAGCCGTATTTTGCCGTTTGCAGTCTGCTCATAGAATCCGACGCAGAATCCGTCAGCTTCCAGCAAATCAGTAATGCAATCTGCCAGGGCCTGCCCGCAGGTGTCCATTTGCAGATCAAGGAACTCTTGTTTGCCAATAAGCTGATTTTGATCGTCAACTGCGACACGGCAGACCTGGCGTTTTATAAGAATGTTATATCTGGGATCCAATCCCGGCTCCTGGAACAAGAAAAGCTCATGACCTCCATCGGCATGGGTAACCTCTACGATTCTTACAGCAAAGTGGGCAAGTCCTACATGGACAGCGTCAATGCCCTGGATTATCGGTTGGTTTACGGCAAAAACTGTCTGATTTCCCCGGACATCGGCAACCGCAGCGCTTCGGAGCTCATTGAAGCCTACCCCAGCTACGACCTGGAGCTTTTGGACGCAGCGCTTTCTGCCCAGAACCCGGAAATGGCCGAGACCATTCTGCGCCGAATCAACACTTCCATAAAATTAAAGAGCTATAACCTGCACATTGCAGAATGTATCTGCTACGACATCTTCGGTATTATCAAGAAAAACGGCGCTCTGTTCAACCGGGCCGTACCCCTGCCCCAGCCGCCCAACACCTCCACCTCAAAAAGCCACCACACGGTAGACGATTACTTCTCGGCGGTACTGCAACGATTACGTACCGATTTGAGCGGCAACACAGAACCAGAGTCCCCCTCTCAGACCAAGTTGGGCCCCCAGCTCGTGGAATATGCGGACAAGCACTGTCTATCCTACGATTTCCAAATTAAAACCATGGCGGAGCATTTTGCCATCTCTGCTCAGTATATGCGAAAGCTATTTAAAAACCACGCAGGCATGGGTATCTCCGAGTACGTTGCCAACAAACGACTGGAAAAATCCATGTATCTGCTGACAAAAACCGACCTGAGCCTGCAAGAAATCGTGGCGCAGATCGGTAACAGCGATATTTCCGGTTTTGTCCGGTTCTTTAAACAAAAAACCGGCCTGACTCCCGGTCAATACCGGAAAAACCACAAGCTAAGCTGATTTTTCAACAGTCTGCCGTGCGCTATCGCAATCCACAAAAAACCGACGGGAAATTCCCGTCGGTTTTTATTATACAGGTCTAATGCTGAAATGGAATACTGATTCCGTATATTGCATTTCAGCTGAACCATTTCCTTCACCCTTAAAACATATTTGCGCCCAAAGACAGCACGCCAAACAAAATCATGGTCACCAAGGTAGTAGCAGACAAAGCAGAAGATATCTGCACCCGCTCCTCCGGTTCATCGGCAAACACCGGCAGCACATAGGGCGGCGGCAAAATCACCATAAGCACCAACGCGCCCTCGAAGATCAATCCGCCCAGCAACGTCCGATTCACAAGCACCGCCACTCCCAGACATACTGCCATGATGCCCAGGCGCATGATCACAAGGCCCGCAGTCTTTTTCCATGGAATCTCCCGAAATACCAGGTCAAATCCCACCGTAAGCAAAATAATCATCCCCGTGGGCGCACCTACAAAATCGGTGAGAGCATCCAATACACCCCGTAACTGTTCTGCGTTCCGGTAAAGTCCTGTGCAGCCCAAAAGGGCGCCTGCGAACACTGCCCACAAAATGGGCGTATATACCATGTCGGATACGATGGTTCTCCACTCCCGCTTTCCGGAAAGAAGCACCTTATATAATGTAAACACGAAAAGGGTCTGTCCCAGATCCAACATGGCAAAGCTGGACATGCTCTTTCCCGGAAACAGCATCACAAACAGAGCATAACCCAGCATGCCCGCCTCGCAGCCGGAAGCAAGAAACGGCACCAGCCGGCTCTTCATTCCTGCAAGGCGCACCACCAGCTTGCCCAGTGCCAACGCAAGACAGCAAAGGGCAAACATCAGTACCGGCATGGCCATGGTAGACATGGAATACTCCGCCGAAGCAAAGGCATTTAAAAGCACCGCTGGAAGTGTCAGGTTCACAACCACTTTTTTCAGAGTGTCCACTCCATCCCGGGTCAAAAAGCCCTTACTGCGGCACAGCATACCCAACCCCAAGGCAAAAAACACCGGCAAAGCTGTTTTCAGCACCGTAATCATTTATTTAATAACGCCCTTTTGCAGGATAATATTGGCATAAATCGCAGTTTCGCCGGTCTGCAAAATGCAGTAGCAGTCCTTAGCCTCATCGTAGAACTTAAACCGGTCGATATTGCCCACGCAATCCGCGCCCCGGTCATCGTACTTTGCGATAATGGACTTATACTCATCCCAAACCGGGATTACCAAATCCTTGTCGCAGTCCATTTTTTCCATCAGGACAGCGGGCTTTTCCACATAGGTATCCAGTGGGAACACCTGCAAAATGGCATCCAGGATCTCGGGCACGCAGTGACCGTCCGCCCGGAGGAAAATGGCGTTTTTCGCCTTGGCCATGGAAGCGCCGGGGAAATTGCCGTCACCAATGCAAATCCGGTCAGAATGACCCATTTCTGCAAGTACCTTCAAAAGCTCAGGAGAAAGGATAGCGGGAATATTCTTTAACATAAGGGTAACCTCCTTAAAAGTTGACTTTTTAATCCTCAGCATTTATCATAAAGAAAAAACGAGGTGTTGTCTATGGATTTCAGCGCAATTGTTGCAAAATTTTCTGCCATTGCAGAAAAAAAGGGCCTGGTAAACAGCTTCGAAGGCAATCTGTCCATGATCGACCGGGAAACCGGCAACATTTACATTACGCCCTCACACAAGGCCAAGGCACTTTTGACTCCGGAAATGATCTGCGTAGTTTCCCCCTCCGGGGAACAGATCGGCGGCACGGGCAAAAAATCTTCTGAATTTTTTCTCCACGAAGCCGCATACCGGGCCCGGCCGGACATTGGCGCGGTATTTCACTGCCACAGTCCTTTTTTAACTGCCTACGCCCTCAGCTACCGGAATTTTATCACCCCGGAAGATACATTTCTTCACCAGATCTTTGGCAATATTGCCTGCCTCCCCTTCGGTGAGCACGGCACCCACGCCATTCACCAGGGCATTGAAAACGCCTTAAACGGCCGACCCGTTGCTCTCTTGGGCGGACACGGAGTAGTCTGCGTAGGTGAAGATCTGGAAGATGCCATCGGCACACTGGAAGCGGCGGAAAATTTCGCCAAGACAGTGGCGCTGAAAAAGCTGATTTAATCTGTACTTTTCAAAAAGTGGCGGTCTCGCGACCGCCACTTTTTATTTAGGAAAGATTACTTATACAGCGGGCCGTAGGTAGCGCAGGCGCGGTAGTCCTGGCCTTCCTTATCCATGCCGAACGCATTCCATGCAGCGGGGCGGTAGATATCGTCCTCAGGAACGTTGTGCATACACACGGGGATACGCAGCATAGAGCACATGGTGATCAAATCGGCACCGATGTGGCCATAGGAGATGGCACCGTGGTTGGCGCCCCAGTTCATCATGACCTCGTAAGCAGTCTTGAAGGGAGAGCCTTCCTTGCCGTCGCAGCGAGGTGCAAACCAAGTGCAGGGCCAAGTAGGATTGGTGCGCTCCATCAGAGTGTCGGAAACCTCGTCGGGCAGGTTCACAGTCCAGCCCTCGGCAATCTGCAACACGGGACCAAGACCCTTCACCAGATTCAAGCGGATCATGGTGCAAGGCATTTCGGCCTTCGTGGTGTAGTGACTGGAGAAACCGCCGCCGCGGAAGTTATCCTGGCCGGCCTCGCACCATACGGTAGCTTCGGTCATCTTCTTGATGTCCTCATCGGTAACTTCCCACCACTTCTTCATGATTGCATTACCGTTTTCGTCGGTGCAGACACCGGAAGCATCCAGGCAGGCAGCACCGGAGTTCAGCAGGTGGATAATACCGTTAGACTCAGCAGCCTTGCCTTCCAGCTTATAGCCAGTAACACGCTCGGTTGCCTCGCCGGACCAGTATGTACGGACGTCTGCGAAGATCTGAGCGCGGTGAGTCAGCAAACGCATCATCAGCATGCCCATGCCGTTGAGAATATCGTTCTCAGTAGCCAGAGTGTAGGGCTCACGGGCGCCTTCGTAGTCGAAGGTGGAGCTCAGCAGAGCCTCGGGATAGTCACAGTTGGGCCAATGGTCGGTCCACTGACGCTGACCCTGGAAGCCGCCTGCGATAGCATTGTGGCCAACTTTTTCTTCTTCGAACTGATCGGGAAGATTGGGGTTACCTGCCATGAGGTCTTTGATGATGCAGTACATCTTAACAGTGAATTCGCACTGTTTATCTTTTTCTTCCTGAGTAAATTTGATCTTACGGTTTTCACCGAGGAATTCAACAGATTCGGGGTTATCGTCGCGACCCTCTTTGCAATGCTCTTTAGTCCAAGCGAGAGCTTTCTGGAATTCTTCTTCGTTATAGATGCCTTCTTCCATACGGCGGAGAATTTCAACTTCATCTACAGATTCAACACGCATGCCGAAGTATTCTTCCATCATGCTTTGGTCCATAATAGAACCGGCAATACCCATACATTGAGAGCCGATTTGCAGGTAGGATTTGCCA
>JAZNFY010000011.1:0-18966 GCA_045589195.1 Faecousia sp. | reverse complement strand
TATTTTTATCATATCATAATTTTGTGGCGGTGAGAAGAGCCAAACAATCCACTTTACAAATACCCATTACGCAGATAAGATACACACCATTCGGTGTGTCTCTTTTCTGGTGGGGGAGGACGGATTCGAACCATCGAAGCGATACGCAGCAGATTTACAGTCTGTCCCCTTTGGCCACTCGGGAACTCCCCCAGATATTTTGTTGTTCTACCGTCTGCTTGGAGCCGGTAGACGGACTCGTTCAATCAAGGAGCGGCTCGCAAGATGCTCGCCGGCAACGCTCGCTCGCGTTGCTTTTAATCGTTCGAGTCTGTGTGCATTCCGTCTCTGCTTGGAGCCGGTAGACGGACTCGAACCCCCGACCTGCTGATTACAAATCAGCTGCTCTACCAACTGAGCTATACCGGCGGCTCAAACAGAACATGCTTATTATATCGGCATGACCGCCGTTTGTCAAGCATTATTTTTCCGGTTTTCGTCGTGAAAAAGGGGTGGTTTCCCACCCCTTTTATTTGTTTAGATTTCCACGTCCAAAGTGGCCATAACCGCAGCACAGCGGGGGCATAGACCCTCGGTGTTGGCTTCGGTGGAGTGCATCCAGCAGCGGGGGCATTTTTCACCCTTTGCCTCAGAAACACCGATGGTCAGCTTCGGAAAAGCAACTCCGTTACCTACCTGCGCGCCATCTTCCGGCTCTGCCCATTCACAGCTGGAAACGATGAACAGTTCTGCCAGATTCAGTCCTTCACAGGCGTTTTGCAGTTCATCGCTGCCCAACAGGGTCACATGGGCTTCCAGCGCTTTGCCGATGCGCTTGTCGGCCCGGGCTTTTTCCAGAATGCCGTTTACATCACTGCGCAGATTTACGATGGTTTCCCACTTCGTCATAGCAGAATCATCCAGGCAGTAATCATCGAAATTCACAGGCATTTGGTTCAGCAGTACGTTCCGGGCATCGTCAGACGCATTGTGGGGCATGGCTTGCCAGATCTCGTCACAGGTGAAAGCCAAAATGGGAGCAAACAGCTTTGCCATGGCGTCCACAATCAGATACAGGGCGGTCTGGGCGCTGCGGCGGCGAAGGCCCGCGGCCTCCTCGCAGTACAGCCGGTCTTTGATGATATCCAGATAGAAAGCGCTCAGCTCCACCACACAGAAATCGTTGATGGCGTGAGTAATGGTGTGGAATTCGTAGGTCTCGTATGCCTTGCGGATGAAAGCAGTCAGCTCGTTCAGCTTGGTCAGCGCCCAGCGATCCAGTTCTTCCATGTTTTCGGCGGCAACCATGTCCTTGTTGGGATCAAAGTCCGCCAGATTGCCCAGACAGTACCGGGCAGTGTTACGGAATTTCAGGTAATTCTGGGCGATTTGCTTGAAGATTTCCTTGGAGCAGCGTACGTCCGCATGGTAGTCGGAGGAGGCGGCCCACAGCCGCACGATGTCCGCGCCGAAGTCTTTGATGAGGTCTGCGGGGTCAACGCCATTGCCCAGGGACTTGTGCATGGCGCGGCCCTGGCCGTCCACTACCCAGCCGTGGGTCAAAACCTGCTTAAAGGGAGCACCCCGGTCCAGCGCGCCCACAGAAGTGAGCAGGGAGGACTGGAACCAGCCGCGATACTGGTCGGCGCCTTCCAGATACACGTCGGCGGGCCAAAGCTCGGGAGTTCGGTGCATCAGAGAGGCAAAGTGGGTAGAGCCGGAGTCAAACCAGCAGTCCAGGGTATCGGTTTCTTTGTCAAATTCCTTGCCGCCGCAGTGGGGACAGGTGAAGCCGTCGGGAACCAGCTCCATAGCGTCCTTTTCAAACCACACATTGGAGCCGAATTCGTCAAACAGTGCAGAAATCTTTGCGATGGATTCGGGCGTGGATACGGGTTTTCCACAGTCACGGCAGTAGAATACAGGAATGGGAAGACCCCAACGGCGCTGACGGCTGATACACCAGTCGGCCCGTTCCCGGATCATGCTGACCATGCGGTCACCGCCCCAGCCGGGGAACCATTGCACGTTTTCGATGGCTTCTACTGCCTGGTCCTTAAAGGACTCCACAGAGCAGAACCACTGGGGTGTTGCCCGGAAAATCACGGGTTTCTTGCACCGGTCGTGGTGGGGGTAGGAGTGGATGATCTCTTCGGATGCAAAGAGCATACCGGATTCTTTCATATCCGCCTTGATGACGGGGTTACTTTCTTCGGTCTTCATGCCTGCATATTTGCCGGCGTAGTCGGTGTGGCGGCCGTAATCGTCCACGGGTACCACCAGTTCCATGCCGTAGCGCATGCAGGTCTGATAGTCGTCTGCGCCGAAGCCGGGGGCGGTGTGGACACAGCCGGTACCGGAATCCATGGTGACATATTCCGCATTGACCAGACGGGAGGTTTTGTCCAGGAAAGGATGCTGCGCCAGCATATTTTCAAAGAACTGACCGGGATAGGTGGCCAGAATCTGATAGCTTGTATAGCCACCGATACCCATAACCTTCGCGCACAGAGCCTCTGCAACAATGAAGATTTCATCACTGTAATCAGGCTTCACCAGAACATAGGAATCTCTGGGGTGCAGGCAGATGGCCATGTTGCCGGGCAGGGTCCAGATGGTGGTGGTCCAGATGACGAAGAACATCTTGCTCTTGTCAAATTCAGCCAGTTTGCCCTGGTCGTCCTTCATGGGGAATTTTACATAGACGGAGGTGCAGGGGTCGTCTTTGTATTCAATATCCGCTTCGGCAACCGCGGTGGCGCAGAAGGGGCACCAGGTCACGGGCTTCAAACCTTTGTAGATATAGCCCTTGTCGAACATTCTGCCAAAGACCTTAACTTCCTGCGCCTCAAAATGCTTGTCCATGGTCCGGTAGGGGTTCTCCCAATCGCCCACGACACCCAGCCGCTTAAAGCCACCCATTTGCTTCTGGATAAAGTCCTCGGCAAATTCTTCGCAGGCTTTGCGGAATTCAGGTACGGACATATCCTTATTCAGCTTTTTCTTGGAATTTTCGATAGCTCGTTCAATGGGCAAGCCGTGGTTATCCCAACCGGCCACATAGGGGGTATAGTAACCGGTCATGGCGCGGCTGCGGATGATGAAGTCCTTTAAGGTTTTGTTCAGGGCGTGGCCCATGTGAATGTAACCATTGCTGAAAGGAGGGCCGTCGTGGAGCACGAAGGGGGGCAGGTCCTTATTCTTTTCAAGTAGGGCGTTATAAAGGTCCTGCTCCTGCCACCGGGTCAGCATATCCGGCTCCCGGGCGGGCAGGCCGGCTTTCATGGGGAAGTCGGTCTTGGGGGTGATGATGGTGTTTTTGTATTCCATTGGAATTGTACCTCCGTAAAGAAGTTAATTTACTACATAAAAAAGCCTTTGTCCCTTATTACGAAGAGACAAAGGCTTAAATATACCTCTGCGGTACCACTCTTGTTCCGGAAATGTTCCGGCACTCGATTCCGCGGTATCGGGCGGACCCGGCGCAGCCTACCCATATGGTTCGGTGCGCTGCTCGGAGGGGATATGTGCCGCAAATCCAGCGCTGCCTTTCACCAAACGGCAGCTCTCTGAGGGTGGGTCTTTACGGTCATCTGTCCTCGTCAAGGCGTTGAATGTTTATTTGTGGGTGGGGTCGTAGTTACGGCCGAACTTCAAATCAGCAAATTTGCTGGTGGTGTCAGACACGGGATGCTTGGGCTCGATAACGGGGGTGGATTCTTCGGCAGTACCATACTGCGCTTCCAGGCTGGAGGAAATCTCGTCGGCCACCGCATTGGTGCGATCGGAATCCGGCTGATGATCGAAATCAAAGAAGGATCCGGAAGGCTTTACCGTGGGACGGTTTTCGTTTTTGATCTGCTCCAAAGTTTGCAGGCAGGAACGCAGCTGCGCGGTCAAACTATCGATCTTTGCAGCGGCTTCCCGGCGGGCATCTTCCACCCGAGCTTCTTCCTCGGCAACCAGAACGTCGGCGTTCTTGGCATTTTCCGTGGCAGCGGCATTGGCATCGCTGAGCATCTGTGCGCATTTCGCCTCGGCTTCCTTGACCATCATATCGCAGGTCTTCTGGGCGTTGACGATGGCATCTTTCATGGATGCCTCGTTTTTCCGGTATTCTTCCAGCTTGCCAACAAGAACCCGCATCTTGCTTTTCAGCAGGGCGTTTTCTTTATATAAAGTTACGTAATCTTCGGTGAGGGGCTCTAAGAATTCATCAACGGACTGCATATCGTAGCCGCCAAAGGTAGCCCGGCCGAAGGAGATCTGTTCAATTTGCTGCGGTGTAATCATAATCTATATCCTTTCTCTTTATACCCTTAGATATAGCTTTCCACTTCACTTTGAATGTTTTCCAGGTCGCCGATGATATCCATGTTGTGGGGGCAGAACAGATAGGTGGACTGGGCGATTTTCTTGACCTTACCGTCCAGGGCGTAAGCGCATCCGGACAGGAAGTCCACAACCCGGCGGGCCATGGCCTTATCCACGTTTTCCATGTTGACCACAACGGCCTTTTTGTTGCGCAGGTCGTCGGCGGCTTTGGATGTATCGTTAAAGTTGGAAGGATGGAACAGAACCACTTCCTGCTTGTTGCCCAGGCTTACCACCTGACCGCTGAAACCGGAGCTGCGCTCAGAAGCGGCGGGAGCAGTGAAGTTGCTGTTATCGTTATTGGGAATGCTGAAAGGAGACGGACGGCGGCTGCGGGCAGGACGCTCTTCGGCTTCTTCCTCGTACAGTTCGGTGCCTTCCTCTTCTTCAAATTCATCTTCGTAGTCATCGTCTGCGTAGGGTTGGGTAAACTTCTTCATATTGTCCCAAAAACTCATTTCTGTATCCTCCTGTATGTGCATATCGTTATGGGTGGGATTGGGTGTAGTCCCTGGGTCCGAAAATGGCGGTACCAACGCGGATCATGGTGCTTCCGCAATGTATGGCATCGGCGAAATCGTCGGACATCCCCATAGACAGAATTCCCATAGATACATTATCACCTTTTTTTCTCGTTATGTCAACAGAAAGGTTGTACATTTCCTGAAAAAATTTGCGATTATCTCCCGAATTTTGGGAAATCGGGGGGATTGCCATGAGTCCTTGCACCCGAATGTTGGATAGATCCGGAAGAATATTCAAAACTTCCCAGATATCCTCCGGATAAAAGCCGCCTTTGCTTTCTTCCTTGCCAATGTTGATTTGCAGCAGAATATTCTGGCAGATTCCCTGCTTTGCTGCTTCTGCGTTTACGGCTTCCAAAAGCTTCATGCGATCCACGCTCTGGATCAGATCCACCTTTCCCACCACAAACTTTACTTTATTGGTCTGCAAGCGGCCGATAAAATGCACACTTGCGCCCCGGTAGGCATTCTGGGACAGTTTTTCCGTCAGTTCCTGTACCCGGTTTTCTCCGCAGACGGTGATACCTGCGGCAATAGATTCCTGCACTGCGGCGGCATCATTCATTTTGGTAGCGGCGCAAAGTTGAATTTCACCGGGGTCACGGCCGGCGGCTATGGCGGCTTGCGCCAGTTTTTCTTTTACGGCGGATACATTTTCAGCAATGGACATAGATATTCTCCTCTTTCTTTATCCATGACAACAGGGCGACGGTTGCTCCGTCGCCCTGTGGCTCACTATGGGGTGGGTGCAGCGGCCTTCAAAGACTTTGAGGGGGCCAGTGTGGAGATGGCGTGCTTGTAGATCATTTGCTGCTTGCCATCGGAGACCAGTACGACCACGAAATTGTCGTACCCGGTCACAGTCCCCCGGAGCTGAAAGCCGTTCATGAGGAATAGCGTTACGGGAATTTGCTCCCGGCGCACCTCTTTTAAAATGGCTTCCTGTAAATTGATGATTTCTGACATATGTATACCTTCTTTCTTGTTTAGTACACATATATCTTAGCATTTTTCAGTTGTCGGATTTGTGCAGAACCTGTCGCGCATTCATAAGAATTTCTTCGGTTTTGGTGTCGGAATTTCGCATAAGCCAATGGATCTGGCTGTTTCGCCGGAACCAAGTCAGTTGGCGTTTGGCGTAACGGCGGGAAGATTGGCATACCAGCTGGGCGGCCTGCTCTATGGTGCCGGCTCCGTTCAGAGCGTCAATAAATTCTTTGTAGCCGATGGCCTGCATGGCGGTGCACTTTGGAGAGATGCCCCGGGAGAGAAGCGTTTGGATTTCCCGGATCAGTCCGTCGGAAAGCATTTTTTCTACCCGGAGGTTGATGCGCTCATACAAGTCGGAGCGGTTTGTAAAGTCCAGACCCAGCCATGTGGCGGTGAAACGGGGCGGAACGGCCTGCGTTTTTTCATTGTGCGCTGTGATGGTCTCGCCGGTTTCGTAGTAAACCTCCAAGGCCCGGATGATCCGTTTTTTGTCAGATAAATGCAGCCGCGCGGCGCTTTCCGGGTCAACTTCGTTAAGCTCAGAAAGAAGCGCTTCCATACCGATCTGCTCTGCCCGGGCTTCTAATTTTTCCCGCATACCGGTGGAAGGGAAGGGGGCAAAATCGTTACCCCGGATCAGCGCATCCATGTATAGACCCGTGCCGCCTGCAACAATGGCAGTTTTCCCCCGGGAAAGAATATCTTCCAGAATGGGGGTTGCCATGGCGCAGTACCGGCTGACGGAGAAATCCTCCGTTGGCTCTGCCACACTGAGCATGTGATGGGGAATACCCTGCATTTCGTTTTCTGTGGGCTTGGCAGTGCCGATGTCCATGTATTTATAGACCTGCATGGAGTCGCAGGAGATGACTTCACCGTCTAATTCCCTTGCCAATTCCACAGCCAATGCGGTTTTTCCCGAAGCGGTGGGACCGGCAACGCATATAATATTTTGCATAACCGATCCTCCCGGTTTAAGTACGTTTGAATTGCTTTTCCAGTTGTTTTTTGCTGAGGGAAATGCAAATAGGTCTGCCGTGGGGGCAGTATTTTAAGTCCTCTCTTGCCATGACCTGCCGGGCAAGGGCAAGAAGCTCTTTGGGGTCACTAAGCCAGCCGGCCTTGATGGCAGCCTTGCAGGCTACGGTGTGCAGCAGCTCGTCGCGCACAGTCTGGGGAGATTCCCGGCGGCCCTTTTGCAGATCCACCGCCAGAGATTCCAGAGTCTCTGCGGCGGAATCCGGGGTAAGATCCATGGGGATCTGCCGCAGAAGAAGGGTATTATCGCCAAACTCGCTAATCTCAAAACCTAAGTTTTCCAGCATCGAGGTGTTTTCCAGCAAAACAGCGGCATAATCTGCGCTGAGACGCACAGGCATGGGGGTCAGAAGAAACTGGGAACTGATGGCTTCCGGATTGGCTTTGAGCTTATCGAAAAGAATGCGCTCATGGGCGGCGTGCTTATCAATTAAATAGGCATCTTCGCCTTGCTCCACCAGAATATAGCTGTTGTACAGTTCACCCACAAAACGCCAGGGGATCTCTTGCGCCAGGGGCAGCGACTGCTGCACAGGCTCTTGGGGAGCGGGTTCTTCTTTTTCCTGTACCGGCACTGTGGGTGCCGGGGTGGGGATCACGACCGTTTCCCGGAAGGAAAGCTGCTGCTGCACGGCCTGAACCGTGGCGGCGGCCGTTTCTTTTTTTGGTTGGGGTGCGTCCTTTAAAACCGCAGAAAACTGCTTATATTCTTCCGGAGTCATGGTGCGGAAGAAGCCCGGTTTTTGTGTGGGCGCGGCAGTTGTCTGCTCCGGCTTTTTTTCTGCGGGGCGGGGCGAAAAGCGAATCTCCGGTCGGTCCGGTTGTTGATTCAGCGCGCCCAGGACACCGTAGTGGACACAGTCAAATACTGATTTTTCAGACAGAAATTTTACTTCGGTTTTTGCCGGATGAACGTTTACATCCACCGTGTTTGCCGGCAGTTCCAGATGGAGCACGCAGGCGGGGAATTTGCCTACCATGATCTGATTCCGGTAAGCCTCTTCCAAAGCGGCGGTCAAAAGCCGGGATTTTACAGGCCGGTTGTTGACGAAGAAGGTTTGCAGCATACGGCTGGGACGGGCGTCGGAGGGTTTGGAAACGTAACCCCAAAGCCGGTAATTTTCCCAACGGCTTTCCACCTTCTGCATTTGAGCGAATTCTCTGCCGTAGACGCAGTAGGCGGCGTCCTGCAACGTGCCGTTGCCCGGGGTGGACAGGATCTGCTTTCCGTCCCGGAGAAGGGTAAATGCCACTTCCGGGTGGGCAAGCGCCTGCATTTGCACGGCGGCGGTGACCTTGCTGCCTTCTACTGAGTCGGTTTTCATAAACTTCATCCGGGCCGGGGTGTTGTAAAACAGATCCCGAATGATGATGGTTGTGCCGTCAGGACAGCCGGCATCGGACTCTTCCGTGATTTCGCCGGCTTCCAAGTGCACGCTGTAACCGCTCATGGAGTTGGGCGTCTTGGTCAGAAGATCGATTCGGCTGACCGATGCAATGGCAGCCAGCGCTTCACCGCGAAAGCCCATGGTGGAAATGGCAGCTAAGTCTTCTGCGGTGCGAAGCTTGGAGGTGGCGTGGCGCAAAAATGCGGTCTTGGCATCCTCTGGGGTCATGCCGCAGCCATTGTCGGTGACCCGCAAAAAAGTCATGCCACCGTCCCGGATTTCCACGGTGACCTTGGTTGCTCCTGCGTCCACCGCGTTTTCCAAGAGTTCTTTCACCACGCTGGCGGGGCGCTCCACCACTTCGCCTGCGGCAATGAGGTTGGCAATGTGTTGGGGCAGCTGTATGATTTTTGACATGGTATCACCTCACAAAGTGGTAAATGCCGGTAAAATTGACCAGCATGTGCATCAAAACGGGCGTTATGACCGTACCGGTCAGCCGATAGCAAAGAATCAGACAAAGGCCTGCGGGCAGGTATTGCAGAAAGCTCAGAACCAGCTCAATGGGGGTAAGACTACCGGTATAGCCAAGAAGATGAATGGCGGAAAAGGCAATCATGGATATGAAATACGCAAGTACCGGATACCGGTCATAAAGCTTTCGGAACAGTAGCCCCCGGTACAGCACTTCCTCCGTTACAGGTACGAATAGAATTGTGCTGACGGCAAGAGGATACAAGTCCTGATGCAGCATTTGGTGAATGTTCCGGTCGTTGATGTTCTCAAATTCCGGATAGACATGGAAGATCAGCGCAGTCACCAACTGGGTCAGGGCGAGGTAACCCAAATAGCCGATGATCGCCCAAAGAATCACCGCCAAGGGTCTTGCCAAAGCGACTTTTGCATTTTCTTTCAGAAAAGAAAAGAAGATCAAAAGAATGGCAAGAAGATTGACGCTGCTGATGACCAGATTGATTTTTCCGGCGGAAAGGGGAAGAAACATTGCTAACCGGGGCAGTACCGTCGCGGACCCTGCCAGCCAGAGCAGACCCAGCAATGTTTCCCTGCGGTTGGGGGCAGCGCTGAGAGATGGAAGTTTCATCATAAAATCACATCATATTCAGGATGTCAGTTCAGCATTTTTTTCAGTTTATAAAGCTCGTTCATAGCCTCAATGGGTGTTAGAGTCTCTACGGAAATGCCGGAAAGGGCGTCACAGATCTGTTGTCCCCGCAGATCCAGCATGCTCACTTGATCGTCATGTTCAGGCAGGACGCAGTTGGTGCGGATAATGCCGTTTTCCTGCTCCAATTCCTGCAAAATCTCCCTTGCCCGCTCAATGACTGCCTTGGGAAGTCCCGCTAATTTTGCTACTTCTACGCCGTAGCTGTCGTCGGTGGCGCCGGGAACAATCTTTCGCAGGAAGATCATTTGGTCGCCCCGCTTTTTCACGGCGATGTTGTAGTTCTTCACGTTGGGGAGCTTGCTCTCCATAGTGGAAAGTTCGTGGTAATGGGTAGCAAAGAGAGTTTTAGCACCCAATTTTCGGGGATTGGCGGCGTATTCCAGTACCGCTCTGGCGATGGCCATGCCGTCATAGGTGGAGGTGCCCCGGCCGATTTCGTCCAGAATCAGCAGACTCCGGGAGGTGGCGTATTTCAAAATGGTGGCCACTTCGGACATTTCCACCATAAAGGTGGATTGACCCGATGCCAGATCGTCGCTGGCGCCGATTCGGGTAAATACCCGGTCAACAAGACCGATCCGGGCGCTTCTGGCGGGCACAAATGAGCCAATCTGCGCCATGAGTACAATTAGCGCCACCTGGCGCATGTAGGTGGATTTACCTGCCATATTGGGGCCGGTGATAATGGCCACTTGGTTGTCACTGCTGTCAAGATTGGTGTCGTTGGGCACGAACAGACTGTCTTTGAGCATTACTTCCACCACTGGGTGGCGGCCGTCGGTAATGGAAATTTCCGTGTCCAGTGTAATTTCCGGACGGCAGTAGCCCCGCTGCACTGCTACGGTGGCAAGAGAGCACAGGGCGTCAACGGATGCAACCGCTGCGGCGGTGATCTGCGCCCGGGCGGCCTGCTGTGCAAGGTATTCCCGCAGCTCCGTGAAAATTTGGTATTCCAGCGCTGTGAGCCGATCCTTTGCGCCCAGCACCTGATCTTCCAGTTCTTTCAGCTCCGGGGTGATATAGCGTTCGTTGTTGGTTAGGGTCTGGCGGCGTATGTAGTAGTCGGGCACTTGATCCACAAAGGATTTGGAAACCTCAATATAGTAACCGAATACCCGGTTGAAGCTGACTTTCAGCGTGCGAATTCCGGTGGCTTCCTTTTCCCGGGCCTCGATGGCGGCCATGATGTCCTTGCCGCCGTCCATAATGTCCCGAAGCCGGTCGGCTTCCGGGTGGGCTCCTTTTCGGATGATGCCGCCTTCCCGAATGGTCAGGGGCGGCTCGTCGGTAATGGTGAAATCGATGCGGTCAGCACAGTCGTGTAGATCGTCAATCATGTCATTGAGCCGGCAAAACAGCGGGGAATGAAGATTGGAAAGATGCTTTTTCACTTCCGGCAGCGCCCGGATGCCCCGGGAGAAGCCTTGCAGGTCCCGGGCGTTGACGGTACCGGTGACGATACGAGTCATGACCCGTTCCAGATCGGTTACATCTTTGAGCGCCTCGCTTAGCTCGCTGCGGCAGATAGTGGCTTCCACCAGTTCTTCCACGGCGCTGTGACGGCGGTTGATTTCCGCCGGATCAAGCAAAGGCTTTTCCAGCCACGAACGGAGCAGTCGCCCACCCATGGCAGTGTGGGTTTTATCCAGTACCCACAGAAGCGTGCCTTTCTTCTCTTTGGCCCGCATGGTTTCGGTCAATTCCAGATTGCGTCGGGCGTCCAGATCCAACTCCATGAATTTGCCCAGAGAGTAGTATTCCAAAGTCCGAATATGAGCCAGGTCATTTTTCTGTAATGTCAGCAGGGTTTCCAGCAAAGTGCCGCAGGCTATCACTACCGGTTCCATGCCGGCGATTCCCAGCTGGGATAAGGTGGTGTTAAAGTGGGTTTCCAGAATATCGCCTGAGCGCTCCAAGTCAAATTGTGCAGCTGTACCCTCGTTGACACAGCAGGAAAGGCGGCGGAACAGAGCGTCATTCAGCACGTCGCTTTGAATGTTTTCGCCGCCGCGAATGACTTCGGTGGGGGCGAAACGGCCCAGTTCCGATGCGGCAGCATTTTCGTCCGGGCAGGAGGTGGCATAAAACGCACCGGTGGAAATGTCGCAGAAAGCAAGGCCAAAGCTGCTGTTTGCGCCGTAAATGCAGCCGAAATAGTTATTCCGGCTTTCTTCCAGCATGCAGCTTTCCGTCACTGTGCCGGGGGTGACAATCCGGGTCACATCCCGCTCTACCAGACCTTTGGAAGTAGCAGGGTCGGTCACCTGCTCGCAAATGGCCACTTTGTAGCCTTTTTGTACCAGCCGGGCAATATAGGAATCCACACTGTGGTAAGGAACGCCGCACATGGGCGTCTGCTCTTCTTTGGGTTTACCCCGGTCACGGGTGGTCAGGGTCAGGTCCAGTTCCTTGGCCGCAAGGCGGGCATCTTCGTCGAACATTTCGTAAAAGTCGCCCAGTCGGAAGAACAGGACACAGTCCCGGTTGCGTTCTTTAATTTCGTAATACTGCCGCCGCATGGGGGTCATTTCTTTTTCATTTGCGGTCATGCTCGTTTACCCCGATTCGTTAAGATTTATTTTGCCAGCTGGCCGGTAAGACTCCAAGTGGTAGAGCCGGTGATGGTAACAGATGCGAAAGAGCCCACTAAGCTTTCGTCGCCGGGCAGTCTTACCAGTCTGCCGCCTTCGGTGCGGGCGGTCAGAAAATCCCCGTCTGTGCCGTCAATCAGGCAGCGCAGGGTTTTGCCCACGTACTCCCGGTGGATTTGTTCGGATATGGTGTTTTGCACGGCGCAGAGCCGGTCAAAACGGCGGTTTTTCTCTTCTTTGGACGTGGGATCCGGCATATTTGCCGCCGGTGTGCCCGGTCGGGGAGAAAAAATAAAGGTAAATAAAGAATCGTAGCGTACTTGCTCGATCAGGGATATGGTTTCCTCAAATTCTTCTTCCGTTTCTCCGGGGAAGCCTACGATCACATCGGAAGTGAGCACCAGGTCGGGCATTTTTGCCTTGGCGTAGTTTACCGCTTCCAGATACTTTTCCCGGTCATAGTGCCGGTTCATGGCCTTCAATACCCGGGACGAGCCGGACTGGAAGGGAAGATGCAGCTGCTTTGCAATTTTGGGTGAGGCGGCCATAGTGTCAAAAAGCTTCTGAGAAGCATCTTTTGGGTGACTGGTCATAAACCGGATGAGAAAATCGCCGTCAAGGTTGGCAATCTCAGCCAGAAGGTCAGAGAAGTCCGTATTTTCGTCCAGATCTTTGCCATAGGAATTTACATTTTGGCCCAGCAGGGTGATTTCCTTGCAGCCGTTTTCTACAAGAGCGCGGCATTCTGCCAGAATATCCGCTTTTTTGCGGCTGCGCTCTCTGCCCCGGACATAGGGCACGATGCAGTAGGTGCAGAAATTGTTGCAGCCGTACATGATGCTGACCCATGCTTTTAAGGGGTTGTCCCGCAACTGGGGAATACCTTCTGCAATGGAGCCGGGCTCGTCTTCAATGTAAAATTGCCGCTTTTGGGTGGAAAGCACTCGCCATAAAATTTCCGGAAACTGCCACAGGTGGTGGGTGGAGAATACACCGTTTACGTAGGGAAAGCTTTTTCGGATTCGCTCTGCCACCTGCTCCTGTCCTGCCATGCAGCCGCAAAGAAGGATCTTTTGTTCCGGGTGGCGGCGTTTGGTGTGGGTCAGCGCGCCTAAGTTACCGAATACCCGCTGTTGAGCGTGTTCCCGAATGGCGCAGGTGTTCATTACTATCACATCCGCGCCCTCGGCAGTGTCTGTAATGGCATAGCCACCGGCAGAAAGATAACCACGGAGCTTTTCCGAATCCGCTTCATTTTGCTGGCAGCCATAGGTCTCCACATAGGCCCGGGGCGTTCGTCCCTGTTCATGCCAGTAGAGACTGATCTGGTCACAATATGATAGCTGCTGCTGCAACTGTTCCTGGGTAATCACCGTGGTTTTTGTGCTCATGGTTTGATTCTCCTGCTTATACGATCTCAACAATAAATTTTAGCATTTTTTTGGGAATATTGCAAGTGTTCCCGGGACTTTTTTGGAAGAAAGATAATTTCTTCGGGGAAGTTGAATAATTTTCCCACAGGTGGCAAACAATACCTGCGGATAACATTTTTAGGAGGTTTTTGCTATGTTTTCTAGGCGAACGATCCGCGCGCTCATTGCCATTGCCTGCGTGGTGGCATTGTGTGCCGGAGTTTCCGCGTTGGAGGTGGATTCCGGCAGCACCTACTGTTTCAGTCATGAGGATTTTTCCGGGGAAGAGCCTTTGACGGGGATCTGTATTATGGAATTGCCCGATGCAGCCGCAGGTACGGTTATGCTGGGCAACCGGGTGCTCCGTCCCGGGGATATTCTTACGGTGGATCAAATTGAAAAAATGACATTTATGCCCTTGAAAACCCAGGAGGATTTGGTGGCGCAGGTCACATATCTTCCCATTTATGAAAATCGGGTAGAGGCATCTGCTACCATGGCCATTTCCATTCGGGGCAAGGAGGACAAGGCCCCCGTTGCGGAAGATTCTTTGATGGAGACTTATAAGAACCTTCCCAATCAGGGAAAATTGAAGGTGTCCGACCCTGAGGGGGCGGCAATGACTTATACGGTGACCCGGCAGCCTCGCCGGGGTGAAGTGACGGTCAATGCAGACGGCACGTTTCTTTACACGCCCAAGAAGAACAAGGTGGGGGTGGATTCCTTCACTTATACGGCAACGGATCCCCAGGGTCACGTTTCCCGGGAAGCGACGGTGACGGTACGTGTTTTGAAGCCTTCCGAAGCGGAGCAGTATACAGATACTGTCGGCTCTTCCTGCCGATTTGCTGCGGAGTGGATGAAAAACACGGGTCTGTTTGTTGGTGAAAAGATCGGCGGACAGCTGTGCTTTAACGAAAATAAGACGGTAAGCCGGGGCGAATTTGTGGCCATGATGGTTAAAGCGCTGGGCATTCCGGTGGATGATTCTGTTTCTTTCACCGGCTATACAGACCAGATTCCCAATTGGCTGAAACCGTATCTTGCAGCGGCCCTGCGCTCCGGAGTGACTGCCGGACTGCCTGTGGCTGAAACGGGTGCTTTTGGCGCGGAAGCTGCGGTGACCGGCGCAGAGGTGGCGGTGATGCTTGCCAACGCCATGGATCTTTCTGTGGTCACCTCCGGCAAGATGGAGACGGGAGCAAATGAGCCGGATTGGGCCATGGCTGCGGTGGCAGCCATGAATGAACAGGGCTTTTCCTTGCAGGTTGCCCAGGAAATGACCCGGGGCGAAGTGGCACAGCTTCTTTATGAGATCAGTCTCCGAAAAGCGGAAATTCCCGGTTTGGCTATGTATCAGTAAAAGAGAAAGGGGGTGTCCTGGCGGACACGCCCTTTAATTATTGTTGGATGTCTGTTCCCGCCAAATATCTTTTCAGGGGCACATAGATCAGCGCGGCAAGCGCCATTGCCAAAAGCATATTGGGTAACATATAGCTGCCGTTGTATACCAGCGAGTAGAGCTCTGCATTATCGTAAACGCCCAGACCCGGTACTTCCGTGGGGGCGACGATGCGGTAGATGGTTACGCCGGAAATGTAATGCACCAGGAATCTGCCTGTGCAGCCGATCAGCGCGCCGGGGAAGATGCCCCATGCCTTGCCCTTGAAGATACCCGAAAGACCCAGGGGGGTGAAAGCCAGCAGATAGTCAAGAATCATGGATTGCCAGCCCCATGCGTAAGCACCGTCGAAGAGCAGTTGCAGCAGGCCAAAAATGAAGCCTGCGGCTAAGCCTTTTCCGACGCCCCAACGCAGGGCGAAGAGCAGTATGGGCAGCATGGCAGGGGTCAGTGAGCCGCCGTTGGGGAGTGTGTAGAGTTTTACAAAGCTGAGGATGAATGCCAGTGCGATCAAGATTGCTCCTTCGCACAGCGCGCGGATGCGCAGATGAGTTTTGTTTGCCATATAAGAAACCTCCTGTGGGCAACTCGAAGAAAGTTGCCATAAAAATAAAAGTATCGCATTGCGCTCCGTCTGGGTGCAATGCGATACAAAGGTATCTCATATGTGCATCTTTCCCTACGACGGTACTGACCGTATCAGGTTCACGGGTCTAGGCCACAGCCTACTCTCAGCCGGTGATCCGGCTCCCCGAAGACGAAATGTTTTGCGATCTGAAAGTATTATAGCAAAAGGTAGATTTTTGTCAAGTATGTTGTTCCAGCCAGATTAAAAGAACGGCAATATCCGCCGGACTGACGCCGGAAATTCTGCTTGCCTGACCGATGGAAACAGGGCGGATATCCGAAAGCTTTTGCCTTGCTTCCAGGCGAAGTCCGCTAATAGACGCATAGTCCATGTTTTCCGGCAGCAGGCGGGATTCCTCTTTTTTGAATTCTTCTACCTGTTTTTCCTGTCGGGCAAGATAGCCGGCGTATTTCATTTGGATCTCCACTTCCTCGGTGACAACCGGGGGAAGCTCCGGACGGTTGGGGTCAAAAGGCGCGATGTCCTGATAGCTGACCTGGGGTCGGCGCAAAAGATCCGCAAGTCGGGCGGAATTGGCAACGGGAGTGGAATTTCTTTGTGCCAGCATGGCATTTAGTTCTTCGCTGGCGGCAACGCCGGTGGATTCTAAGCGGGTCATTTCCCGGCGTACGGCGGCATATTTTTCCTGTACCTCTTGCAGTCGTTCCGGCGGAACGAGACCGATTTTGGCGCCGATGGCGCAAAGACGCTGGTCTGCATTATCCTGCCGGTGCAGCAGCCGGTATTCAGAGCGGCTGGTCATGATCCGGTAGGGCTCGTCCGTGCCCTTGGTGACCAGATCGTCGATGAGGGTGCCGATATAGCTGGTTTCCCGGGTCAGAATCAAAGGATCTTCGCCCCGAAGCTTTCGCACGGCGTTTACGCCGGCCACAAGACCCTGCACAGCGGCTTCTTCGTAGCCGGAAGTGCCGTTAAACTGTCCTGCTCCGTAAAGCCGGGGCACTGCCTTGGTTTCCAAGGTGGGGCTTAGGGCTGTGGGGTCGATGCATTCATACTCAATGGCGTAAGCGGGGCGCATCATCTGGGCGTTTTCAAGACCCGGTACAGTGCGCATCATTTTTAGCTGCACATCCTCGGGCAGGCTGGAAGAAAAGCCCTGAATGTACATTTCTTCTGTATCTGTGCCGCAGGGCTCAATAAAAAGCTGATGACGGCTCTTATCCGCAAAGCGGACGATTTTCGTTTCTATACTGGGGCAATAACGGGGGCCTACGCCGGAGATGGTGCCGTCGTACATAGGCGACCGATGCAGATTTTCCCGAATGATTTCATGGGTTTTTTCGTTGGTGTAGGTCAGGTAGCATACCGCGTCGTTTTCCGGCTTGTGCCGGGTGCGGAAAGAGAAGGGCTCGGCGGTTTCGTCGCCCGGTTGCAGTTCCATTTTGGAAAAGTCGATGCTACGGCGGTTGATTCTGGGGGGCGTGCCGGTTTTGAACCGGCGCAGAGGAAGACCTAATTTTCGCAGTTCGTCTGCCAGTCCCACAGAGGGGTGCATGCCGTCGGGGCCGGAAGAAAGCACTGCTTCACCGGTGATGACGGTGCTGTCCAAATACGTGCCGGTGGCTAAAATTACCGCTCTTGCGCCATAAGTGACGCCCAGCTGGGTGCAAAGACCGGTTACGCCGGTTTCATCGGTCAAAATCTTTGTGATCATGGCCTGTTTTAGTTCCAGATTTTCCTGCTTTTCCAGGGTTTGCTTCATGATCTGCTGGTATTTTCTCCGGTCAGCCTGCGCCCGAAGAGATTGCACCGCAGGGCCTTTGCCCCGGTTCAGCATCCGGTACTGAATACAGCTTTTGTCCGCCGCAAGACCCATTTCGCCGCCCAGAGCGTCCAGCTCCCGGACAAGATGACCTTTGCCCGTTCCGCCGATGGCGGGGTTGCAGGGCATATTGCCCACGGCGTCCAAGTTGATGGTAAACAGTATGGTGCGCATGCCAAGCCGGGCGCAGGCAAGGGCAGCTTCGATGCCCGCGTGTCCTGCGCCAACAACGGCAATATCACAGTCTCCTGCATGGTAAGTGGTCATTGGATGGTCTCCTCAGCGTTCTTCTTTTCCTCCGGGGGCAGTTCAAAAGGTTTGCATACCACTTCACAGCGGTTGATGGGCGTGCCCAGAGCATGGAATTTTTCTTCATAGCCGGTCATGATGCCTACAATTCCGTCCTTATGAAGGTCGTTGGTCAGATTCTTGACCGTAAGACCGCAGGCGGCAAATTCCTCTACGGAATAGGCAAACAGAGGCGCGTTGTCGGTTTTGAAGTGAAATTCGCCGCCGGCGCGCACCACTTGGCAGTATTTGTGCAGAAAGCTACGATGGGTCAGCCGCCGCTTGGCGTTTTTCTTTCTGGGCCAGGGGTCTGGGAAGTTGATGAACAGCCGGTCAATTTCCTGCTCAGCGAAGATTTCCTGGATATTTGCCACATCCATGTCAATAAAGAATACATTTTTAAGCCCCATGGACTGGGCTTTTTCCATAGCAACAACCATAGCCTCCCGGCAGCGCTCTACTGCAATGAGCAGCACATCCGGATTGGCGGCGGCGGTCTCGGCGGTAAATTTGCCCTTGCCGCAGCCAACTTCCACCCACAGGGCGGTGCAGCTGGGCATGAGGGCGGTCCAGCTGCCTTTTTGGGCAGCGGGATCGGCGATGCGGTATGCCGCGCATTTTTCCATTCGCGGTTCCAGGTTTTTCATTCGGCGCATTCTCATGGGAAGTCCTCCAAATCGGGGCAGTAAAATATCCATTATTGTAGCAGAAAACCTGATATTCGTCAACAACCCCCAGGCGGGGTTGCATTCTGTTTTTTCTTGGGTTATAATGGGTGCAAAGACAGTAAGGAGGTGGCGTTATGGCAGAAAATATTCATGATCATGCCTATATGCACGCCCATGGGATCGCTCACAGTCACGGCCATGTCCATGAAAATCAAAAGGCAGTCATCAATCGCCTTGCCCGGGCGGTTGGGCATCTGGAAAAGGTTAAGCGCATGGTGGAAGAGGGCTATGATTGCTCTGAGGTGTTGGTACAGCTGGCAGCGGTGCGTTCTGCTATTGATAATACGGGAAAAGTGATTTTGCAGGACCATATGCGCCACTGCATGGTGGACGCGGTGGCCGCCGGGGATACTGCCGCGGTGGATGAGCTTTGCGAGGCCATCGATAAATTTATGAAATAAAAAATGAGCTGCATTTGCAGCTCATTTTTTTTGGACAAGGCGCATAGATTGTACCACCATAATCGTCGGAGGGATTCTTATGAAACGGGTGGCATGGATCTTGGTTATTTGTCTGTTGGTGGGGCTTTTTCCCATGAAGGCGGAAGCGGTGGAACTGGATATAGGGGGAAGCAGCGCCCTTTTGATGGATATTGCCACGGGCACAGTGCTCTATGAGAAAAATGCCCATGAAGCGCTGCCTCCGGCCAGCGTTA
>JAZNFY010000010.1:0-8479 GCA_045589195.1 Faecousia sp. | reverse complement strand
GCGATGCAGTGGATGCGCTCGCCGATGGTAACGAAGGTCTTGGCCTCGGGGTTGTGGCCCTTATACTCCACGCCCATGTCCACGATCTCGATCTTGGGAACGCGGGTAGCCAGCAGCTCCTCGAAGGACAGTTCCTTAACCTCTTCCTTCACAGTGCCGGCCTTGGCAGCGCGCTCAGCCTCAGCAGCCTTCACGCCAGCCTCATACTCCTTATCCTTCAAGTACTTGGGCAGCTGGACAGCTTCCAGAGGACCAACCACAACGTTCCACTCAGGCAGCTTCTCCTGAATCTCGCCCTTCATAACGGCAACCTTGCCGGGGATGATCAGGGTGCGGTTCTTGATCTTGTTTGCAATATCCAGCTCCTCAAAGGTCTTCTTGATGGTAGAGGAGGACAGCTTACCGGCAGCCCAGGCAGTCAGAACAGACATGCCGGAAGCGTCGGTAATAATCAGGTTCACAGGCTGGCCGGAGCGCTCCATTTCGCCGGAAACCAGGAAGTAGGTCAGCGCGAAGTCAACTGTCAGAGCGCAGGGGCTGTTCTCATCAGCGCCGTTGATGGGGTAGATCTTCGCTTCCACCTTATGGGCTTCTGAGGATCGGTGAAGATGTTCTGGCGCAGACCATAAAGAGGCAGAGCCTGTGCATAGGTCATGTTCTCCATCACGATGATGGAAGCATACTTCTCCGTAAACAGAGCGGCGTAAGCAGTCTGCAAGCGGTCATCGCCCTTGGCAACCTTGGCCAGATTCACGATACAGGGGTAACCGAAGCTGCGGTCGCCATCCTTAATGGCGGTGCGGCGGACAAGAACTGCGTTGGCCAGAGTTTCCTTGGCCGTCTTTCCGGTAACATCCAGAACCAGGTTCTTGTTGCCCTTGGCTTCCAGATTCTTAACGGTGTCGTACAGGTCAGAGATATTCTCGGCCCAAACGCCCAGAGCCACACCTGCCTCGGTAGCCACAGCATTCATTGCTTCCCAGTTGGCGGGAGTAGCGCCGTCCAGGATTACATTCTTGCCGGCAACGGCCAAAGCGGCCTTGGCGCACTCCACATCCCAGCATTCCAGGACCAGGGCGCGGCCGGTAGCGGCAGCCTTCTTGACCAGTTCAGCATAAACAGCGGGGTCGTTCTGATTGTTTGCAACAAACACGAACTCCACGTACATTCTTTCGCCGATACGCTCATAGTCCACCTTTGCCATTTCAGCCAGCTTGGCGTCCACAGTGGCAGCATCCATGCAGGTGCACACATTCACGGCGTACAGGTTCTTGTTAACCAAAGTCTTCTCATGACGGAACAGCACAGTCTCTCCGCCCAGCTTATGCTCGCCCACTTCAATGGTCTTCATGGGAGGTGCAGTCTGCTCGTTGAGCATTGCCTTCGCTTCATCGGAGAAGTAGGGGCACTTGTCGATTTCCACAGCGCCCTGAGCGACCTTCATGCAGAAAGCCATACAGGTGGGGCTGCCACATTCCTTACAGTTCTTCTTGGGAGACATCTTAAAGATGTCAAGACCTTTCAATGCCATTTTATGTATCCTCCTTATCCGATCAGATCAGCTCAGAAATGAACTTCTTAATGGTAGCCACAGAAGCGGGGTGACGCAGAATAACAGCATCAGCGCCGCCGGTCAGGTCAGCAGCAGCGGTAGCAATTTCCATGCTGATGGCGCGCTCTTCCTGATTGCCCCATGCGGGTTCATCTTCTTCGGAAGCAGTGGATTCCTTCACGCCCCAGGTGTCCAGAGCAACAGCTGCCAGGATGGGCATCTGCAAGTCGGCATCACCCTGAGAAAGGGCAGCCAGCCGAATCCGGTCGAAGGTAGAAGCGGCATACTCGTAACCGTAGCCCACAGCAGCAGTGCCGATATCCATCACGATGGACTCGGAAGCAACGTTGGCATCCTTTTTCAGCATAATGTTCAGCTGCTTGGCCAGGTTGATATCGTCAGCGGTCTCAGCGCCCACCTTCTGGCCGTATGCCAGGGCAACGGAAGCGCCCACAGTCTTGCAGTTTTCCTGCTTGGCGGACATGCACAGAATGTTCTTTCCCTGCAAGGCCTCGGAGATCTTGGCCAGCAGCTCGCCGTCCTTTTCCAGGTTCTTGCAGCCCATGATTACCAGAGGCATGGATACGGCTTCGGCAACAGCCTTGGCATCAGCCACGCAATCTTCCACAGAGCGGTTTGCGCCATTGGGATCAGCGCCCACAAAGTTCAGGCACAGGAAATCCGCACCCTCCATGGTCTCGGCCTTCTTGGCTCGCTCAGCCATGGTGTTGCAGCCGGCGTAGAACTCCACCAGACCGGGAACGGTCCATTCACCGGCGGCATCGGAAATTTCAACACCGATCTTGGGTGCATTCTCCACAGCACCGTCGAAAGTGTAGAACGGCAGCACATTCTGACCGCCGATGACAATTGCCTTATCACCGGTGCCTAAGGTCACAGCATTGATTTTGCCGCTGAAAGGCTGCGTCTTCGGAACGAAAGACATAATAGTTTCCCCCTTGATAAAAATATGTTTTATAATAATTAAAATTATTAACAGATTCAGTCTTCCCGACTGTGGGAATGTTTTTACAGTCCGATGGACTGCATGATCTCTTTCAGAGCGATTTTCATAGGATCGTGATCCGGCAGCTTGGCGGAAGGCTCACCGGCGCAGTCGCAGCGGTACACTGCCTCATCGTGGGGCAAAACGCCCAGCAATTTCAGCCCGTGCTTTTCGATCTCCTGCTTCACGCCGTCGTCCAGAACGCCGCCGGGCGCCCGGTTCACGATCAGGCCCCTCTGGCCGGGATTCAGGTTCATTTCCTCCACCATTTCTGCGATCCGGGCCACCGCCTGAATGCCCCGACGGGAGCAATCGGAGATGAGAAGCATGGTG
Organism: Faecousia sp.; assembly: GCA_045589195.1. Classification (GTDB taxonomy): domain Bacteria; phylum Bacillota; class Clostridia; order Oscillospirales; family Oscillospiraceae; genus Faecousia. The sequence goes on along the minus strand of JAZNFY010000010.1, from coordinate 5,588 downwards.
TCCACCCGGGGAAGCGTGCCCCGAGCCACATGTTCCAAACCTGCCTCGTTGTCCATCACGATGTAGGAATAGTTCTTCGCGTACTTATCCACCTGGGTTTTCAGAACGCCGTTGACATAGCAGTAGCAGCCTTTGCCCTGGGTTCTGCCCATAACCAGCATATCGAAATCGTCTTCTTCTATGATCGCGGAATTGAATTTAAACTCCGCGTAGTCCGCCTTGGTCATGCCCGAAGGAATGGTACCCCGCAGCTCTGCCTGGGCCATTTCTTCCCGAATCGCGCCAAGAGAGGTCTCCACCTCCACACCCAGTACCTCATTGAGGTTGCTGTTGGCATCAGCATCGACGACCAATACCGGACCGCTGCGCTTGCTGCACAGATAATCCACCAGCATACCGCAGGTGGTGGTTTTTCCCACGCCGCCTTTACCGGCGACGGCAATGGTATGGGGCGTTGCCATAAATATTTACTCCTTTATTGCCTGGCCTCCGGAAGGCATCTGCGCTCTCCCGCCAGCCGGCCTGTCCTGCATATAAACTGAATGCAGCGACATGGGCGCAATATGCCCATATCGATACAAACATATCATAACATACATTAACCGTAAATTCAACCCATTTTTCCATCCAAATCCATGTTTTTTTGTCAATTCTTTCACTCTGAAAACCGGTCCGTTTGGAAAGGCTCGTCCGTTAAAGCGGCAGCTTGCTGCATCGCCTTTTTGACCAATATAAAAGTGTTTTTACAATTACACCTTGAAAACATTTGGTTTATACCATATAATAAATAAAATCATTTTCTTATTTCCAAGAAGCGGAGATGATCTTATGCAAAAGAAGACTAAGTACCTCATCATCAGTCTGGTTGTCCTTCTGGTGCTGGAACTGGGTTTCGCCTTTGGTTATTTTATGTTTTACAAATACTATCGCGATGCCCGCAGCGCCATGCCGGATAACGGAGTTATGGAGCTGGTTCAAGACGATAGCGGTGAGCTCACCCTTTCCTGGCCAAAGGGCTTCAATCAAGACCGCTATCTGGTGCAGCTCCTGCAAAACGGTTCCGTGATCCAGGAAGCATGGACACTGGAAGAACAGATGGTTCTTCCCCAATTTTCCCAATCAGAATCTCTGACCATCCGTGTATTCCCCGCCCGGGGATACTGCACGCCCTTCGACAAGAACGAGCGGGTTCGGGTGAGTACCAGCAATTTATCGGCAAAAATCACGCTGCAAGCCCCTGCCATCCGTGATCTTGCCGCCACTTCCGACCCACAGGCCGGCACCGTAACCTTTACCTATACGATGACGCCCCATAGCTCCTGTCAAATATTCTACCTGGATGATTCCGGTAAACGGACTCTTCTGAACACGGCAGACGAGAACCAGGTAACCCTGACCTTGGGTGATGGCAGCCGTCTGCCCATTCCCCCCACCGCAGAGGAGCTGATCTTCACCTTTGAAGCGTGCCGTACATATCCCGGTTTAATCTTTTACGGCGCAGAATCCGAGCAGATTTCCGTTGTGCGGGAGGATCTGCTGGGCCGTGACCTGAAACTGAAACACACCGACCTGGGCGATCATGTCTTCCGCTTTACCTGGGCGGAGACCAAAGGCGACCACTATCTGGTTCAGCGTTATCAGGCGGATACCAACAGCTGGGAAACTGTCCAGCGGGTAGAAACAGATCAGGAGAGAAGTTACACCACCAACACCCTGCCCCGTCACAGCAAATTCCGCTACCGCGTGGTGGCAGTGGGCGGACAAGTCATGGATGGCAGCGAATTTGCCGCCATTTCTGATATCAAGACCGTGACCACCGGCGCATCGGTGAAATACAGCACCATATGGCCCATCCAGGACCTGGAAGTATACCAGGACGCTGCCAAGACCCAGAGCATTGGCACGGTCCAAAGCGCCAAAGCTTTCTGTGTGTTGGGTCTGGAAGAAGGGATGTTCCGCATCCGCTTCGGCGACGGCTTTGGCTACATCGACAGCAATTACTGTCTGATAAACCTGCCGGAACTACTGGGTGACCTGTGCCTTTATAACATTGCCAACAGCACCCAATCGCTGTATATGGCGCACGAATATGAGATTCCCACCGTCACCGGCAATGTAATCGTGGGTTACGAAAATGTCCAGCTGTATAACGGTGAACAGCTGGTTCCCCTGCTGTATCCTGTGGCTCTGCGGTTGGAAAAGGCCGCATTTGCAGCCATTGCGCAAGGCTACAATCTGAAAATTTACGATGCTTACCGTCCCCAGGAAGCAACCATTGCCCTGTATGATCAGGCGATTGGACTGTCGAAGCTGCCCATCCCTGAGAAAACTTACACCGGTGTCGTGCTGAATGACCTCCCCGTACTCGCTCCCGGCCGGTCACTGACCTACGGCGAGCTGATGACAGACTTCGGCCGCTACACCATGAACTACTTCCTGGCAGCAGGAAAATCCCGTCACAACAGAGGAATTGCTCTGGACTTAACCCTGACAGACATCGTCACCGGGGAAGATCTTTTAATGCAGACTTCCATGCACGATCTGACCTGGTACTCCGAGCTGAAACGCAACAACTTAAACGCCAAAATCCTGGCAACCATCATGGAAAGTGTTGGCTTCAGCGGATTAACATCCGAATGGTGGCACTTCAACGATCTGGAAGCACAGAACAGCTTACAGCCCCCCTATCTGAGACCGGGTGTCTCTGCGGAATGCTGGATGGCCGACGATTACGGCTGGCGGTACCGCCGTGCCGATGGCACATACTTTGTAAACTGCATAACATATATTGACGGTGTTTCCTGCACCTTTGATGTAAACGGTTATCTGATTCCGTAGCTCCGGGAGGATCAAACAATGAAAAAGAAAATACTGATTCCGATCATTTGCGGTGCCGCTGCTGCGATTGTTTCGCTGGGTGCCTTGATCGGCTATTGCGCATGGCGCGATCAACAGCCGAAATTTCAAAACTTAACCATAGAGCTGGGTCAGCCCCTGCCCCCGGCAAAAGACTTTTTAACCCGATATGGCAACGCAAAAAAAGCAACCCTTTTGACTCCCGCAGCGGAGATTAACCTCTCTGCCACCGGTGAATACCAGCTTTCCTTCGCCCATGGCAAAAAGGAAGAGACAGTCTGCCTCACCGTTGTGGATACCACCCCACCGCTGCTGAAATTACAAAATGTGAGCGTTGACATTGGAACGAAACTGACCCCCGAGGATTTTGTGGAGGAGGTCCGCGACCTGTCTCCTGTCGAACTGTCTCTGGCACAGTCTTTGGAAGAACCGGAAGACTACGGCAATGTCACAGTAGAGATTATCGCCACCGATTCCAGCGGCAATACCAGCCGCGGCAGCTGTACCCTTTCCTATGTGTGGATACATACGCAGCTGACCATCGAACTGGGCAACACCATTTCCAAGGATGATATTTTCGTCAACCCGGAAAAAGACGGTGACCTGATCAGCCAGGAAATCCTGGACGATCTGAACCGGTCCCCCATCGGAACCTATCCCATCACCGTCACCGCCAGTGACGGTCGGTCTGCCGTCTGCCAAATTACCATTGCGGATACGACTCCCCCTGAAATTCAGGTGCAGGATGTGACCGCATACGAGGGCGACAAGGTGGATTTGAAGGATTTTCTCCTGAAAGCCACGGATCTTGCTGGCCCTGTTACTTCCAAGCTGCTGCAAGAACTCACCACCTCCACAGCCGGCACATATACCGTCACACTGGAAGTTACAGATCTCCACGGAAACTTAACTACTGCGAACTGCACACTCACAGTTCAAAAGGATACCAAGGCTCCCACTTTCTCAGGGCTGAAAAATCTTTCCACCGAAAAGGGTAAAAAGCCCAACTACACCTCCGGCGTCAGCGCCAAGGACAATCGGGACGGAAAGGTAAACTTCACCTACGACGACAGTAAGGTAGATTTGACCAAGCCCGGCACCTACTATGTGACCTATACCGCCGTGGACAAAGCCGGCAACAAGGCCACCTCCCGCCGAAAAGTAGTGGTGGAGCATGATTGGGAAGACACCAAGGCTTTGGTCAACAGCATTGCCGCCGGTCTGAGCAACGACGCGGAAGCGATTCGCGATTATGTCCGGGACAAGATCAAATACTCCTCCGACTGGGGTGGCGATGATCCGGTATGGTACGGCTTTACGAACAAAAAAGGCAACTGCTACGTCCATGCCCTGTGCCTGCAAGAACTGTTGGATGCAAAGGGCTTTACCACCAAACTGATCTGGGTTACGGACAAGAGCCACTATTGGGTTCTGGTCCAGTTAAACGGTGTCTGGAAGCACATTGACGCCACCCCCGGCACCCGTCACACCAAATACAGCCTGATGAACGATACCCAGCGACTGGAAACGCTGCAAGGAAGAACCTGGGACCGCAACGACCCCCAGTGGCCCGCCTGTGAGTAATGCCTATGATAAACATATTCATTTTTTTGGCCGGTCTGGCAATCTACGCAGGCTACGGTCTGCCGGGACTTTGCTATCTGGCAGCTGCCACTGTGCTTTCCTACGCCACGGCGCTGCTGACCCCCCGGGTAAAACCCATGATGTGGGTCAGTGTAACCGCCAACGCCCTGATGCTGGTGCTTCTGAAACTGCAACCTGTTACCGGCATGGAACTTGTATCAGCCATGGGCGTATCCTATTTTTCTCTGCAACTGATTTCTTATAACGTGGATGTGTGGAAGGAAAAGTACCCGCCGGAGCGAAGCTTGTACCGCTTCGCCCTGTACGTAACCTATCTTCCCCACCTGTTCATCGGTCCCATCGAGCGTTACGACCGCTTCGCTCCCAACATGTTCCAAAACCGCCGCATCACCCTGGACGGTATTTTCCACGGCGGCGCCCGGGCGTTGTGGGGACTCCTCAAAAAGCTGGTGATTGCCGCACGGCTCGGTGTGATCATCAGCGCCATCAGCGCCCAGCCCCAGAGCTTCACCGGCGCTTATGCGCTGACTGCCATGCTGCTGTACTCGCTGCAGCTGTACAGCGATTTTTCCGGCGGCATGGATTTGGTTCTGGGCATTTCCCAGATGCTGGGCATGCCACTGAGCGAAAACTTTGATACTCCTTATTTTGCCAGATCCTTTCAGGAATTCTGGTGGCGATGGCACTCTTCTGAGTGCTGTGCGTATGTTGGGTGGCAAGAGTAACCCCATTTTGGGCATCAATTCGGGAAGGTTGGGCTTTCTCGCTACGGTGTCACAAGAGGATGCGGTGAGGGCTCTTGATGCGCTTGTTGAAGGGGCTTTTACGACCGAGAAACGCGCCCTCTTACAAATTGAAGGAGATATTGAAGATGAGGTATCGTTCCACTTGGCATTCAACGAGTTCTCGGTGCAGCGCAGGCATATGGGAATGATTGGCACAAAAGTCGAGATTGATGGCAGAGTGGTAGCCAACTATTGGAGCGATGGCGTGATTGTCGCAAGTCCCACAGGCTCCACCGCCTACTCCCTCAGTGCTGGCGGTCCCATACTTGCGCCCGAATGCCATTGTATGGTACTGACCCCCATTGCACCCCACAATCTCACGATGCGCCCTCTTGTAGTGCC
>JAZNFY010000009.1:0-50222 GCA_045589195.1 Faecousia sp. | reverse complement strand
GTAAAACAGCCCCGGCTCCCCTGAGGGAGAGGTTGTGCTTGCTTTTTGTGTTGAAAATTGTAGCTTTATGGCGTGTGGATGAAAGGGCGTATGAGATGAAGGAATTTCCCAAGGGCGGATTGATCGGGAAAACAGCGGCGTTGGCAGAACGGCTGGGGGAGATGGAGATTCCGGCCCATGCGGCAAATGCAGGCTTTTTTATTGCTATGGCGGTGTTTCCTGCGCTGGTACTATTATTGAGCTTACTTCGTTATACTACTTTGGATGCTCAGGATCTTTTGATCATGCTGCGAGGCTTTTTGCCAGAAGCGCTGATGCCTGCGGCGGAAAAACTCATTATCAGCACCTATGCCCATACCTCTACTGCGGTGGTGTCGGTTTCTGCGGTGGGCGCGCTGTGGTCTGCCAGCCGGGGCATCTACGGATTACTCCGGGGACTCAATACCATTTATGGTGTACGGGAGAACCGGGGCTACGTGTATACCCGGCTGATTAGCGTCGTGTACACTTTTTTGTTTTTGGTGGTGCTGGTGGTGACACTGGTGTTGGGGGTGTTTGGAGAGGCTATTATAGAGGCGCTGCCTCCTGCCTCGGGAGCGCTGGGGATTTTTTTGACCGAGGTGGTGGATTTTCGCTTTCTTTTTATGCTGTTGATCCAAAGCGCGGTGTTTACGGCTATGTTCATGGTGCTGCCCAATCAGCGCAACGGGCTTCGGGAAAGCTTGCCCGGCGCTATGCTTTCCTCCGCAGGGTGGCTGATCTTTACCCGGTTGTTTTCTTACTACGTGGCTTACTTTTCTGGCTATTCCAGCGTTTACGGATCGGTTTATGCAGTGGCGCTGAGTATGCTTTGGCTTTATTTTTGCGTATCGATTTTCTTTTACGGCGGGGCGCTGAATAAACTTTTGGAAGAAAATTCCTAAAAATTCCCCAATTGTTTATTGTGTGTTCATAACTTTCCGGTAAAATATAGAAAAAGGGGGTGCGCTCATGTTCGGTTTTGTCATGGCCAACAGAAATGAGTTGACAGAGCAGGAAAAAAAGCGGTATAATGCGGTGTATTGTGGGATTTGCCGTAATATTCGCCATAGCGCCAACCAGCTGTCCCGGTTGGGCCTGCGTTATGATATGGCGTTTCTGGCGCTGCTGCTGAGCAGCCTTTATGAGCCGGAGGAGACCGGTGGTGACCGGGCCTGTAATCTGCATGCTGTCCACCCCAGACCCTGGGCAGATAACATTTATATTCGTTATGCGGCGGATATGAATGTGGCGCTGGCCTACTATAAGGCGGAGGACGATTGGCAGGATGAGAACAAACTCTCTGCAAAAATGCTGGTTGGCGTTTTCGGTAAGAATCTGCATGAAATTCAGGAAAAGTATCCACGGCAATGCGCTGCCATGGAAAAATGCATGGAGGAGCTTTCCCGGCTGGAACAGGAGAAGTGCCCCAACGCAGATATTCCCGCCAACTGCTTCGGCAGTTTAATGGGGGAACTTCTTGTTTACCGGGAAGATTTGTGGGCACCCACCTTGCGTAAAATGGGCATGGCTTTGGGCAGATTTATTTATCTGGCGGATGCGGCGCTGGATTATCGGCGCGACAGAAAAAAAGGCCGGTATAATCCTTATGTGCAGATGAACACCGGAGAAGACTGGCCTCTTTGGGAGAATCATTTGATCCTGGCCATGGGCAAGGCTACGGAAGAATTTGGAAAATTGCCTCTTGTGCAGGATAAGAAAATATTGGATAATATTCTGTATAGCGGTGTTTGGTGCAGTTTTGCAGGAAAGAAAAAACGGGAGGACGGTTTTGATGCAAGACCCTTATAAGGTCCTTGGGGTCAGCCCTGATGCGTCGGATGAGCAGATCAAGCAGGCGTATCGCAGGTTGGCAAAAAAATATCACCCCGATCTGAACCCGGGGGATCAGGAAGCCGCCAGGAAAATGCAGGCGGTGAATGCTGCTTATGAGCAGATCAAAAATCCGGAGAAGTCCGGGCCTTCCCAGGAAAGCTACGGCGGCTATGGTTATGATCCCTTTGGCGGTTACCGGCAGCGGAGTTATTCCGGCGAAGATCAGGGCGATCCGTATCAGCGCTCTGCCTATCAGTATTTGCGTATGGGCCGCTATGCCGAAGCGCTGAATACTTTGGAAAATTCCACAAACCGGAATGCCCGGTGGTATTACATCAGCGCTTTGGCCAATGACGGATTGGGCAATCAAGTCACGGCTTTGGAGCATATTCGCAAGGCGGTGTCCATGGAGCCGGATAATTATCAGTATTTGCAGGCCTTGCAGCATATTCAAAACGGCGGCGCTGCATACCGCCAGCAGGCAGACAGCTATGGCGGATTCCAAATGCGTGGCAGCCCCTGCGCCAATTTACTCTGGTGCTGGCTGGTGAACGTGTTCTGCTGCGGCGGCAGATTCTTTTGCTGTTGACATTCGCTGTAATTGCGTGGTATAATTTTTCTGACAATTGGATAGAAGTTTCGTGGCAGGCAGGGCGATGAACCTTGCTTGCTGAATAAGATAACCGGGTGCGAATCCCGGATGGTACCGCCGCTGTATGTGCCTATGGCGGGCTCTTTCGATGAAAATCGGTCACTGGGGAAACCTGGGAAGGCAGAGCCGCCGCAGCATCCCGGAGCTGCAAGCACGAGTCAGAAGACCTACGAAACGGATTTTCCCAGCATCCTGCGAGATACAGGATGTCATGTTTGTCGCAGAAAAACGGCTGCGGCGCTTTACATAAGCGCCGCAGCCACATTGTTTTTTGGGAGGTAAAAAAATGAAACAATCAGCAAAGAAAGTATTCTCGTTCCTGCTTGCAGTTTTGATTCTTGCGGGCACACTGGCTCTGGCCGGATGTAAAGGTGAGTCCCTGGTCATCAAGGATTCTGACACCTATATCGTCATCAAGACTACGAAAGAAGCCATTGGCGATAACACGGAAATGGTGCTCATGGATTATATGGAGCAGCTGAAAGAAAAAGGAGAACTGGATTGCACGGTTCAAAACGGCATGGTCACATCCATCAACGGCATTGATAATCCTGCGGATTTCAGCAGCTGCTGGATGCTCTATACCAGTGATGCAGAAAATGCCAACACCGCGTGGGGTCAGGTGGAATACGACGGAAAGCAGTACGGCTCTGCCATTTCCGGGGCGGAAACCTTAAAGATCAAGCCCGATCAGCTGTATATTTGGGTGTTCCAGTCGTTTAGCTGATGAAAAAGACAAAATCCATTGTACGGGTGGCCATGTGCGTTGCGCTGCTCATCGGCGCGCAATTGGCGCTGTCCGGCATATCCGGCATTGAGATCGTTACGGTGATGATGCTTTGCCTCTGTTTTTCCTACGGTATCCGAACCGGTGTGGCCATTGCTACGGTGTTTTCGCTGCTGCGGTGCTTCGTCTTCGGATTTCAGGTCAATGTTATCGTGCTGTATCTGGTCTATTACAATCTGTTCGCGGTGTTTTTCGGCTTTTTGGGGAAGCGGTTTTCCGGGAAATTGTCGCTTCTTAAAATGGTGGTCATTGTGGCATCGGCGGTGGTGTTTACTGTGCTGTTTACACTGCTTGATGATGTGATAACCCCTCTGATGTTTGCGTTTCACCCCAATGCGGCGAAGGTTTATTTCTATCAATCTTTGTACGCGATGATCCCTCAGTCTGTTTGTACGCTGATCACGGTTTCGGTGCTGTTCGCTCCGCTGGCTAAGGTGATCAAAAAGATCGATTCCTAAAAAAGAGAGGAGCTATGCTCCTCTCTTTTTTATCAGATTTCCTTATACATAGCGGAGGCATCGTCCTTTCGAACGGTTTCCGCAATCTGTAATATTTCCACGGCAACGGTACGGGGACCCATGGCAATTTCTAACTTATCACCGACTTTGACCTCGTAGCTGGCTTTCACAACACGACCGTTGACACTGATGCGCCCGTTATCACAGGCCTCGTTGGCAACAGTTCGCCGCTTGATGAGCCGGGAAACTTTCAGATATTTGTCTAAGCGCATGAATTATTTTGCAACAGCGTCTTTCAGAGCCTTGCTTGCCTTGAAAGCGGGAACGCGGGTAGCGGGGATCTCGATGGTCTGCTTGGTCTGGGGGTTACGGCCAACGCGAGCTTCGCGAACCTTGGTCTCGAAGATGCCGAAGCCGGACAGCTGGACCTTGTTGCCGGCGACCAGCTCAGCGGTGATGCTGTCGATGGCGGCGTTCAGAATGCGCTCTGCATCCTTCTTGGTGATGTTGGCCTTTTCTGCGGTAGCTGCAATCCATTCAGTTTTGTTCATATTGTAAAACCTCTCTTTTCTTTTAATAAAATCTATCTCTAAACTATCACATTTACTATTAAAAATCAAGGATTATTTTCATAAATGGAGCAATTTTGCAATTTTTTCGCCTTTTGGAAGAAAAAGGCAATCTTCCCGGGTGATGCACCGCAGCTTTACCGCCGCAACGGCATATACCACCACGCCAATCAAAATAGGAACGGCACAGGCAATGACCCGGTGGAGCGTACCGCCGGAGAGGTACAACAGGCCTTGCCAGGCACCGTAGGTGGCAGCGCCCATAATCAGCGCGGCGAGGATCGCTTTACCGCAGTTGCGTATAATTCCGGGGGGATGGGGGAATACCCGGGCGATGGAGAAAAGGTTCAGCACCGTGATGCACAGGTAGCAAAGAAGTGTGCCGATGGGCGTTCCCAGAATGCCGATGGCAGGATTGCTTGTGAGAATGAAGATAACTGCCAGCTTCAAAATACCGCCAATGAACATGTTGATGACCGGAAGATTTACGTGGCCGTGAGCTTGCATAATGGCGTTGGTCAGCAGCACGATGGCGTTGAATATTACACAAAGCCCCAGAATGCTCATTAAATTGGAGGCCAGGGTCAGTTTTTCTCCGGTGTAACCGCCCAGCAGAGCGGTAATGGGCTCGGCCAGAACGCAAAGGCCCACGGCGCAGGGAGCGCTGATGAGGCCTGTGATCCGGGCGGAGGATTCTTCGGTGGCACGCACTGCGTCGTGATTGCCAGCGGTGAGCTGAGCAGTGATGGTGGGGATTGCGCTGATGGTAATGGGAGTAATGAAAGCGCAGGGCATGTTGAAGATCTTTTGGGTGAAGTTATAGATGCCCTTTTGAATATCTGCCTGATTTTGGGTCATAGACTCCAAAAGCTGACCCATGTAGATCTTGGTTTCCAGTACGGTCAGGATCTGCAAACCCGCAGAGCCGATGGTAATGGGAATGGCGATGGCAAGAAGGCCTTTGGCAATATCCTTGCCGGAGGAGACCGGCTCGTCGGTGATGGGCAAATCCCGGTAAGCCTTCCGGAAGCACCGGTTCAGGTATACGGAGGACAGCAGACAGCTGGCGGTAACGCCTAAGATCGCGCCGCCGGCAGCCAGGGAGTAGCTTTTGGTGTACCACAAAAGCAGTACAGCGGCTGCAATTCCCACCAACAGTTTGCAGAGGGCTTCCAGCACCTGACTGACGGAGGTAGGGATCATGTTCCGCTGACCCTGGAAGAAGCCCCGGTAGGTGCTCATCAGGCAAATGAGGAAGCAGCTGGGGCCTAAGGCTGCAATGGCTGCCCAGGCGTCGGGTTGTTCCTGGAAATTTGCCAGCTGCCGGCAGAACAGGGTCATCAGCAGCGCGCTGATAAGGCCCAGAGTCAGAAATATGGTTTTGGAAACGGTGTAGATCTTCCGCACTTCCCGGTAGTGGTTTAAGCTGCTGGCGGCGGAGATGATCCGGCTCATAGCCACAGGCAGACCCGCGGTGGAGATCATAAGCAGCACGGTGTAGATCTCATAAGCCGTGGAATAGTAGCCAAAACCCTGCTCGCCGATGATGGCGTTGAGGGGAATGGAGTAAAACGCACCGATCACCTTGACGATGGCGGTGGACATGGCAAGCAGAATGGTGCCATGGAGGAATGATTGCTTTTTCGGCGATTCAGACATGGCGTTCTCCTTATGAATTCTCAGCAAACAGCCGGGGGATGGCGTAAGTGGTCAGCTCTTCCACCACGGTTTTTAAGTCAATGGTGGGGAATTGGCCGTTCTGGTACAGGATTTTGCCTCTGACCATGGTCATGGCTACATCTCCGCCCTTGGCACTGTAAACAAGGCTGTTGATCACATTGTGGCAAGGAATCAGGTGGGGCGCGGAGAAGTCCACCAGAATCAAGTCTGCATCAAAACCTTCCTTGATCATGCCTGTATTTTCTGCCCGTCCTTGGGCCCGGGCGCCGCAGACGGTTGCCATCATCAAGGCCGCGGAGGCGGGCAGGGCGGTGGGATCACCGGCTTCTGACCGAACAGTCATGGAAATGCCCCGCATTACTTCAAACAGATCAAGGTTACCCGCATCAATGGCGCCGCCGGTACCAAGAGCCACGTTCATGCCTTTTCTAACGCAGTCCAGCACTGCCATTTCCGGTTTTCCTTCCTTGGCAGCGGTGAGGGGACAGGCAGCGGCGGTGACCTTTTTCTTGCCCAGCAGAGTTTGATCTTCCTGGTTGAGGCAGCCGCATCCGGCTGCGGTGACCGGCACGTTAAAGATCCGGTGGCAGTCCAGCAGCTGAGCGGGGGTCAGACCGGTGCGATCCAGGCAGGAGTCCACTTCCGATTGGGTTTCTGCCAGATGGAGCTGGAAGTTCAGCTTTTCCTCTGCGGCATAGGCGGCAAGGGCTTCCCAAAGCTTGTAGTTACTGGTGTATTCAGCGTAAATGCCCGCGTCGATTTTGATACGGCCATCATCGTAGCCGTTCCATTTTTCCACGACCCGGCGCAGTTCTATACATTGTTCATCGGTTTCGAAGTCAAAATCTTCGTTTTCGTCCAGAAAACGGTAGGAAGAAAGGGCAATGTTTGCTTTGATGCCCGCTTCGGCGGCGGCTTCGGCGGTGGCATCGGGGTAATAGTAAAGATCGGAAACGGAAGTGATGCCAAAGCGCAGGCACTCGGTAATGGCGAGACTGGCGGCGGCTTTTGCGCTGCGGCTATCCATTTTCGCTTCCTTTTTCAGTTGTTCTTCCAGGGCTGCGGTGGCGGAAAGGTCGTCGCAGTAGCTGCGAAGGGCGGCGGTAGCCAGATGGGTGTGGCAGTTAATGAGACCCGGCATCAGCACCATGCCCGTGCCGTCCACAATGGTGTTCGGCTGCTCCTGGGGAGCAGCTTTTTCTATGTAGCGGATTTTACCGTCGGTGATGCCAACATAGGCGCCGAACAGAACGTCCATGCGTTCGTTCATGGTCACCACGGTTACATTAGAGATTAAAGTATCCAAGAAAATACGCTTCCTTTCCTTGTAACTGAACATTTCACAGAAGAGAGAACAGCTTCTTTTTATCTTCCAGCACATGATCCAGCATGTCAATGTACTGTTCCGGGAATTTGGGGTTGTGGAATCGTTGCAGCGTCCCGTCGGGCAGATTTACTTTATTCATGCCGCCACCGCCTAAGGATAAGATGGTGTGGATCTCTTCCATCATGTAGATGTTATACAGGCAATCCCGGTGATCCCGGCTCCAACCCACATTCTCAAAAGAGCCGGACATATATTTCTGCCGGTATAGATAGTAGGGCAGGTATTGATGCTCCCGGAGCGTCCCGTTGGCATAGTCCACCATGCGGGTCACTTCTTCCGGGGTGGAGAGCTGCTCTCTCTTTTCAAACAGATCCGCGCCTTTTTTTAGAGCCAGGGTGTGAACGGTGATATTGGCAGGGCTGAGGGCGGCGACGGTATCCAGAGAATACCGGAAGCCATCGTAATCATCCCCGGGAAGTCCTGCGATCAGGTCCATGTTGATATCGGAAAAACCCGCATCTTTTGCCCATCGGTAGGCGTCCAGCACCGCCTGGGCGGTGTGGGGGCGGCCGCAGAGCCTTAGCACCCGATCCACCATGGTCTGGGGGTTGATGCTGATCCGGTTGGCGCCACCCTGGTAAATGACGCGGAGCTTGCTTTCACTGAGTGTGTCGGGTCTGCCGCCTTCTACGGTAAATTCCAGGCACCGGGACAGGTCAAAAGAATCGCAAATTGCTTTTAGGAGTGTATCCAATTGGTCGTTGGATAAGGTAGTGGGGGTACCGCCGCCAATGTACAGGCTGCGTACATGCTTTCCAGCCTCGTTGAGAAGCCTTCCGGTGACGGAGACTTCTTTCAGCAAAGCGCGGAGATAGGGGTCTATGAGATCGGTTTTTTTGCCCACGGTGCGGCTGACAAAGCTGCAATAAGAGCACCGGGTGGGGCAAAAAGGAATTCCCACGTATAAGGAAAGATCGTCGGGCTGGGTAAGGGATATTGCCCGGACGGTGGAGGAAGAACAGTCTGCCGCCAGATCACACCGCTGCGGTGTCACATAATAAAGCTTGGAAAGCTCTTTTTTGGCAGATTCTTTTGTGCCTCCGTTTTGTAAGTGCCGGGTGGAGATTTTGGTGGGACGTACTCCTGCCAGCGCGCCCCAGGGAGGCAATTCCGATAAAAGCGGAACCGCCGCCAGATAGTAGCTTTGTTGCAGTGCCTGGCGGCGAAGACGAACGGATTCATTTTCCCGGCGCAGACGGCGACGGGCGTAGGCGGTTTTTCCGCCGGTGGTGATTTTGGTTGCGGCGGTGAGCCAGATTTTACCCCGGTGGAGGGTGGATACGGCTTCACCTTCTTGTTCCGGGGAAAACAGCGACATTTGCAGCTGTTCCACGGCATAACGATCATCATGACCGATGAGGGACAGTTTCATAGTGGTCTCTCCTGAATGGCAGGTATCAATGGAAGTAGGGGTTGTATGCTTTTTCCTGCTCTAAGGTTGTGGATGGGCCGTGTCCCGGAAAAACCTGGTAATCCTTTTCCAGCGCGGCAAGCTTTTTCAGACTGGCAAACAGCTGCGCCCAGTCGCCCCCGGGCAAATCGGTTCTTCCACAAGAGCCGGCAAACAGGGTGTCGCCGCTGATGAGAATGTCTTCCGTGATCAGACACACAGAGCCGGGGGTATGTCCCGGGGTATGCATAATCTGAATATCCAGACCTGCTGCCTGAATGGATTGTCCGTAAAGATTCGTGTAGTAGATCGGGCCGGCGGTGAAGGTGGCGGGCAGGGAAAGATCCGCTTCGTGGATATAAACCGGGCAGTCTGTTTCCGCCACAATGGCGCGGACAGCGCCCACGTGGTCAAAATGCCCGTGGGTGAGTAAAATCGCCGAGAGGGTCCAGCCTTTTTCCGTAATAAAGTTCAAAATGGCCCGCTCGTCGTAGCCGGGGTCAATGACGATGCACTGACCGCCATTTTCCACAATGTAGGTGTTGGTCTGAAACAGACCCAGGGGCAGGGTGTGAATGGTTAACATAACATTATCCTCGTCTGGGGGTGTCCATTAAAATATCGGTATCTAAGATCAGCGTCACCGGGCCATCGTTTATGGATTCCACCTGCATATCCGCACCAAATTGTCCATGCTGGGGGGGATAGCCCAGCTGGGCGCAGATATCCAAAAAGCGTTCGTACATGGCGTTGCCCAGTTCCGGGCTGGCAGCATCGGTGAAGCTGGGGCGCCGACCCTTGCGGCAGTTGCCGTAAAGGGTGAACTGGCTGACGACCAGGAGCTGACCGCCCACGTCTTGAATGCTCAGATTCATTTTTCCGTTTTCGTCCTCAAAGATCCGCAAACCCAGAATTTTCTCTGCCAGATAGCGGCATTGGGCTTCAGTATCGTTGGGGCCAACGCCCAAAAGAATCAGAAAACCTTTTTGAATTTTTCCGTGCAGTTGTCCGTCGATGGTGACAGAGGCGGAGTTGACACGGGTCAGCACAGCGCGCATAGGTTTATGCTCCTTGTCAGTAAAAAGTATGTTGCCGCAGGGTCAGTTTTGCCCTCTCCGGGAGGAAAGAATATCGGGAATGTTCAAAAGTTTGTTACGGATGGTATCCAGCTCTTCCACATTTTTGACCTCAAATTTTACAGTAAAGATACTGTGGCCGCCGGGCAGGTCTTTGCCGAAAAGCTCTTTGACCCGTACCCGCGCGGTGGTCATGGTGGAAGCCACATCCAGCAGCAGGCCGTCCCGGGTCAGACAGTCCAGTTCCAGGGTGGTTTCAAAGGGATGATCCTCCTGATTTGCCCACCGCACCCGCACCCAGCGGGCGGATTGAATGGGTTCGTCCCGGTTGGCGGCGTTGGGGCAGTCACAGCGGTGAATGGATACACCGAAGCCCTTGGTAATGAAGCCCACGATGGCATCGCCCGGGACAGGGGTGCAGCATTTGGCAAATTTGATCATGCACGAATCAATGTCTTCCACAATGACACCGTTGACTGCATGGCGGTTTTGCTTGACGGATTCACTGTCTGGGTTGGTACGCAGGGGGTTAATCTGGGCTTTTTCATTGGCCTGCACTTTCAGCGCCCGGTTGATATCGTCCCGGATCCGTCCTACGGCTTTGCTGGCGGTGAGGCCGCCGTAGCCGATGGCGGCGTACATATCCTCCCAGTTGTCGAAGGCGAGCTTTTTCAGCAGCTGGGGGCCCACTTCCGGGTCAATGGTAATGGAAAGGGGCAGACCGGCCCGTTTCATTTCGGATTCAAAGGAAGAGCGGCCGTGGATCACGTTTTCTTCCCGCTTTTCTTTCTTAAACCACTGTTTGATCTTGGTCCGCGCCTGATTGGAGTTGCAGATGTTCAGCCAGTCACGGCTGGGACCACGGGCGGACTTGGAGGTGATGATCTCAACCACGTCGCCGTTGGTCAACTTGGCATCGATGTTGGCAATGCGGTGGTTGATCTTTGCGCCGATCATGGAGTTGCCCACGCCGGAGTGAATGGCGTAAGCAAAGTCGATGGGAGTAGAACCGGCGGGCAGGGAAACAATCCGGCCTTTGGGGGTAAAGACGAAAACCTCATCGTCAAACATGTCGATCTTTAAGGAGCGGACGTAATCTTCTGCGTCCGTATCCTGCTGGCTTTCCAGAAGTCTTCTGACCCACTCAAAGTTCTTTTCATCGCCGGCTTCACCGCCTTGCTTATATTTCCAGTGGGCGGCAATGCCGTATTAGGCGGTATCGTGCATTTCCCAGGTACGGATCTGTACCTCAAAGGGGATACCTTGTTTGCCAATGACGGTGGTGTGCAGACTCTGGTACATGTTGGGCTTGGGGGTGGAAATATAGTCCTTGAACCGACCGGGTACAAGGTTGAACAGGTCGTGAATATGGCCCAATACGTTATAGCAATCGGGAATGGTATCTACGATCACCCGGAACGCGTACACATCGAACAATTCGTCCATGGTCTTGTCCTGACTTTGCATTTTCCGGTAGATGGAGTAAACGTGCTTGATGCGTCCGTAAGAGGTGTTGGAAATATTCACCGAGGACAGGCGGTCAGAGATTTTCTCCTGAATGGTGTGCATGAACGCCTCGTCCTGTTCTTTGTGGGCGGTTAAGTAGGACATGATATTGTTGTAGTTTTCCGGATCCAGATACCGTAGGGCGATATCTTCTAGCTCCCACTTGACCCTTTGCATACCAAGGCGGGGCGCCAGGGGCGCATAAATATCCATGGTCTCCCGGCATTTGCTGATTTGCTTTTCCGGGGTCTGGTACTGCATGGTGCGCATGTTGTGAAGCCGGTCGGCGATTTTGATGAGCACGACCCGGATATCCTTGCTCATGGCCATGAACATTTTCCGCAGATTTTCCATCTGTGCCTGTTCGGAACTGGAAAAATTGGCTCTGGTCAGCTTGGTAACGCCTTCTACCAATTCTGCCACGGTAACACCGAAAAGCTTTTCAATTTCTTCGTGAGAAGCGTTGGTATCTTCAATACAGTCGTGCAGCAGAGCGCCCAGTACAGCGTCCATGTCAAGACCCATTTCCGCAACGATTTTTGCCACGGCCAAGGGGTGAATGATGTACGGAGAGCCATCCTTACGCTTTTGCTCCTTATGTTTGTCGGCAGCGTAGTCCACTGCCTGTTGAAGCGGCACGATGTCTGCGCCGGGCATGCATTTATTGATGGTGGCAATCAGAGAATCATAGTGCTCCAAATAGGTTTCCAAGGGTAATCAGCTCTCTTTCGCGCGCAGCAGCTGCTGCATGGTTTGACTCTGGTTTAAGTCGGTTTTATCTTTGCCGGGGGTCAGCTCAATCACTATGTACCTATGCAGGCGCTGCATATGCAGAAGTCCCACATCTCGGAAAATATCCAGGCAAGCCAATAACTGACCAAGGCTCAGACTCACCGCCGAACGGCGGACGATTTTGCGGCAAAGGCACATGGGGTCTTCCCGAATAGGAGAGGGCACGGAATCCAGATACCGCCAGACCATAGTCAGGATGTTTCTGTCCGGCAATATTTTTTCTGCTTCTTCGGCGGACAGGTTGCCCGTGCGCAGTTTGGCGTAACCGTAAGTTTCCGGGAGACAGGGGGCGGCGCAGCTGGGACGGATATCCACAATGTTCATCTGAACAGTCCGCTCACCCCGGAAATCGTTGATTTGAGGCGTGAAGGCCACGTCAATCACATCCCCCGGCTCAATGGATGCAGATTCCGGGGTGGTGGAGAAACAGATGGCCTGCAAATTGTGGTAGCGGCTGCGAAGACGCAGACGCATATGCCGTCCGTTGCCTACCATGGAGATCTTGTCGATCATCAGATCCTTCATCATGAGAATTGGCTTGGGACAGCCGTTGCCGCAGGGTTCTAAGGAGGACAGGGCATCCACGCTTTTCACCGTCAGCAGATCCGGCGTAACGGCGCAGTCCACATTTAAGACAGTGCGGGGGCCGGAATCGGAGTAGTATTGGGATGCCAAACGGCAAATTTCCTGCCGAAAGGCGGGAATATTGCTGCGGGAGATGGTGAAGCCTGCGGCCAGCTCGTGACCGCCGTAGCTTTCCAACAGGTGGGAAAGACTGGTTAGGGAAGAAAACAGGTTAAAGCCACCATAGCTCCGGGAACTGGCTTTTCCGTGGTCTCCATCCAGACAAATCAAAAATGCGGGGCAGCAGTATTCTTCTGCCAGACGGCTGGCGACGATGCCCACAACACCCTGGTGCCAGCTTTCGTCTGCAAGGACTATGGTCTCCGGCGGCTGACCGGCGGGGAGCATGGCTTTTGCTTCATCGTAGATTTTGGATTCTACAATCTGCCGGTTGCGGTTGAGTTCGCAGAGGGCTTTTGCCAGATAATCCGCCCGGTCTTCGTCCTGGGTCAGGCACAGTTCCAGCGCCAGATCAATCTGACCCATTCTTCCGGCGGCGTTGATTCTGGGTGCAAGAATAAAACCAATGGAGGCAGCGGAAATCTGATCGGCAGAGCAACCGCCTTCCCGAATCAGCGCAGCAATGCCGGGGCGCTTGGTATGCTGCAATTGTTCAAGTCCCCGGGATACAAAGACCCGGTTTTCTCCCTGCAAGGGCATAACATCCGCCACAGTGCCCAGGCAGACCATATCTGCGTAATGATCCAGCACTTGCTGCTGGGAGCCGCACAGGGCAGCGGCAAGCTTAAAGGCCACACCTACGCCGGATAAATTCTTGTGGGGATACCGGCAATCCGGCCGGTGGGGGTCAACGATAGCCACCGCATCGGGCAGGGCGTCCTTGCATTCGTGGTGATCGGTGATTACCAGATCCATGCCAAGCGCTTTGCACATCAGCGCCTCTTCCACAGCGGTAATGCCGCAGTCAACGGTGATGATGAGCTGCACACCTTCCGCGTGCAGCTGCCGCAGGGCGATGGGGTTTAAGCCATAGCCCTCTTCCAGCCTGCCGGGAATATAGCTGACGCAATGGGCGCCCTGGCTGCGCAAAAAGTCGGTGAGCAAGCAGGTGGCGGTGATACCGTCCACGTCGTAATCGCCGAAAACGGCAATTTTCTCTCCCCGGGAAATGGCAAGGCTGATCCGACGGACGGCCGGATCCATATCTGCCAACAGGTAGGGATCGGGCATGGGAGCGGCGCAGTCAAGATATTCATGGGCAGATTTGGGCTCTGTCATGCCCCGGGCTGCCAGAATCATGGCAGTCAGGGGCGTGTAACCGTTATGCACCAGGACATTAACGGCATTAGCCCCCGGATTCGATACATTCCAAACTCCGTACTTCAAACAAACACACATCCAATATAACTTTTTCTGATTATTATATCAAAATAATACCGGATGCACAATAGGAAGATGAGAATTTTGTATAAAAAAGTAGCTCATTTGCCGGAAACCTTCGGAGCGATCAGTTGCGTGACCGTAACTGCCAGCAGTGGGGACAGGAGCATACCCAGAATTCCCCATAAGCGGTAGCCGGTGTACATGGCAAGCAAAGTTACAAGCGGATCAAGCCCCAGTTGTTTTCCCACCAGTTTCGGTTCTAAAACAGACCGGATCAGTGCAGCGATGGCGTAAATGCCGAGAATTCCGGCACCTAGTATTCGGTTGCCTTGCAAAAGTTCGATGATACTCCATGGAATGAGTATGGTACCCGTTCCCAGCACCGGGAGAGCATCTACCAGAGAAATGATCCCCGCCCATAGGGGAGCATAGGGTATGCGAAGGAGTAAAAAGCCCAGGGCGAGCACGAAAAATGTGATGCAGATGAGCTTAAATTGTGCAGAAAACCAGCCCCAGATATTCCGTTTCAGCTGATGCAGCTGGGGAAGATACCGCTCCTTCCAAACCGGCGGTATTCGCTGGGTGATCCAGCTGTGGAGCCGGGGCAGCCGGGCGGAGATCATAAAAGAAGCCAAGATCCATGTACCGAAGCTCAGGGCGCTGTCCGGAATTTGGGTCACCACATTGGAGGCCATGGTCACCGCTTTGCCTACCGCCTGGTTGACAAGCGTTGTTCCGTCGGAAAAGAAATTTTCCACACTGCCGCTGAGAATGGGACTGATGGATTCGGGGGTTTTGTGGGCAAGATCCAGAAGGAAGCCTTCCAGGGCGTGCATGCCGTTTACCGCGGTATTTCCCAAATCCGGCAGAACGCCGGACAGATGCCCCAGTTGCCGAACCAGCAGTGCGCAAAGGGCCAGCACCAACAGAATAAAAAACAAAAGGGCCAGCAGAATGCCGATGCCGGAGGCAGCCACCCGGGGCAGCCGGAGTCTTTTGTGCAGTACCCGGATAAATGGCTCCGCCAGAACCGCGAGCACCAGCGCCAGAAGAAACGGCAGAAGTATGGGCAGCAAGTATTTGCTGAATGCCCAAAAACCGAAGAAAATCGCTGCGGCGATACCGATTTTTCGCAGAGGAATCTGGGACATGAGGTGCTCCTTTCGTGCACAAATGGTTACAAATATAGGTTGCATTTCTAAAAATATATGTTACAATATTCTTAGTATCCGCTTGTAATTTATGGTAAAAACATACAAAAATGGGTTGGAGGGTCAATCATGGCGAAAAAACCGCAATACTATATCGTTGACGCATCTGCATTGCCCGAAGTTTTTCTGAAAGTTGCGGAGGCGAAACGTTTGCTTTCTGTTGGCGAAGTCGGCACAGTAAACGAGGCAACAAAGGTTACCGGCATCAGCCGCAGCGCATTTTACAAGTATCGGGATTACATTCAGCCGTTCCAGAATATGATGACCGGCAGAGTCATCACATTCCAGTTCCTGTTGCAGGATGAGCCCGGCGCTCTTTCCGGCCTGCTGACCACGTTTGCCCGCCGGAGCGCAAATATTCTGACGATCAATTCCATCATTCCCACCAATGGCTGCGCATTGGTGACCATCAGTGCGGATGTCACCGATGTGGGCGTTTCCATGGAAGAATTGATGGGTCAGTTTGGCAGCGCACCCGGTGTGATCAAGGCAGATATTCTTGCCGGCTAAATTGAAAGACAGTCGCTCTGCGCTCGCAGAGCGACTTTTTTGCACAAATTGTCGCCGCTTGGCGTAGAATGGTACGGAGGTGACGAAATTGTTGGTAGTCCAAAAATTTGGCGGCACTTCCCTGATGGATGCGGCAAAGGTTTTAGCGGCGGCATCCAAGGCGGTGGAACGCTGTCAGGGGGGCGACCGGGTAGTGGTGGTGGTTTCTGCCCAGGGGCATACCACAGACCGTCTGGCAGCAGAGGCCATGCGGGTCAACCCCTATGCGTCATCCCGGGAACTGGATATGTGCCTTTCCGCAGGCGAGCAGATCTCCGCCGGGCTTATGGCCATGGCCATTGAGGCGCTGGGGCAGCCAGCGGTGAGCCTGACCGGCTATCAGGCGGGGTTGCTGACAGACGATATCTATGGGAATGCCCAGGTTCTCGGCCTTGGAAGTAACCGTATCCTGGAAGAGCTGGATCAGGGAAAGATCGTTGTGGTTACAGGTTTTCAGGGCATAAACAGCGCGGGGGACATTACCACCTTAGGCCGGGGCGGTTCGGATACCACGGCGGTGGCACTGACGGCTTTTTTGCAGGGAGATCTGTGCCAGATCTACACGGATGTGGACGGCGTTTACGATAAAGATCCTCGGGTGTTTCCCGATGCGGTAAAGTACGCCAAGATATCTTATGATGCTATGTTGGCGTTGGCGGAAAATGGCGCCCAGGTGCTCCATGACCGGTGTGTAAAGCTGGGGAAAAAATACCGGGTACCCATTCAGGTGCTGTCCTCTTTTCGCCCCGGTCCGGGGACGATGGTAACGGAGTGATTCTTGCCAAAAACTTGCAGGGTTATTCTGAAAAACAGCAAAACGCGGATTTCCGAAGAAATCCGCGTTTTCTTTGTTTGATTTTATCCCTCTTCCACCACGATCTCGGACAGCTTCAGGCCGGGATTCCGGCGACAGGTGAAATCGATGGCCCAGTAGCTACTGAATACCAGCAGACTGCGGCCCCGATAGTCCTCTAAAAGCTCTGCATCGGAGCCAAGATTCAGGTCGGACAGGTCACCCGGATAGCTGTCGATGAGGCGAATCTCCTCATAAGGCAGCATATCCATGCGAAGGTCCACGCCGTACTCGTTTTTCATCCGGTACTGGAACACGTCAAATTGCAGCGTACCAACCACGCCCACGATGACCTCTTCCATACCGGAATAGGGCACTTTGAAGATTTGGATCGCACCTTCCTGGGCGATCTGTTCCGTACCTTTTACGAATTGCTTGCGTTTCATGGAATCCTTGGCGCTGACCCGGCAGAAATGCTCCGGCGCAAAGGTAGGAATGCCCGCATAGGTAAATTTCTTTCCCGGCACGGTGATGGTGTCGCCAATGGCAAAAATGCCCGGGTCAAATACGCCAATCACGTCGCCGGCGTAGGCTTTTTCCACGATTTCCCGCTCTGCGGCCATCAGCTGCTGGGGCTGGGAAAGACGCATTTTTTTGCCGCCCTGGACATGGTAATATTCCGTATCTCTCTGGAATTTTCCGGAGCAGATGCGCATAAAGGCCAGCCGGTCCCGGTGGGCCTTGTTCATATTCGCCTGGATCTTGAATACAAAGGCGGAGAAATCTGGGGAGAAGGCGTCTACCGTGCCGCAGTCCGCAGTGCGGCTCAGGGGTGGGGGCGTCAATTTCAGGAAGTTTTCCAGGAAAGGTTCAATGCCGAAGTTGGTCAGGGCAGAACCGAAAAATACCGGTGAGAGCTGGCCGTTTTGCACCGCCTCCATGTCCATTTCCCGGCCTGCGGATAAAAGTTCCACATCGTCGATCAGCTGTTGGTGCTTCGCTTCGCTGTCCAGAAGCTCAGCGACAATGGGATCGTACAGGTCAATTTCCTGCTTTTCGGCTTTGGCTTTGCCGTTTAAGCCGGAGAAAAACAGCAGCTGGCTCTTTTCCCGGTCGTAAACGCCTTGAAAATCCTTACCGGAGCCGATGGGCCAGTTCATGGCGTAGGTTTCAATACCCAGCTCCCGTTCCACCTCGTCCAGAAGGTCAAAAGGATCCTTGGTTTCCCGGTCCATTTTGTTTATGAAGGTGAAGATGGGAATGTGCCGCATGGCGCAGACCTTAAAAAGCTTCCGGGTTTGGGGCTCGACACCCTTTGCGCCATCAATGACCATGACCGCAGAGTCGGCAGCCATCAAGGTGCGGTAGGTATCCTCCGAAAAGTCCTGGTGACCGGGGGTGTCCAGAATGTTAATGCAAAAGCCGCCGTACTGGAACTGCATGACAGAGGAGGTGACGGAAATACCTCTTTGCTTTTCGATCTCCATCCAGTCGGAGGTGGCGGCCCGGGAATTTTTCTTTCCCTTGACCACGCCCGCCTGAGCGATGGCGCCGCCGTAGAGCAGAAATTTTTCAGTTAATGTGGTTTTACCGGCGTCCGGGTGGGAAATGATGGCAAAAGTCCGGCGTCGGCTGATTTCTTCCATTAAGGTTGACATAACATTTTCCTCCAAAGATTGTGTATAGAAAAATATGCGTGGAGGGACGCTATGTGGGAGCGTGAAAGTTCATATTGGCCTCCTAAGCGGGCGTTTAATAAGCGAAAACAGTTTACCACATTTTTTCTCTGTTTACAAGGCTTATATGGAAAAAAGACGCCCTTAGGACGTCTTTTTGGCTTTTTTTATGATTTCTACCATCAGCAGAATAAGAGCGTAGCCTGCTGCGTACATGGGCGCCATGACCCAGGCGGTCAGAGGCGTATCGGACAGCAGGGGTTCTGCAATGTGAAACGCATCGCTAAGGTCAAAGGTGTGCATTAAAAATGCGCCTACGGTCAGGTAGGAAGTAAACCCAAATAGGGTGCAGTACCATTTCTTGTAGGTGATGTCCATGTAGTGAAACAGGAGAATGGCCACTACCAGAGTTGCTGAAAAGCTGTGGTGCAGCAGTCCGGAAATGGTGGGAATGTAGAAAAAGGAGATATCCTGGTCTAAAAAAGTAGCGTAAATTACGGTGGAAATGCCGCCAAATAAGCCCAAAAGCCATACAAAATGGAGCACATGGTTGTCCTTTTTTCCGAAAATCACGGCCAATGCCAGCACCAGGCTGGTCATGCCGCAGAAGCTGTCGGGGATGATGCAGTACCAGCGGACAGTATCGTACCGGAAGACCTGGGAGAGCCGGTTGGTCATGATGGCGGCCAGGAGCAGCCAGGCAAGGGTTTTCAAAATAACCCGCTGGGACTTTTCCGTTTTGGCGTACTTTTTGGCAGCCGGCAGGCCAATGCAGGCCAGCAGGGTGGTGACGATGATGTAGGTGATGTGCTCGATGCCGAATAGTTGCGGTGCCATAGCAGTACTCCTTAGCGTTTTATTCTTTCTTTTCTGCTCCGGAGGAAGGCGAGGGAGCCTTTAATGTCGCTGAGAAAGGCCAGCAGTGTCAGTACGATGGCCGCAAAAACGGATACCGTGATGAATTGGGGTACGCCGGGGATCACGAAAGGCATGTCGCCCCGGAAGAACATGTAGTCATCCATGAAACCGAACAGCCGGTCAATGACCTCACAGTTGAGAATGTGAACGAAGCAGCCGCTCACAATCCAGCCCATATCTTTCAGGTTTGTCCGGTAAGAGCCGGAGATCCATTCCAGAACCGGGATCAGCAGAAGACCTGTGTGCTGCAAAATGCTCTTTACAATGGGAAATACCATCACATCGGAGGAGAAGATCCCATCGGGAATGGCAAAGGTCAGAATGCCGCCCACAAAGCCAAAGAGGTAGAACATCTTTTTGCCCTTCTGCCAGTTCATCAGCGCGAAAAGGGGGATGAGAATGCCGCCTAAGTTGCAGGGATACATGGGCCACCAGCAGGAGATGGAGTCACCCTTGATGAAAAGGTATATAAGCCGCCAGAGGATTTCAAAAGTCAACTGAAAAATGGCTACGGCTTTCAAAAGTGTTCTGCTTTTTTTCGAGTCTTTTCTTACAAGAAAGCCAAGGAAGAAAATGATCCCGGCGGCGATGAATACGGCGGCCAGGGATTGAAAATGAATTGCCTGATATTGATAATCTCCGGATGTACCCATTTCACCGATGAGCCAGTTTTTGAATACGGTCATGTTTCACACCTCGAAAATAAGATACACTCATTTTATCGTCTGCAAAAGAAAATTGCAAGGCGGCGTGGGGGAAAAGGGGAAAATTTAAGAGAAACTTAATAGTTTTTTGCTTCCAAAATTGCAAAAATAATACTTGACAAGGATTGCTCCCTGTGTTAAGATACTTGGGTAATAAAGAAGGCTGAACATCCGCCTCACCGTTCGCATTGTGCAAAACGGTTAATATTCCACCCCTTTATGAAGGATAAGTGCGAGTATGCGGATGCTTTGGCATCCGCTTTTTTGTTGTTAATTGGAGGTGCTTACCATCGCAAAATTAGATCATCAGCTCAATGAGGAGATCCGGGATAAGGAGATTCGCCTGATCGGCGCCGACGGCGCACAGCTGGGTATCGTTTCCGCTGACGAGGCAAATGCCATGGCAGAGGAGCAGGGCCTGGACTTGGTGAAGATCTCTCCCAATGCTGTACCCCCCGTCTGTAAAATTATGGACTATTCCAAATTCTGCTACGACCAGAAGAAGCGGGAGAAGGATGCCAGAAAGAACCAGAAGGTGGTCGAAGTCAAGGAGATCCGTATGAGCCCCGGCATCGATACCAATGATTTCAATACCAAGGTAAAAAGCGCATTGAAATTCTTGGGCGACGGAAACCGTGTGAAGGTCAGTGTCCGGTTCCGCGGCAGAGAAATGGCCCACACCAACCTGGGTGAAAAGCTGCTGATGGACTTTGCGGAGGCTTGCTCCGAAATCGCCGGCATGGAGAAAAACCCCAAGCTGGAAGGTCGCTTTATGGCGATGTTTTTAACCCCCAAGAACAGCAAATAAGCTTATTATAACGAAAGATACGGAAGGAGAACCACTTATGCCTAAGCTGAAAACCCATAGCGGTGCCAAGAAGAGATTCAACCTCACCAAGACCGGTAAGGTTAAGAGAGCTCACGCTTACAAGAGCCACATCCTCACCAAGAAGACCACCAAACGTACCCGTCATCTGCGTGCTACCGCTTATGCCGACGTAACCAATACCGAGGCAATCAAAAAGATGATTCCGTACAAGTAAGGCAAGATAGGAGGATACAAAAATGGCAAGAGTTAAAGGCGCAATGATGACGCGCAAAAGAAGAAATGCTACCCTGAAACTGGCCAAGGGCTATTGGGGTTCCAAGTCCAAGCACTTTAAGATGGCCAAACAGCAGGTCATGAAGTCCGGTAACTATGCGTTCGCCGGCCGCAAGCAGAAGAAGCGTACCTACCGCACCTTGTGGATCACCCGTTTGAGCGCTGCTGTTGCTCCCTATGGCCTGAATTATTCCAAGTTCATGAACGGCTGCAAGAAGGCCGGCATTGAGCTGAACCGTAAGAGCCTGTCCGAAATGGCGATCCAGGATTCCGCTGCATTTGCTGCAATCGTGGAGAAGGCCAAGGCTGCGCTGAACTAATGAAAAATGTGACCCTGCTGTAAAGCGGGGTCTTTTTCATATTTTGAGGAAGGGCGGAGAAACGATGGAATTGAATCATGTTGCGGTGCGCCAGGGCCGTCTCAGCTCTTTCTTGCGGCAGGAGATGGGCCTGTCCACCGGATTGATGAACCGACTGAAATGGAAGGATGCCATCTTTGTAAATGGCGAACCCCGGCATACGGATTATTCGGTGCAGCCGGGAGATCGAATCCAAGTGATGCTGGACGAGCCCGTACCGGAGTACCCGGCAGAGCATGGGGAATTGACAATCCTTTATGAGGATGAAGACCTTTTGGCGGTGGATAAGCCGGCGGGCATGCTCATTCACCCCTCCCGGGCGCAAAATACCGGAACGCTGGCCAATTTGGTATTGGGCTATTACGAGAAAACCGGGCAGAAGAGTGCGTTTCATCCGGTGACCCGGCTGGATCGGGACACCTTTGGCATTGTTTTGCTGGCGAAAAATGCCCATATACACCGGCTGCTGCAAACGGCAAAGGTGGAAAAGACCTATCACGCCTTGACCTGCGGCGGTCCTCAGGAGGACGAAGGAAGCATTGATGCGCCCATAGCCCGGCTTCCGCTGCCCAGCCTGCTGCGAAAGGTCAGTCCGGACGGGAAGCCCTCTTTGACCCGGTATCAGGTGCTGGAAAGAGGAGAAAAGACGTGCCGTCTGGCGCTGACACCGGTCACCGGAAGAACCCATCAGCTGCGGGTGCACTGCGCATATTCCGGCTTCCCAATTGTAGGCGACCCCCAGTATTTCAGTGAGGATTCTGCGCTGCTGTCGAAAAAACTGGGTTTCTCTACGCAGCAGCTTTGCGCCAAGGAAGTAAGATTTTTCCACCCGGTTACGGGAAGTGCATTGCAGCTTAGCTCAAAAATGGATGTAGATCGGGTATAACCCTGTTGACAAAATGGGTCAGCAGGGTATATACTATACTAAAACACATGAGCGTATGCTCATATATAGAATTGAGAGGGAAAAATATGAATTGCGAATGCCACGGCTGCCATTGCCACGATCATCACGAACACGACCATGACCATGAGGAAATGTCCCTTGCCCGATTGCTTTGGGGCGCAGCTCTGTTTGTGTTGGGACTTATTTTTAAGGGACTGAATTTACCGTTTCTGCCTTTGCTGATTTTTGTGACAGCTTACTTATTGGTAGGCGGAAAGATCGTTCTTTCTGCGGCAAAAAATCTGCTCCGCGGACAGGTGTTTGATGAGAATTTTCTTATGAGTATCGCAACATTGGGCGCTTTTGCTATCGGGGAATACCCGGAGGCGGTGGCGGTAATGCTGTTTTATCAGTTGGGTGAGTTTTTTGAGCATAAGGCGGTGGAGCGCAGCCGCAGTCAGATTATGGCGGCGGTGGATATGCGTCCGGAAACGGTGTGTTTGTGGTCGGATGGCGGGGAGACTGTGATTCCCGCAGAAAGCGCAAAGGTGGGCGATCATATTCTGGTTCGCCCGGGAGATCGGATCCCATTGGACGGCAAGGTCATTTCCGGAGAAAGCCGTCTGGATACGGCGCCCATCACCGGTGAGCCGGTACCTGTGGCAGTGGCGGTAGGAGACCGGGTGGTCTCCGGTTGTGTGAATTTGTCCGGCTCGCTGATTCTGGAAGTGGAAAGTGTGCTGGCAGAGTCCATGGTCACCAGAATTTTGAACTGTGTGGAGCGAGCGGCAGCCAGCAAACCGAAGATCGACCGGTTTATCACCCGTTTTTCCCGGATTTATACCCCGGTAGTGGTTCTTGCTGCAGTGTTGGTGGCGGTGATTCCCAGCCTTATTGACGGGAATTGGTATCATTGGTGCTATATTGCTTTGTGCTTTTTGGTTATGAGCTGCCCTTGCGCATTGGTGCTGAGCGTGCCGCTGACCTTCTTTTCCGGCATCGGCGGAGGGAGCAGGGAAGGTATTTTGTTTAAAGGCGGTGCGGCAATTGAGGCGTTGGCAGGCGTTAAGGCGGTGGTGTTGGATAAGACAGGAACGGTTACCCAGGGGAGCTTTCGGGTGCGTCGGACAGAAGGCCCAGAGGAAAATCTGCGGCTTTGTGCCTGTCTGGAACAGCAGTCCAATCATCCCATTGCTCTGAGTATCGTGGATTATGCCCGGCACATGGGGCTTACAGAGCCGGAGCAGATGGAGGAGATTCCCGGTGAGGGCATTTGCGGCAGGGTAGAGGGCAAAAATGTCCTTTGCGGCAACGAAAAACTGATGATCCGGTATAAGGTAGATCTGGCGGCGTTGCCTTTGGAGCAAAAAACGGCTCAGGTACTGATTGCCGTAGATGGGGTGCTTTCCGGAGCTATTTGGGTTTCTGATGCGGTAAAAGTGGATGCCCAAACGGCGGTGGCGCGGTTGAAAACGATGGGTTACCATACCGCTATGCTCACCGGAGATAAGGAAGGATCGGCGCAGCAGGTGGTTGAGCAGCTGTGTGTGGATCAGGTGTTTTCTCAGCTTTTGCCCGAAGAAAAGCTGGAAAAGCTGGAAGAAATCCGTCGCGCGTATGGGCCGGTGCTGTTTGTGGGCGACGGGATTAACGATGCGCCCACTCTTTCCGGCGCGGATGTGGGAGCGGCTATGGGCAGCGGCGCAGATGCGGCTTTGGAGGCGGCGGATGTGGTGTTTTTGGGTGAGCAGGTGTCTGCAATTCCCCGGGCATTGGAGATTGCAGCCAGAACCAAGCGCTGCGCCGTGCAAAATATTGCGTTTGCTCTGGCGGTGAAGATCGGGGTCATGATTTTGGGGCTTTTCGGTTGGAGCGCCATGTGGGCGGCGGTGTTTGCCGATACGGGCGTGGCTCTTCTTTGCGTGCTGAACGCAGTTCGGATTCTATTTACCGGTAAAAAGCGCTGAAAATGTAAATTTTTTGAAAAGGTGCGACATTTTACCCCTGAATATTCTTGCGAAACCAATTGCGGGTGCTATAATAAAAGTGTAAGAACATACAGTGCAAGAGGTGTTAGCTGTGAAAAAAATGCTGTTGATCATCAATCCCTATGCCGGAACAAAGAAGATCAACCGTTATTTGACGGACGTGATATCGATTTTTAACCGGGCCGGTTATGAAGTGGTGACCCATATCACCGCCGGTCGGGGCGATGCTACCGAACAGGCGCAGCGTTGGGCGGGAGAAGCGGATATGGTCGTCTGCGCCGGAGGTGACGGAACCTATAATGAGACAGTTACGGGTGTTATGCGTTCCGGCAAGGGCACTTGTGTGGGTTATATTCCCTGCGGCTCTACAAATGATTTGGCGGCAAGTTTGAAATTGTCCACCAATATCACAAAAGCGGCCAGAGATATCGTGGCAGGCGTACCAACTTCTTACGATGTGGGAATGTTTAATGACCGTTATTTTTCCTATGTTGCCTCTTTCGGTGCGTTTACCAAAGCGTCTTACAGCACGTCTCAGGATATGAAAAACACCCTGGGACATACAGCGTATCTTTTAGAGGGTATTCAGGAGCTTTCTCAAATTCGTAAAGTGCATGCCCGGATCGAGACGGAAAAGGAAATCATCGAAGATGACTTTATTTTCGGCGCTATCTGTAATTCCACGTCTCTGGGCGGTGTGTTTAAGCTGAATCCTAAGCAGGTGGATATGCAGGACGGAAAATTTGAAGTGCTTTTGGTTCGTGCACCCCGGGATCTGACTGAGATCCAGGAGTGCATCGTGGCGGTACAGAAGCAAACTTATAACTGCGCCATGGTGACTTTTGTGAGTGCTTCGGATATTCAGGTGACCACCGATCCCGGCGAAGCGTGGACTTTGGACGGCGAGTGGGAACAGGGTCACGATCAGGTGAACGTAAAGTGCCTGCACCGGGCAATTCAGGTTGCAAAGCAGGGATAGAAATGATCAATACCACATTATGTTATATCACCCGGGGAGATCAAGTGCTGATGATCCACCGGACAAAAAAGAAAAATGATGTGAATCAGGATAAGTGGATCGGCGTTGGCGGAAAATTTGAGCCTGATGAATCCCCGGAGGAATGTTTGCTTCGGGAAGTTCGGGAGGAAACGGGGTTGACCCTTACATCCTGGCGGTGCCGGGGCGTTATTACATTTTTGACCAACGGGCCTTGGGACGGCGAGTATATGTACCTGTTTACCGCCGATGGCTTTACCGGGGAATTGGCGGACTGTGATGAAGGGGAGCTTAGGTGGGTGCATCGGGATTTTCTTAACGCCTTACCCAAATGGGAAGGAGATCAAATTTTTCTGGATCTTCTCTGGGAGGATGCGCCGTTCTTTTTGCTGAAACTTCGTTATGACGGGGATAAACTGACGGAGGCCGTGCTGAACGGAGAAAAAATACGATAAAAACAACGACCGGCAAAAAGCCGGTCGTTATACTTTTATACTTTTTTCGCGATTCTTTTTTCTTTTCGCTCTTCCTTGGTTTTGCAGAAGCGTTCCAGCTGGGGAACAAACATAATGCAGATTAGCGCCGCGGTAAAGCCGCCGTTATACAGCAGGAAACCGCCGTGCATATCGGGGACGGCTGCCACCAGCAGATAGTGCAGCGCGCCGGCCAAAATGCCGTATCCGAAACCGTACTTGCCGGAAATGGGGCTGAGGCCATTGGCGTAGCACAGACCGATCAGCATGGTCTGGCTGCCCACAGTGAAGGCAAAATTTTCACCACCCAAGGCTTGGAAGATCCAACCAAAAAGGAAGGATGCAGCCATATAACCTACCATAATCGGCAGGACGTTCCGGGGATGAGAGCCGGAGTTGCAGGTGGAGAGCATACAGAACACGATACCGAAGGTCATGCCGGTCCAAACGGTGGGATTACCGGAGATGGCGCCGGCCAGAGTGTAATAGCCTACGATCATTAGACCAAAGATGCCTACGTTCATGAGGAAGGGTGCGTAGCCGTATTTGGTGGTGAAGCTGACACTGTGGCCGGAATCTTTCAGCAAATTCCAGTAGTCCTTGGGCTTGCAGCCCATGAGCAGCGCGAACACGATGCACAGACCGAATACCACAAAGCAGAAAATGTTTGTGTTGATCCACGAGGCTTCTGCCAACTGGTTTGCCGGGGCGGCAGGCAGTGTGCCACCCATAATTTTATACAGCACAGAACGGAGGAAGAATGCGGTCATACCCATGGGCAGAGCGGCAGAGTAGTGGTCGTAGCCCTTGTGGCAAATGGGTGCGTGGGCAAGACCTGCGGGCAGGAAGAAACCGATCACAAGGCCAACGGCCAGCGCAAGACCCAGGCCCAGCCAGTTAAAACCGATGTAATCGGCGCCGGGGTAACGGAACAGTAGGTCAGAGATCAGCGGCGCAATGCCGGTGGAATACAGCATGGCATTGGAAACAGCTCCGATTTTCTCTTTTTTGATCAACGCGTACAGCATAACGCCCAAAATGGTGGGGATCATGTTCACCAGGTTCATACCCCAGGAAGCAAAACCGATGGTCAGAAGAACACCCAGTGTAGTCACATTGTTGGGCTTCGATCCGGGCAGGCACACAAGACCGGTGCACAAAAGGCCTACCAGACCCATATTCAGGAAGGTGGCGGCGTAGCCGCCCAGAGCAAAATAGTTGGTGGAGATTTTACAGGTTTTTGTCATAATCTCCCATAATCCGGCGAACATGGTGCCCCGGTCGGGCATACATATTGCGGCCACCAGAAAGGCGGCGCTGACGAAGGCAAAAAACAGCTTCAAAAAATTGCTTTCGGACAGATTGTTGATTTTCTTCATATCGCACCTCGTTACAATTATTTTCGCTGGATAGCAAAAAAAGCAATCCAGCACAAAACTGAATTGCCCAGACGGTCGGCATTATCGCCTTGCACTCCACCGCAGTAACTGCGTTTATCCGTCAGTCATGCAAGACGCTATCCATATTGTAAGCAATTTTTAACAGTTTGTCAACAAAAAACTCCCCTATATACCATAGGGGAGTTTGATTTTTATTTTGCGTTGTTATGCTTTCGCGCGCTGGTGCGTCCTTCGGGATAAATCTCGCCCACAGCCATCAAGGAACGTTTGGTGAGGGCAGGTCCGACCAGTTCGTAAACCAGAACGGCGAACAGGACCACGTTGCGGGTCAATGTGCCGCCGGGCAAGGTAGCGGCGGTCAACGCCATGCCCAGAGCCACGCCTGCCTGGGGCAGCAGTGTGATGCCCAGGTTACGTTCAATGGGTTTTGGCTGACGGGTGATGCGGCAGCTGATGCTGCTGCCGAAGTATTTACCGGCGGACCGGGCAATGATATAAACTACGCCGATGATCAGTGTAATGGGCTGAATCAGTACGTTCAGATCCAATTCTGCGCCGGAAAGAATGAAAAACAGGATATTCAGAGGCATTGTCCAACCGTCCACACGGTTCATCAGTTCCTCAGAAGTAGGACAGATGTTGCAGAAAATGGTGCCGGTCATCATGCACACCAGCAAAAGGGAAAAGCCGCAATGAATCGGACCAATATGGAATTTCAGCATGGAAAGGCCCACGGTCAGCAGCACAAATGCCACGGAAATGGTCATACGTTTACTGCGGGAATGGAAGAATTGCTCTACCCAGTTCAGAAGCCAGCCCATGACTGTGCCAAGACCCAGGGAAAGAACGATTTCCAAAATCGGTTCAACCACCACAGCCAGGATACTGACTTGCCCGTTGGACAGGGCGGTGGCGATGCCGAAGGATATAGAGAACAGCAGAAGACCTACTGCATCGTCAATGGCAACCACCAAAAGAAGCAGCTTGGTCAGCGGACCGTCAGCTTTGTACTGTCGGACGACCATTAAGGTAGCTGCAGGTGCAGTGGCAGAGGCGATTGCGCCTAAAACGATGGCGCAGGGAAGGGAAATGATGTGAGGGAAGCACAGGTGCAGCCCAATGAGTACAATATCTACCAGAACGGTGGTCAAAACCGCTTGCAAAATGCCAATGGTTATTGCCTTGCTGCCGGTTGCTTTCAATTGGCTGAGCCGGAATTCATTACCAATGGTAAAGGCAATGAAACCAAGGGCAGTTTGGGTGATAATGTTCAGATCTTCTACCTGTGCAAGACTGTTAAAGCCTACTCCGGGCAGTTTCAGCGCGCCCAGACAGAATGGGCCAAGGAGCAGACCTGCAATCAAATAAGCGGTGACAGTGGGCAAGTGGACCAGTTTGGTCAACCGGGACAGCATCAGACCGCCGATAAGCGCAAGCGCCAGACAAATCAGTGAGATTTCCATAGAAATAGCCTTCTTTTCAGATCCATTTACTCAAATGGTAATGGATTAATTGTTCTGCCGTATCATATCACCAAACAAAGCGCTTCGCAAGATGAATAATGACCAAATATTTGGTAAATGAAAAGTCTTTTTCGGAAAGAATTCACAGAAAAAGCGGGAGATTCCAAAAGAATCTCCCGCTTTTGCATCAGAGGGGAATTAAGCTTTCTCAGCCGCTTCCACAACGTGCTTCATGAGCACGGTGGTGGTGACAGCGCCGACACCGCCGGGAACGGGAGTGATGGCACCGACAATGGGCTCGACTTCATCGAATACGCAGTCGCCGGACATGCCGCCCTTGCCCTTGGAGGTGATCTTCTCGGGGTTCCAGTTCATGGAAACGTCGATGACGATCTGGCCTTCCCGGACGAAGTCCTTGGTCAGGCTGCCCAGAACACCGGCAGCAGAGATGATGATATCAGCTTTACGGCAGATAGCAGCAGTATCCACGGTCTTGGTGTGGCAGATAGTGACAGTGGCGTTCTTGCCCATGAGCATCATGGCTGCGGGCTTACCAACAACCAGGCTGCGGCCGATCACAACGGCGTTCTTGCCTTTGCAGTCGATGCCGTAGTGGTCCAGAATTTCCATACAGGCAGCGGGGGTGCAGGGAGCATAGCCCAGATCCTGGCCTTCAAACACGCCGGCGTTACTCATGTGAGTCATGGAGTCCACATCCTTGCAGGGAGCCAGGCGGTTGCAGATCTCGTCCTGGTCAGCTTTCAGGTGCTTGGGCAGGGGACGGAACATGAGTACGCCGTGAACAGATGCATCGGCGTTCACTTCGTCGATGACCTTTAGAACATCTTCCTTGGAAGCATTTTCGGGCAGAATGTAATTTTTAACGGCAACGCCCACTTCCTCAGCGCGCTTGGTGGCGCCTTTTTCATAGCTCAGGTCGGAGGGGTTCTCGCCCAGACGGATAATGCCCAGAGTGGGGGTGACGCCCTTTTCCTTCAAAGCGGCAGTGCGGCCTTGCAGAGCAGCAACCAGCGCTTCGTTGACTTCTTTACCCAGTAATTGTTTTGCCATTTCCATATCCTCCTAAATCAGACGCCGAAGCCGGCCTTTACGGTGGCGAAGATCTCGTCAGCCATTGCGCCGTATTTGCTAAGCATACCCAGAGCCTTGGCGTTCATTTCCTCGGCGACCTGACGGTTTTTCAGGGTCTTGGTGTTGATGAATACATTCAGGGAAGCTGCCTGCAAAGCAGCCTTGCAGCACACGGCACCGCAGCCGGCATCGGAAACAGCCAGGCGGGTGCCTTTGGCGGCGAAAACGGAAATGTACTCAATAGCCTCACAGCACAGCTCCATGATTTTCATGGGAGTGGAGCAGGCAATGATGGTAGCTTCTTCCATAACGGCGTCCCGGTTGGGGTCGTCCTTAGGAATGCCATAGGCTTTTGCCAGGGGCAGGAAGTTTACTTCGTCCGCCTCCACCTGGTTCAGAAGTTCCGTTTGCAACGCGTTGCATTTGGCTTTTAGGGCAATGATTTCTGCTTCCACTTCGGCGTACTTTTTCTTGCCTACGGTGAGGCTGCCCACCATGTTGCCCAGGGCAGTGCCAATGGCGCCAACCAGAGCGGCAGCACCGCCGCCGCCGGGAGCGGGAGCATCAGATGCCAGAACCTCCACAAATTTGCGGCAGGTTTCCATTGTCATATCCATATGTATCAATTCCTTTCATGATAAAATAAGTGGAAAATTGTTCTTTAATTAATATAGCATTTTCTTTGTTGTTTCGCAATAGTAAAATGCAAATTTCACTGACACCGAAGCAAGGAAAAAGCGCAGGAGGTTTCCCACCTGCGCTTTTAAATTTAATAAACTTAGAACAGGCCGGAGACCTTGCCGGTTTCGACATCTACGTCGACACGGCGGTATGCGGGGTCAGCCGCAGTACCGGGCATCATGGAGATGGTACCGGCCATGGGGCACAGGAACTTGGCGCCGCCATATTCCAGAATGTCACGCACAGACAGCTTCCAACCGGTGGGAACACCCTTCTTGGTGGGGTCGTCGGAAAGGGACAGGTGAGTCTTAACCATCATGGTGCAGTAATCAGCATACTTGGGATCGTTCTCAAAGCGCTCAGCCTTCTGGATAGCCAGAGGAGCCCAGACAACGCCGTCGGCGCCGTAAACTTCCTTGGCAATCAGTTCAACGCGCTGACGCAGAGGCATGTTCAGATCGTACAGGAACTTAACTTCCACGGGATCTTCACAAGCTTCCACAACGACCTGAGCCAGCTCAGCAGCGCCTTCGCCGCCGTAACGCCAGTGGTTAGACTCAGCACAGCGGACACCGCGCTCAGCACACAGCTTTTTGAGCAGGGCGATTTCTGCATCGGTATCGGTGTAGAAACGGTTGATGCAGACCACGGGGTTGATGCCGGACTTCTTGATGGTGTTTACATGGTGGAACAGGTTGCAGGTACCCTTTTCCAGCAGCTCCAGGTTCTCTTCCTTGTATTCCTTGGGCAGGGGTGCGCCGGGGGTGACCTTGGGACCGCCGCCGTGCATCTTCAAGGAACGGACGGTAGCAACCAGAACGGAAACGTTGGGAGTCAGACCGGACAGGCGGGTCTTAACGTTCCAGAACTTCTCGAAGCCGATGTCAGCAGCAAAGCCGGACTCGGTAACATGGTAGTCGAACAGTTTCAGAGCCAGACGGTCTGCAATAACAGAGGACTGGCCGATGGCGATGTTGGCAAAAGGACCGGCGTGGATCAGCACGGGCTGATGCTCAACAGAGTAGCACATGGTGGGGTTGATAGCGTTACGCATCCAAGCGGTCATAGCGCCGGCAACGTCCAGATCCTCACAGGTAACAGGCTCGCCGCTGACGGAGTATGCCACAACGATCTTGCCAATACGCTCGCGCAGGTCTTTCAGATCCTTGGCGACAGCCAGAATAGCCATCAGTTCGGAGCCAACAGCGATACCGAACTTGGACTGCATGGTAAAGCCGTCCAGACGGCCGCCCAGGCCGATGACGATGTTACGCAGGGACTGAGCGCAGAAGTCAATGATCCAGCCCATTTCCACACGGGTGGGATCGATGTTCAGCCGCTTCAAGCCCTTCTTGGCCAGCCATTCGTCGTCGTTGTTGCGCTCGTGCTGCATACGGGCAGTCAGAGCAACCATAGCCAGGTTGTGGGCATTCATAATGTCGTTGATATCGCCGGTCAGACCCAGGGAGAACTCGGTCATGGGCATCAGCAGAGCGTTGCCGCCGCCGGCTGCGGTACCCTTAACGTTCATGGTGGGGCCGCCGGAGGGCTGACGCAGTGCGCCGCCGGCATTCTTGCCGATGTAGCCCAGGCCTTCGATTAGGCCCAGAGAAACGGTGGACTTACCTTCGCCGAAGGGGGTGGGGGTAACAGCGGTGACTTCAATGAACTTGCCGTCGGGCTTGTCTTTCAGACGGTTCATAACCTTAATAAAGTCGATCTTGGGAGTCTTGCCGTAGGGGATGATTTCCTCGGGGAGCAGGCCCAGCTTCTCCCGGAAGTAATCCACGGAGGGCAGGGTCTTTTCTGCCTCTTCTGCGATCTGCCAGTCAGCGAACTTGGTGGGGTCCAGTCTTACCAGGCCCTTTTCGTCTACGTACTTGCCGTTTTCGTCAAAAACGATTGCCATAGTGTGTTTCCTCCTTGTTTTTGGTGCTTTCTCTTGCAGCACAATAATAAACTTCTATACCTCCGTCACGTCAGCAGCTTCCCGAATGAGAGCCATGACTTTGCCGGTTAGTACACTTCTCATAACCGCTTTTTCAAATTCTGCATCGTAGACATCTTTCAGCTGTTCTACGGTGACGCCGTTGTTGCGGCAGATAACGGCGATTGCCTGACCCAGTTCTTCCTGAGTAGCTTCCAGTTTTTCCAGCTCCACGATCTTGTCCACCGCGGCCATGTTCCGCAGGGCGGCTTCGGCGGCGGGATAAGCATCTTTGCGAAGCTGTTCCTCGGTGGTATTCAGGAAGGAACAGTACATTTGCAGATTCAAACCTTTTTGAGCCAGCTGGGCTTCCAGATTCTGCAATTGCTCCTGTACGGCTTTTTCCAGCTCTTCCGGATCAACGGTATAGTCCAAAGTTGCAGCGGCCTGCCGGAGCAGCCGATCCTGCAAGTCCATTTCGCCCCGCTGATCGGTGTATTGCTGCATTTCCTTTTGCAGCGCCTCGCGCATTTCCTCGAAAGTGTAGCAGCCGCCTACTTCCTGGGCGAAAATATCGTCCAGATCATATTGGGTCTTGACCCGGATCTGGTGAATGGTGCAGTGAAATTCAGCTTTTTTGCCGGCCAGTTCGGGGGCGTGGTATTCCGCAGGGAAGGTAACTTCCACGGTTACAGGCTCTTCACAAACTTTATCCAGCAGCTGCTCTTCAAAGCCCGGAATGAACATTCCGCTGCCCAGTACCAATGTTTGATTCTCGGCAGTGCCGCCGGGAAACTGAATGCCGTCGCAGTAGCCTGCGTAATCCAGAACCACCTCGTCACCGTTTTCGGTGGGGCGGTCGGTGATCACAGCGATCCGGGGATTTTGCTGTTGCAGCCGTTGGATCTGGCGATCTACCTCTTCACCGGTAACCGTATGCCGGAAAAGTTCGGCAGAAAGACCTTTATAAATGAAAGCCATAATATACTCCTTGGGTCAAATATGCAAAAAGGGCAATTCGATTCTGTGAAATCGAATTGCCCAGACGGTCGGCTCATATAACGTCACATTCCTCCGCGGTGCTCCGCGATAACCGTCAGTCGTGCGACGCCACATACAGTATAACGCATGATCCGAGTAATGTCAAGGCAAAAACGGAGATCAAGAGAGAAAACCTGCATGCATTTCGTAAAAAGATTGTACCATTTGACATAAGAAAAGTCAATAGAAGAACTGCACAATTTTCAGTAAGGATATGCCGTAATATTCTGGTTGCAATCTACTATGAAATTAGGTATGATATAAATGTAAAGTTGTAACATGGGAAAGGATGGCCGTTATGTACCGTCAGGAAGCCAAAGAAGAATATTTACTGGCGCTGCGTGGGGGACAGAAAGCGTACAAGCTTTCCGTTGCCGCCGGAGAGAACCCTTATCCTGCGGTGTTGGATGAAGTTTTGGAACAAAACGGTCCGGAGATTATTCAGGAGATCGGCTTGGTGGACATTCCCGCGGAGCGAATCATCGGTGTAAAGTCTGCGGGCAGAACCACGGCGTTCACAGCCAACTTTTTGCCCCTTTTAGGGCCGGATAGCGAGTTTGCCTATAAATGGGTAAATCTGTGCGAGGCGCACTTGTCCGTGGGTATCCGGGATCCCATTATTTGTTATGAATATCTGGGAAACTTCTATGTACAGGAGGGCAATAAGCGGGTCAGTGTGCTGCGGCATATGGGCGCGCCCAGAATCAGCGCGATTGTTCGGCGGATTATGCCGGCTGCATCCGATGAGCCCCGTTTCCGTGCGTACGAGGAATTTTTGGATTTCTATAAAAGCACCGGTCTTTATCAGGTGCAGTTTACCAAACCAGGCGACTACGCTAGACTGCTTTCTTCTTTGGGGAAAGAGCCCAAAGAGCAGTGGAAAGAGCGGGAGGCACGGACATTTTCTGCCTATTTCCAGTATTTCCGCAATGCTTTTTATGAAGAGGGCGGGAAAAAATTGGGTCTTCTTCCCGAAGAAGCGCTGCTTCTGTGGTTGCAGGTGTATCCTTACCGGGATCTGGGTAAGCTGTCGGATAAGGAGTTGAGAAAAACCATCACATCCATTTGGGGCGATTTGGTTGTACAGGCCAGTCCCGAGTCGGTGGAGGTTTCCACAGAACCGGTGGATACGGAAGCTCCCGGTATGTTGACCAGACTCATGTCCGGTGCGCCGGAGCATGTGAATGTGGCTTTTGTGCATTCTATGGATCCTGAAAAGAGCGTGTGGATCGAAGGACATGATCTGGGCCGGCAGTATTTGCAGCAGATCATGGGTAATCGCGTGACGGTGCGAAGCTATTTCCATGCAGATACGCCCCAGAAGGCGTTGAAAATGATGGAACAGGCGGTATCCGATGGCGCGGAAGTGGTATTTACCACTACGCCGCAGCTGAGCCGGGCCACGCTGCGTATGGCGGTGAAGTATCCAAAGGTTCGTTTTCTGAATTGTTCTGTGGATACCCAGTATTCCAGCATTCGTACTTATTACGGCAGAATTTATGAGGCAAAATTCATTACCGGCGCCATTGCCGGCGCTATGGCCAATGATGACCGGATTGGTTATATTGGCTTTTCTCCGATCTTCGGTGAGCCTGCGTCCATTAATGCTTTTGCTTTGGGCGCGCAGATGACCAATCCCCGGGCACGGATCCTGCTGCGCTGGTCCTGCCAAGCAGGGGATCATCAGGAGGAATTTTTACGCCAGGGAATTTCGGTGATCTCCAATCGGGATGTACCGACCAAGGATAGAACACACCTGAATTTCTGCACCTCAGGAACTTATATGAAAGACGAAGCGGGCAATATGCAGCCGTTGGCTTCACCGGTTCTTTTATGGGAAAGAGTGTATGAAAATGTGATCCGCTCCATTTTGGCGGGAACATGGGATAAGAATAAGGATAATCATCGGGCGGTGAACTACTGGTGGGGCATGAATAACGGCGTTGTGGACGTGGAACTGGCACATACATTGCCTGACGGACCCAGGGCCCTGGCAAGAATGCTGCGCTACGGTTTGCGAACCGGTGCCATTGATCCTTTCCGCCGCCGGATCGTAGCCCAGGACGGGACTGTAAAAAATGAGGGCGGCAGAGGATTTTCTCCCGACGAAATATTGCATATGGATTGGCTTTGCGATAATATAGAGGGAGTAATTCCTGAATTCGAGGATATTGAACCCTATGCCCAGCCCATGGTACGGCAGTTGGGCATTCACCGGGATCGGATCCCTTTGGAAAAGGAGGATGTCCTGT
This sequence comes from Faecousia sp., assembly GCA_045589195.1. Classification (GTDB taxonomy): domain Bacteria; phylum Bacillota; class Clostridia; order Oscillospirales; family Oscillospiraceae; genus Faecousia. The sequence goes on along the minus strand of JAZNFY010000009.1, from coordinate 14,591 downwards.
GAAGATATTGGCAGTATCAGACGAAGAATCTGCGGCTTTGTGGGATTATTATGTTCCCGGAAAGCTGAACGATTATGATTTGATCATTTCCTGCGGCGATCTGAAAGCGGACTATCTTTCTTTTCTGGTAACCATGGGCAAATGCCCGCTGCTTTACGTTCACGGCAACCATGACTCTGCTTATTCCACCAATCCTCCGGAAGGGTGCGATTGTATCGATGATAAGCTGGTGGTGTATAACGGTGTGCGTATTTTGGGATTGGGAGGCTGCCGCCGGTATCATCCCGGTAAGCATCAGTATACCGAAAGAGAAATGCGCCGGCGGATCCGGAGATTGCGGTTTCATTTGTGGCGCGCCGGCGGTGTGGACATCGTGGTGGCGCACGCACCGGCTCAGGGACTCGGTGACGGCGAAGATATGGCCCACTGGGGCTTTGAGACGCTGCGGGATCTGTTGGATCGGTATAAACCGGCATATATGCTTCACGGCCATGTGCATATGCATTACGGTCGGGACGTGGCCCGGGAAATTACATACGGAGATACAACGATCATTAACGCAAGCGAGCATTACACGGTTCAAATCCCGGATCGGGAAGTACCGGAAAAGTATAGAAATCGGCTGATCTGGAAAAACGGTGAGCCGAAATGGGAGGAATCCTAATGGGTCAGAAGATGGTGACCTTTACGGGATATTCCCCGGAGACGGTGGATTTTCTCTGGGGTATTCGGATGAACAACAACCGGGAATGGTTCACGGCGCACAAACAGGATTATGTGCAGTATCTGTACGAGCCGACCAAGGCGCTGGGTGCGGAGCTGTTTCAGCCGTTTTTGGATAAATCCGGGGAGCTGTTAAAAGTCAGCCGCATTTACCGGGATGCCCGGCTGCATCACCCACTGCCTTACAAGGAGAGCTTGTGGATCTGTATCCGGCAGGATGTGCAGTGGTGGGCAGAGAATCCGTGTCTGTTTTTTGAAATCAACCCGGAGGGCGTGGATTATGGCTTCTTTATCTGGAAGCCCCGGCCTGCGGTGATGAAGGAATTTCGTAAAACCATTGCAAGCGAGCCAGAGAAGTTTCTTTCCATGATCCGGGCGGTGGAGTCCTCCACCGGTCAGCAGATTACAGCAGGGGAGTACAAGCACCCGGAAAAGTGTGAAAACCCCGATCTGGAACGGTTTTACCGTTGGAAAGACAAGCTGGACTGCACCCGGCATGAGGATTTCAGCGAAGGTACCTTTGGCCCGGAGCTTGCTCAACGGGTGAGTGAGTATTTCCGGCAATTGACGCCGCTATACGATTATTTTAACCGCTTTAAGGTTTGATTGGAGAGATAAATATGAAGAATACTGTATTTAAGGGCATGGCAACTGCTTTGGTCACTCCCATGAATGAAAAGGGTGTGGATTATGAGGCCTTCGGCCGTTTCATCGATTTCCAGATCGAAAACGGCATCAATGCTCTGGTCGCTGTGGGTACAACCGGTGAAAATGCCACATTGGAGCCCTGGGAACAGAAGGAAGTGATCCGCTTTGTGGTGGAACGTGCCGCAGGGCGCGTGCCGGTGATTGCCGGTACAGGCACAAATAACACCGAGCACGTGATTGCCAACACCAAGGCTGCCTGTGAGGTGGGCGCCGATGCCATCTTAGTGGTGACTCCTTATTACAATAAGGCTACTCAGAACGGCTTGGTCCGGCATTTTACCACTGTGGCGGATGCATCTACCGTGCCCATGATCCTTTATAATGTACCGGGCCGCACCGGCTGTAATCTTCTGCCCAAGACGGTAGCAAAGCTTGCGGACCACCCCAATATCGTGGGCATTAAGGAAGCCACCGGCAATATGGCGCAGATGGTGGAGCTTACCGCTTTGTGCGCTGACAAGCTGGACATTTACTCCGGTGAGGATGCTCTGACTGTGCCCTTTATTTCCATGGGCGCTGCCGGTACCATCAGCGTGCTCTCCAATGTGGTGCCGAAATTGTCCGTGGAGATGACGGATAAGGCCTTTGCCGGTGATTATGCCGGCGCTGCAAAGTTGCAGTGCAAGCTTCTGCCGCTTATTAACGCCTTGTTCAGTGAGGTCAATCCCATTCCTGCCAAGGCAGCGGTGTCCGCTATGGGATACGGCGAAAATTATCTGCGGCTGCCTTTGACTCCTATGGAAGATGCAACCCGGGCGGTGCTGTATGCTGAAATGAGAAAGCTGGGTGTTCTGTAATGAAGGCAGTACTTTGCGGCGCCAATGGCGCCATGGGAAAGCTCATTGACGAGATTCTGGGCGAATCTGTGGTTGGCAGAGTGAGCATCGACGGTGAAAACGGCGTACCCAAGACCTTTGCTCAGTTGGGTGAAGTTTCCGGAGATGTTTTGGTGGACTTTTCTCATCACAGCGCGGTAAAAGATGTTCTGGAATATGCAGAAAAAGTCGGCTGCGCCGTGGTGATCGGCACCACCGGTCATACGCAGGAGGAAAAGATCCTGATTTACGAAGCAGCGAAAAGGATCCCGGTGTTTTATTCTGGAAATATGAGCCTGGGCATTGCGGTGCTGTGCCGACTGGCGCGGCAGGCAGCGTCTTTCTTCCCGGATGCGGATATTGAGATCGTGGAGGTGCATCACACCCGCAAGGTAGACGCTCCCAGCGGAACGGCGCACATGATCTTTAATGCCATTCGCGAAGTTCGCCCCCAGGCGGTAGAATGCTGCGGCAGAGCCGGTGAGGGCAAGCGCAGCAAAAATGAGATCGGTATTGCATCGCTGCGTATGGGTAATGTGGTTGGTATTCATGAGGTGTATATCTGCACGCCCAGCCAGACGTTGACCCTGCGCCACGAGGCGGGCAACCGGAAAATGCTTGCAGAGGGAGCGGTGGATGCCGCTCGGTTCATGGTGGGAAAACCGGCAGGGCTTTACACCATGACGGAGCTTTTGGAGGAAAAATAATGCAGTGCTGGCACATGAACGGCGCGGGAAATGATTTTATGGTCATCGATGCCCGGGGAAAAGAAATGGATTTCTCCTCTGCGGCAGTAAAGTTATGTAAACTAACCGGTGCCGACGGCTTTATGGCCGTGCAGGAGTCTGATAGAGCGGATTTTCGACTTCATTTTTATAATTCCGACGGTTCCCGGGGTGAGATGTGCGGCAACGGAAGCCGGTGCATCTGTCGCTTTGCTTTTGAACTGGGCATTGCGGGGGAGAATATGACCGTGGAAACCGACGCAGGAATTGTGGAAGGCAAGCGCCTGTCTGAGGAAAAATATTTGGTCAGGCTGAATAATCCTTCGGTGCTGGATTTGCAGCGTAAGGGGGATATTACTTATGTGGAGCTGGGTGATCCCGGTGTACCCCATGGAGTACAAGAACTGAAAAAGCTTTCCTGGGCCATGGCGGAAATGCTTCGGGAGCATGCGGTGGCGCTGCGTCACGATGCAGCATTTCCTAAGGGCGCGAATATCAATCTCTTTACAAAGCTTGACGATACCACCGTTCGTATTCTGACCTACGAGCGGGGCGTGGAAGATTATACCCTGGCTTGCGGCACAGGTTCTGCCTCTGTGGCGGTGGTGCTGTGGGCGAAAGGACAGCTTCCGGGCGGAAAGCTCACGGTGATCAACCGGGGCGGCACTCTTACGGTACAGGTGCAGGAGAAAGACGGGGAAATCGAATCGGTCTGGCTGGAAGGCCCGACACAAATCGCCAAGATTATGGAAGCATAAAAAAAGAGATGCCGAAAGGCATCTCTTTTTTATGTCGTTTGTGAATTATTCTTCCTTGCCCTTGGACAGCAGCAGGTTGGTGATGATGCCCAGAACCAGAGCGCAAGCGGTGGTGGTGATGTAGATCTCACCGATAGCCATGGCCATACCGCCGATGCCGGGGATCAGAATAGCGGCGACGGTGAACAGATTCTTGTTCTGGTTCAGGTCGACCTTCTGGATCATCTTCAAACCGGAGACAGCGATGAAGCCGTACAGGGTGATGCACACGCCGCCCATGACGCAGCCGGGAATGGAATCCAGGAATGCCACGAAGGGTCCGAAGAAGGAGATCACCAGGCACATAATGGCAGCGGTGGTGATGGTTATGATGGAAGCGTTACGGGTGATTGCAACACAGCCCACGGATTCGCCATAGGTGGTGTTGGGGCAGCCGCCAAAGAAAGCGCCGACCATGGAGCCAACGCCGTCACCCAGCAGGGTACGGTGCAGGCCGGGCTCAGTCAGAAGATCCTGGTCAATGATGGAAGACAGATTCTTGTGGTCGGCCAGGTGCTCTGCGAACACAACAAATGCAACGGGAACATAAGCAACGGCAACAGTAGCCAGGTAGGAGATCTTAAATTCGCCGATGCCCTGCCAAGCTTTGATGAAGGTGAATTCAGGAACAGCAACGATCTGCATGTTTGCAAACACGGAGAAATCGATGACCTGAATGCCGCAAAGAGTGAAGATCACGGCTACCAGATAACCGGCCAGAATGCCAATGATGAAGGGAATCAGCTTGAACATCTTCTTGCCATAGGTGGCAGTGATGATAACAGTCGCGAAAGTAACAAGTGCACAGGCAAGAGAAGCCCAGGTGGCGGTGTTCATGACGAAATAGGAAGAAAGACCAAAGGAGACTTTCTCGCCGTAGGAGAATACGTCATTAACGGCAGCGCCGGCAAGACTCAAACCGATCAGAGCGACGGTGGGTCCAATGACGGAAGCGGGCATCAGCTTGTTGATCCACTTAACACCTGCGAACTTAACAACCAAAGCGATGATCACGTAAACGAGGCCTGCAAAGAGAGCGCCGAGAACGAGACCCAGGTAGCCCACAGAAACAGAGCCGGAGAAAGCTGCCAGCATGGGGCCAATGAAGGTGAAGGAAGAACCCAGGAATACAGGGCTTCTAAACTTGGTGAACAACTGATAAACGATGGTGCCCACACCTGCACCGAACAGAGCAGCGGATGCAGACATGCCGTTGCCGACGATAGCGGGAACAGCGATGGTGGCAGCCAGAATTGCCAGGACCTGCTGGAAAGCAAAGACCAGCATCTGACTAAACTTGGGTTTGTCTTTGATACCGTAGATCAAATTCATTGTGTAATCTCCTCCAAAAGTAATATGTTTCGAAACGGACTCAAAAAAAGAGGAAATGCACGTAAACCGTTACAGCATTTCCTCCTTCATCAAATCATATCTCTATGCAAGAGTATATCCCTTTTTTTGACAAAAAGCAAGACCCAAAATGAAGAATATGAATATTTTGTGACAAATTTCGTCAAATTTTATAAGGAAAAGCTTTTGGGAAGAAGTTCGCCCAATGTGCAGGCTTCATAATTGTCATCTGCACCGACCAGGTACAGAGTGAAATCGTCCTTGCAGAATTCCCGCATGACCTGCCGGCAAACGCCGCAGGGAGGGAAAACATTTTGGATATTGCCGTTTTTTCCGCCGCAAACCGCCATGGCGGTAAAATCCCTGTGTCCGTCGGAAACGGCTTTGAAAAATGCGGTGCGCTCGGCGCAGACTGTTGGGGAAAAGGAGGCATTTTCAATGTTGCAGCCGGTGTACACCGTGCCGTCAGCGCAAAGGAGCGCTGCGCCTACGGTATAGCCGGAGTAGGGACTGTATGATTGCTGCATGGCGTTTTTTGCAAAATGAATCAGTTCTTGGGGCGTCATGATAATTCCCTCTTCCTTATAATAGAATATCCTGGGCAAAGCTTTCTCCCGGGGTTTCTAGATGGATTCCTAAAAGCTGCGCCGCCGTGGCCGCAATGTCCGAAAAGCTTTGCCGGGTGCCAAGATTTACCGGGCTTACCTGTTTGCTCAGGATCAGCAGGGGCACATATTCCCGGGTGTGATCGGTGGTGGCGGTGTATGAGGGGTCGCAGCCATGGTCTGCGGTGATGATTACAAGATCATCGTCTTTCATTTGAGCTAAAAAGTCAGGAAGCCAGCGGTCAAATTCCGACAGGGCGTCGGCGTAGCCGTCAATATCACGCCGGTGGCCGAAGAGCATGTCAAAATCCACCAGATTCACAAAGCAAAGACCGGTGAAATCCTGCTTTGCATAGTGCAGAGCATGAGCCATTCCCTCGGCGTTGGAGCTGCTGTATACGTGCTCCGTGATGCCCTGGCCTGCAAAAATGTCGTGGATTTTGCCCACAGCAATGCTGGTCATGCCTGCATTTTTCACTTCGTCCAGCAGGGTTTTCCTGGGGGGCAGGAGGGAAAAATCATGTCGGTTGCCGGTGCGGCGGAAATTACCCGGGGTGCCTACAAAGGGCCGCGCAATGACCCGGCCTACACCGTGTTTGCCTTGCAGCAAGGATCGGGCGATGCGGCAGTATTCGTAAAGCTGCTCCGGCGGCACGATTTCTTCATGGGCAGCAATTTGAAATACGGAATCGGCGGAGGTATAGACAATCAGGTCGCCGGTTTTCATATGCTGCTCACCGTATTTTTCAATGACTTCCGTGCCCGACCAGGGAGCGTTGGCTAAAATGCCTCTGCCCACGGCTTTTTTGAAAGGCTCGGTAATCTCCTCCGGGAAACCGTTGGGATAGGTGGGAAGGGGATTTTCCGATACAATTCCGGCAATTTCCCAATGACCGATGGTAGTGTCCTTTCCGGCAGAGGCCTCCTTCAAACGTGCAAGGGCGGCGGTGGGAGAGGTGACCCTGGGAAGGCAGAAAATGCCGTCAATGTTTCCAAGACCTGCTTGGATTAAATTGGGAATGTGCAGCGCTTTGGAAGTGGCGCAGGCGGCGAGGGTGTTGACTCCAATATCTCCAAAGATTTCAGAATCTTCCATGGCGCCGATGCCCAGAGAGTCCAGAACCAGAATAAAAATGCGCTTCATGAGCTCACCTCTTATGATTGCTGCTCCATTGCTGCGGCAACGTCAAGCGCGACCCGCATCATGGTGGTGAAGGAAGTTTGGCGTTGATCGCTGGACAGTTCTTCACCGGTAAGCACGTGGTCAGAAACGGTGCAGATGCAAAGGGCCCGCTTTCCAAACCGTGCGGCGTTCATATAAAGGGCGGCAGCTTCCATTTCCAAAGCCAGAACGCCCATCTTTTTCAAGGTGTGAACGCTGCTTAGTGCCTCGGGAACACCATCAGGATCGCCGTAGAAAACATCGGAAGAATTGATATTGCCTACATGGTAGGAAGCACCCTGGGCTTCGCAGGCTTTGGCTGCTTCAAGAAGTAACCGGAAGTCGGCGATGGGCGCAAAAGTGCCGGGCAGATTAAAAATGTGGGCGTAATTGGAGTCGGTGCAGGCGCCCTGGGCTAAGATAATGTCCCGAACCTTTACGTGCTCCTGAATGGCACCGGCAGAACCCACGCGAATAATATTTTCCACACCGTAGCCGTTATAAAGCTCATGGGAATAGATACCGATGGCGGGTATACCCATGCCGGAGGCCATGACGGAAACCTTTACACCTTTATAAAATCCTGTGTAGCCCTGAACGCCCCGAACATTATTCACAAGGGTCGCGTTTTCCAGAAAGTTTTCTGCGATAAATTTGCTGCGCAGGGGGTCGCCGGGCATTAAAACAGTCTTGCCGAAGTCGCCGGGCTGGGCGGAAATATGGGGAGTGGGTGTTTTCATGGTGTTACCTCCTGTAAAAGGTTTAGTAGGAACTGTCGGATTGCAGACCCTTTGCGATTTTTACGATTCGGGAAGTACCCAACCGGGAAGCGCCGGCATCCAAAAGCGCCTGGGCATCTTCCAGACTGGAAATGCCGCCGGCTGCTTTGATTTTTACATGAGGTGATACATGCCGGGCAAAAAGGCGGATGTCTTCCACTGTTGCGCCGCCGGTGGAGAAGCCGGTGGAGGTTTTGATATAGTCTGCGCCGCTCAACGATACACATTCGCACAGGGCGATTTTCTCCTGCTCGGTCAGAAGGCAGGTTTCAATGATGACCTTCAAAAGCTTTCCCTTGCAGGCGGCCTTTACTGCGCTGATTTCTGCGGTGAGCTCGGCCCATTTTTCTTCTTTTGCCCAACCGATGTTGATGACCATGTCAATTTCGTCAGCGCCGTTTATCACCGCGTCTGTGGCCATGAAGCATTTTGCGGCGGTGGTGGTATAGCCGTTGGGAAAACCGATGACGGTGCACACAGCCAGTTGGTCACCCACGTAGTTCTTTGCCTGCTTTACGAAGGCGGCAGGAATACATACGCTGGCGCAGCCAAACCGGATTGCGTCGTCACAAAGGACCCGGATCTCCTGCCAAGTGGCGGCGGGGGAGAGCAAAGTGTGGTCGCATTTGGATAAAATTGCAGAAAGCTCCATAGCAGTATACTCCTTTTTCTTTTTAATTATTGTAGCAAATTCCCGCATAAGATGCAAGCAGGTTTGACAAAGGGGATAATTTGTGAGAAAATAACAAAAAGGGGGCGTAAAAATGACTCGTAAAAGCATTTGTTTTATACTGACTGTGGCGCTGCTGCTTGGGGTGCTCTCCGGCTGCTCGGTGATTGGAAAAATTTTCGGCAATGTGGCGGAGGCGGCAAAAGAGGAGCTGGAAAAGCAGGTCAAGGAAGTCATGGAATCTTACAAGGTGGATGTGGTAGAGATCAAAACCGCCTTTGGTAAGCTAAACGGCGACGATGACCGGGCAATGCAGTTTTTTTACGCAGCGCTGATTCGCAGCGACTCTGAGGAATCCGTAAAAAAATGCCTGGATGCGATCAAACCTTTATTTGAGGATGCAGGCTATAAGGCACAAACGGGAAAAGAAGTGGAAAGTGACTACTTGGTACATAAGACGATTTCTTTCAATACCGAAATTGACGGCAGCGGTTATTATCTGGTTTACGCTTACAATTCTTCCCTCACCGGAAAATTATTTAAATAAAAAAAGATGGGGCTTTTTGGCCCCATCTTTTTTAACTGTTTTGCAAAAGCTGCTTGTTGTATTGCAGGGTGTAAAGACTGTAGTACCTGCCCTTTTGGTGCAGCAGCTGCTGGTGCGTGCCCTGTTCCAGAATCTCACCGTGGGACAGTAGGATAATGTTGTCCGCATGCTGAATGGTGGAAAGCCGGTGGGCGACGATGAGCATCGTGCCGATGTTCTTCATTTTTTCCAGGGAATCCTGAATGAGCAGCTCTGTTTCCGTGTCAATATTGGCGGTGGCCTCGTCCAGAATCATTACCGAAGGCTTGTGGATAATGGTTCTGGCGAAGGACAGCAATTGCCGCTGACCGGCGGAGAAATTGTTGCCCCGTTCCCGCACCGGTTCGTCAAGACCTTTTTCCAGCCGGCCGATAAAGGCGTCAGCATTGACGTAACGGCAGGCTTCCCAAACCTGCTCGTCGGAAACGTCTTCCATGCGCAGCAGGATGTTGCTGCGGATATCGCCGGAGAACAGGAAAACGTCTTGGAGCATCTGGCCAAAGTGGCGGCGCAGAGAGGAGATCTTGATCTTTTTGATATCAATGCCGTCAATTAAAATCTGACCTTTTTGAATGTCATAGTTGCGGCAGATCAGACTTAGAATCGTGGTCTTGCCTGAGCCGGTAGAGCCCACAAAGGCAACTGTCTGCTTGGGATTCACGTGAAAACTGACACCTTTGAGCACCCATTCATCGGGCTTGTAGCAGAACCAAACGTCCTTAAACTCAATTTCGCCCCGGATTTCTTCCAGTTCAATGGCATCCGGCTCATCCACTATTTCCGGTACGATGTCCAAAATGGTGAAGATCTTTTCCGCCGAGGCAAAGGATCGCTGCAAGGTGTCAAACTGCTCTGCCAGGGTTTGAATGGGGTTAAAGAATTTGGAAATATACATGTAAAAGGAGACCACGATTTCACTGGTGATCACCTGACCTAAGAAAGCGGTGTCCTGGATGTAACCCTTGGCGCCGAAATAGAACAGACACAGGTTGGTGGAAACAAACAGCATGTAGACCATGGGCCGGAAGATACCAAATACGAAGATTTGGTTGACCTTAGCCTTTTCCAGTCGCTTGCTTCGGGTCAAAAAGTCCTGCATTTTCCGATCTTCCTGATTGAAGATCTGTGTGATCTTGATGCCGGAAAGGTTTTCGGACAGATAAGTGTTGATATCCGTGCGGGAGTCGTTGACTTCTCTGTGGACCTTGCGGGAGAATTTCCGGAAAATCACGGTAAAGAGCACCACAAAGGGCACAAAGCACAGCACCATCAGCGTCAGCGCGTAGTTTAAAAGCATCATGGCGCCCAGAACGCCCAAAATGACCATGGCGTTTTTAACCATGGTGACCAGCACATTGGTAAACATCATGGAGATGGTGTTGGTGTCGTTGCAGACACGGGTCACCAGTTTACCCACAGGAATGTTGTTCAGCTGCTGGTGAGAGAGATTTTCAATGTGGGTGAAAATATCCTGCCGCAGCTGGGAGAGGATCTTCTGTCCGATTTTTTGCAGAATCATAGATTGCAGGTAGGTGCAGATCATGGAAATAATCAGCATTCCCGCATAGATGGCAACCAGCATGAACAGGTAGCTCAGCTCAAAATCAGATTTGATGGTGCCCTGCACATGCCCCAGAAGCAGGGGAGAGATCACGTCGTAGGCGATGGATACCAGCATGATCAGAAGCACCAGCGCAAACTGTTTTTTGTAAGGCAGTGCGTAGCGCAAAAGCCGTCCGATCAGCTCCTTGTCGGCCATGTTGCGGTCAAAGCCCACAGCTTCCTTTTTGTTTTTTAAGGCAATGTAGGCGATGATAAAGACGGTGGAAAATGCGCCGATGATCGCGCCCACGATCAGAAGAGGAAGATACTCATGCATGGGCCTTACCTCCTTCCTCTTCCAGCTTTTGCAGCTCTACCATTTTTCGGTAGGCTGCGTTGGTATCGTAAAGAGCCTGGTGGGTGCCCACGGCGGAAAGCTTGCCGTCTTCAATGAACAGAATTTTATCCATTTTTTCAATGGTGGAAATTCTGTGGGCGATCAAAATGGTGGTCTTGCCTGCGCGGGTGTTGCGCAGATTTTCCAGAATGTTCTTTTCTGTCTTGGTATCCACGGCGGAAACGCTGTCATCCAGAATCAGAATGGGCGCATTTTTCATCAGTGCCCGGGCGATGGAGATCCGCTGCTTTTGACCGCCAGAGACGGTAACGCCCCGCTCGCCCAGCACGGTTTCATAGCCCAGCTGGAACTGGCTGATATTGTCGTGCACGTCTGCCAGCATGGCGGCATTTTGAATATCATCTTCCCGGTTTATCTTTGCGCCAAAGCAGATGTTGTTGGCAATGGTATCCGAGAACAGAAAATTGTCCTGAGGCACATAGGCGCAGCCGGCCCGCACGGAGCGAATGGATACGTCATTTACGTCATGTCCGTCAATGAACAGTGTGCCGTCGGGTACGTTATAAGTACGCAGAATCAGGTCTACCAGCGTGGTCTTTCCGGAGCCGGTCTTGCCCACCAGACCCACATTTTCTCCTGCGTTGATGGTGAAGCAGATGTTTTCCAGAGCATTAAATTCGCCGTCGGGGTATCGGAAGGTCAAATTTCTGAATTCGATGTCACCCCGAATGCTTTTCAAGTCCTTTACGCCTTCCCGGTCCATGACATTCTGGGGCGCGTCCAGCAGCTCGCTTACCCGTTTCAGGGAGGCTTTGCCCCGGGAGGTCATGTCAATCAGCTCCGAAACGGCCATGATGGGCCAGATGATGGAGTTAAAGTAGCCGATAAATTCCATCAGCTGACCGGCGTTGAAGCTGCCTTTGTGCACCAAGTAGCCGCCGTAACCTAAGATAACGCAGATGACACTTTCCACGAACAATCCAACCATGATTCGGAATATCACTGAAATGCGGGTAAAGTCCATGTTGGCGTCTTCATTTTTCTTGTTCAGCTTATTAAAGGCAAGCAGTTCTTTGGATTCCTTTACGAAAGCCTTGATGACTGCAATGCCGGAGAAGCTTTCCTGAGAGAAATCGGATAGTTTGGAGAAGCACTCCTGCCGGTAGTCCCACTTTTGCTCCAACCGATGGCCTACAATGGTGGCCATAACCAGAAGAATCGCCATGGGGATCATGGAAAGTAGGGTCAGCATCGGATCCATATCCCACATTTTTTTCAGTGCCAGCACACCAAGCAGCAGTGCGTCGAAGAACATCATGATGCCCCAGCCGAAGCATTCCTGAATGGTGTCCAGATCGTTGGTAAAAAGGCTCATCAGGTCGCCAACCTTGTTCACCTGATAGTATTCCCGGCTCAAATCCTTGGCGTGGCTGAACATTTTGTCCCGGATGCTGGTCTCTACCCGGACGGCAGCGCCGAAGAAAGCCACACGCCATAGAAAGCGGCCTGCGATCATGCAAAGGATGATATTGACCATGGGCAGACAGATCCGATCCAGAAGAAAATCCATGTTGAAGGCAGTCATTTCCCCTTCGTACAGAACCTGCCCGTTGTTCATGCCGTTGATCACCAATTGATAAAGGTAGGGGATTCGCAATTGCAGATAATCCACCAGGACCAGGGCGGCAATGCCCATAAGCAGCATAAGGCTGTATTTTAGGTAATATTTGTTAATGTGCTTACCGAAAATCATTGCGCTTCGCCCTCCTTTTTGTCAAAGTTTGCATTACAAGTCATTATAGCACCAAAGATATTTAATTGCAATAAGGTAAGGCGGTGTTTCTTTATTTTCAGACTTGCTTTTCACAGAAAAGCAAATTACAATATAGAAAACAGAAAGGAAGCGGGTAACCTTATGAAGCATAAATTTTATTCTTATTATCTGGACAGCCCCATGGTAAGAGGCCGGGTTTTTGATGTTTTTGAGCCGGAAGAATTTACGAAGGATGTGGCGGTTTTCTGGGTCCATGGCGGCGGCTGGCGTAGCGGCAGCCGGGATTTTCATGAGATTATGGAAAAGCTCAGCCAGCGGGGTTATATTGTGGCATCTACGGATTACCGGTTGGATGCCAAGGACGCATTTCAGCAATTGAGCGATATCCGTGCGTCCTATGATAAATTTATCACCATCTTAAAAGAGATGGGCCGGCCGCTGAACGTGGCTGTATATGGCGTGTCTGCCGGCGCGCATTTGGCATCGCTGCTGCTTTGCGCTCAGCCCGGTCAGTGCGGCGAAGAAAACAACCTGGAAAATGAGTGGGTCAAGCCCGTTATGGGCCTGCTGCAAGCTACGCCCTATGATTTCCTCCATTGGGATAATATGCAGCCCAGCATGTGGGCTACCATGCAGGGTATCGCTGGCGCGCCCTATGAAGAAGATCCGGAGCGATATGAACGCCTTTCTTTGAAAAACTATATTAACAGGGAAAATCCGCCCCTGTTTTTTATGGAAGCGGAGCTTGAAAACTTGTTCCCCTCGGAGCTGACCTTGAAGATTGCCAGGCAGCACCGGGCCATGGGCATTAAGACCCATTGGAAGGTGTTCCCCGGCGTGGAGCATGGCTTTTTCCATGCGCTGAACCGCCCGTCTCAATGGAAAGCCTTGGAGGATTTCTGCCTGTTTTTGGACGGAAAATTAGAAACCGACCCGGAGATTTACAGATAAAATGCACCGGCCCAACAGGCTATCCAAAAACAGTGTTGCCAACCAGATATACTTAGCGGAAAAATCTTGATAAGCTATTGCTTTTTCGTTATTGTTTTTTAGCAGGAGGTGCCCATATGCTGACATATGATGAAATAAAAAATAGTGAAGCAATTAAAACCTATATTACTCGGGCAGATGAATCCTTGGGAGCCTTGGGCTTTACGGAGCATAGCTTTGCGCATGTTATGCATGTTGCCGAAATGGCAGGGTATATTTTGCAGACGATGGGTTATGATGAGCGCACGGTAGAGCTGGCCAAAATTGCAGGATACCTTCACGATATCGGAAACCTAGTCAATAGAAAGGACCATTCTCAGTCCGGCGCGGTTATGGCGTGGAGCATTTTGAATGATATGGGCTGTGACCCCACTGAGGTTGCTACCATCGTGACCACCATCGGAAATCATGATGAAGGAACCGGTGTCCCTGTTAATGCAGTAGCGGCAGCCATGTTTTTGGCGGACAAGGCGGACGTGCGGCGCAGCCGTGTCCGGAACAAGGACTTTTCTACCTTTGACATTCATGATCGGGTAAATTATTCCGTTAAAAAATCCATGCTGAAAATCAATGAGGATAAGACGATAATCAAGCTGAAGCTTACTGTGGATACTAAGTATGGCTCGGTGATGGAGTATTTTGAAATCTTTATGCAGCGCATGGTGCTGTGCCGCAAGGCGGCAGAGAAACTGGGTCTGCAATTTAAACTGATCATCAACGAACAACAGCTGCTATAATTATAAAAATAAAAGTCCACCCGGCAGGGTGGACTTTTGCTTTTGGTGGAGACTACGGGACTCGATTCAATCAAGGTTCGGCTCCGTCCAGCCGTCGCCGGCGACGCTCGTCCGCGCCGCATTTTACTGTTCGAGTCCCGCGTTAAGATGCCATACTAAAAGAAAATCCCCATCCTTTCGGATGGGGATTCTTTTGGTGGAGACTACGGGACTCGAACCTGTGACCTCATGCGTGTGAAGCATGCGCTCTAACCAGCTGAGCTAAGCCTC
>JAZNFY010000008.1:0-6114 GCA_045589195.1 Faecousia sp. | reverse complement strand
CACCCCAGCCGGGCCAAGAAGATCAAGGATTTTTATTGTTGATAAGGAAAACGGCGTGTGCCAAAAGCACACGCCGTTATTCTATTGTTGCTGTTGGGGCTTCTTGCTGTGGCGGTAGCGGTTGCGCCGATGGTGTTTTTTGGGCGCGTCCTTGGCCTCGGTGTTTTCCGGGGCGGGCGCGTTGGCGGCAGCTTCGCTGTGCCGGTGACCACGGTTTTTGCGGCGGTGGCGGGAGAGTTTGACCTCTTTTTCCTCTGCCGGAGCATCTTCCGGCTCTTGGGGAAGTGTTTCCTCCGCTACCGTTTCGGTGCTGTACCGGAATTTGATCGAATCCAGAACGATGGGCGCATCCGTGGGGATTTCCTTTACAGGCCGCCTGACAGCGCCGGAAATGGGCGCCAGATCCGCCGGAATGGGCGGGTCATTCTTTTTTGGCTTGCCGCTGCGAAGAACAGCGATATCCTCGTTGGAGAAATAATTCATGGTTTCCGGGTGGTTTTCCATCTGCACCTTTACCCGCTGGCGCAGAAGATCCACTTCCACCACCGTGCCCCGGCCCTCGGGGGTATCCACGAAGGACTCGGCCTTGGGTGCGGTGCGAAGCAGGTCTTCGTAAGCGTCCTGCTCGTATTTGAGGCAGCACATGAGCCGGCCGCAGGTGCCGGAGATTTTGGTGGGATTCAGGCTCAGATTCTGGGTCTTGGCCATTTTAATGGAAACGGGCTGGAAATCGTCCAGGAAACTGGCGCAGCAGAAGGGTCTGCCGCAGATGCCGAGACCGCCAACCATTTTGGCCTTGTCCCGGACGCCGATCTGGCGCAGCTCGATGCGGGTATGGAACACGCTGGCCAGGTCTTTGATGAGCTCCCGGAAGTCCACCCGCTCGTCGGCGGTGAAAAACAGCAGAAGTTTGCTGCCGTCAAAGGCCATTTCTGCGCCGACAAGCTGCATATCCAGGCCCAGCTCGGCTACGCGCTCCTGGCAGAAGGAAAGGGCTTCTTTTTCCTTGGCCCGGTTTTCTTCCACGGTTTTCTCGTCTTTTTCCGTGGCTTTACGTATAACGCCCCGGAGGGGAGAAATGATTTCTTTTTCCGAAACCTTTCGGTTGCAGGAGGTGCAGATGCCAAATTCCGGGCCCCGGGCAGTGTCGATGATCACGTGATCCCCGGTGCGCAGGGTAAGGCCTGCGGGGGAGAAAAAATAAACTTTCTGACCGGGGCGGAACTGAATGTCCACAACTTCGATCATGAGGGGTTTGCGTTGTTCTTCCATGGCTTGCTCCTTTATGAAAAACGAATGATTATTGGCGGCGCAGCGTCCAGCTGAGCCATGCGCAGATGGCGGCGGGAGAGACGTTGCTCCGGGCGTATTCCAGCGCTTTGTTTACATGGTCGGCGGCGGCGGAAATTTCCGCTGCGCTGCGGCGCTGGCTGATCTTCTTTGCGATGGGGTTACCTGTGGCAATACCTGCGCGGCAGGTTAGTCCTTCTGCAAGCAGCTGTACCCATTGCTCCAAGGCAGGGATCAGCTCGTCCCGCTTGAATTTTTCCATGGGGGTCAGCAGCTCCAAAAGGGAAATGGCATCGCCCTGGGCGAAGCATTCGCCGAAGCGCTGGACTTGTTCCTGATTTTTTTCTCCCTGGGACAAAAGCTCCTTTGCCTGCCCTAAAAATCCGCCGCTGCGGGCAATGGCTGAGTCGATGCACTCCGGGGTGGCTTTGGAAAATTCCCGGGAAAGGGCGCTGCGAAGAACCTCCTCCGGCAGGGCGGTGAGCCGCAGCTCCACGCACCGGGAGCGTACGGTGGTCAGCAGGCTTTCCGGATTGTTGGCCAGGAGAATGAACACCCCGTATGCAGGGGGCTCTTCCAGAATTTTCAACAGGGCATTTTGCCCCTCAATGCCCATTTCCTGGGGGAAAATGTAAATTTTCCGGTCGCTTTCATTGGGCTTGATATATACATCCTCCCGGGCTTCGCGCACAACGCTCACCGCCACGTTTTTGTGTTCCGGGTCGGTGACGGTGATGATGTCCGGGTGGTTGCCCTCCGCGGCTTTGCGGCAGGCGGTGCAGCTGCCGCAGGGGCGGTCAGCGCCTTTGCACAAAATGGCAGAAGCCAAAAGCTTTGCCAGGGTCTTCTTGCCCGAGCCGGCAGGACCGGAGATCAGAAAAAAGTGGGATATGCGGTTGGATTGCAGGCGGGCAGTTAAGTTGCTTTTTAATTGTGCATTGCCCAAAAGGGATTCAAAACCCATATCACACCTCGTTTTCTTTGATATTAGCCCCACAAAGCGGAGAGCATGGGGATCACTTGCTTTTTCCGGCTCATAATGCCCGGCAGGAACGCCACATTGTCCTTGGGGGCAACGTTAAAGGCCTGGCGAATGGTGTCGTCGTCGCCCAGATACAGGATCTGAGAGCCTTCCAACAGGACGTCCGTGAGCATCAGGATCATCATGGAGAAGCCTTTTTCCTGTTGCAGCTGGCGCATCAGCGCCAGGAATTCTTCCTTGCGCTCCAACATTCTGGGGCTGTCCACGCAGGTGATCTGAGCCACCGCCAGATCGTGACCGGCGATGTGGAATTCTTTATAGTCAGCCAGCAGCAGGTCCTTGGCGGTGCGGCCGTCCATGGAGGCGGAGAAAATCTCACGACCCAACTCGTCCAGGGAAACGTTGGCGATCCGCGCCATGCGCTCGGCGGTGCGCCGATCCTGGTCGGTGCAGGTGGGGGACTTGAACATGACGGTGTCAGAAAGAATGGCCGCTGCCATCATGCCCGCCATCTTTTCCGAGGGCATCAGGCCCCGGTCCTGGAACATGCTGGCAATGATGGTATTGGTGGAGCCAACCGGCTCGTAACGGACATAAATGGGGTTGGCGGTTTGAATATCCGCCAGGCGGTGATGGTCGATGATTTCCAGAATTTCCGCTTCTTCCAGACCGGGAACGGACTGGGCGGCCTCGTTGTGGTCCACCAGAACCACCCGTTTGCGCCGGGGGCGGAGCAGGTGATACCGGGTTAGGATACCAACCACTTTTTCCTCGGCATCCAGAATGGGGTAGGCAGAATCTCTGTGTTTGAGCATGGTTTCCCGCACATCGTCCACCCGGTCATCCAGGTGGAAGCAAATGAGGTTTTCGGTGCGGCAGATTCGGCTGATGGGGGTGGACTGGAAGATCAGCCGCATGGTGCGGTAAGCGTCGTTGGGGGTGCAGATGATGCAGGTCTGGGTGGGGATGTCCAAAAGCTCCCCGGGAAGCTCCGACTGGCACAGAACCAGGCAATTTACGTTCATTTCCAGCGCCCGGCGAATAATTTCCGGCTGATAGCCGCAAATAACCACGGAGTCCTTGCTCCGGAACATGAGATTTTCCCGGCTGTTGGGAAGCGCCACGCATACTTCGCCGGAGACGGTATCCGTCTGCTCGCCGGCGGCGTTGAGGATTTTGCCTTCCAGAACGTTCAGCAGATTGAAAAGGGGCACGTCGTTGAGCCGGCCGGCGTTGACCAGACTCATATTGTAGTTGGCCACGTCTTCCCGGGAGAGCATGCCGAACAATGTGCCGTCATCATTGGCTACGGGAATGGCGGGGGTATCCTTGCCCAGCATTTTCCACGCCCGCTCCATGGTTACGGCGGCGGAAAACACCGGAGGCTTATCAAAATCTAGGTCCCGAACCTGGGTGTGCATGCTGTGGATCTGTACCGGAGGCGTAAAACCAAAGCGGTTCAGAACAATTTGGGTTTCGTCGGAGACCCGGCCCAGGCAGGCGGCTTCGTATTCCCGCTGACCCAAGGCGTTTCGCAGGGATGCGTAGGCCATGGCGGCGACGATGGAATCCGTATCCGGGTTGCGGTGACCGGTGACAAAGATCTTGTCCATAAAATAACCTCCTTTGTTGTGAGGGGTAAAATTTACAGGGTAATTTCTCCTGCAAGGCTTTGGTGGAAAAGATTGGAAATCTCTTCCTGGGTCATGCCCTGGCCCAAGGCCCACATGAGCTTGGTCATGGCCGCTTCTGTGGTCATGTCCCGGCCCTGGATCACGCCCAGTTCCAGAAGCTTATTGCCCACCTGGTAGACCCGCAGGTCGGAGCTGTCGTACAGGCATTGGGTGGTGACCACCACGCTGATGCCGTCTTCAATGCAGCGGCGAATGCTTTTTAGTTCCCGGCTGAGGCTGTTGATGCCGCCAAGACCAAAGGCCTCGATGACGATGCCTTTATAACCCATGGCGCCCAGCATATCAAATACCGCGCTGCTCAGGCCTGGGGTCAGTTTCAGCAGAAATACATTTTCGCAAAGCTGGGGGCAAAGGCGGGTGGGGGCATTTGCCTTGGGAAGCACCCGTTCGTCCAGCACCAGACCCCGGTTGGTGACCTGACCGGCATAGCGGGCATTGACGCTTTCAAAGGCGGAAAAGCCCGATGCCCGGACTTTCACTGCCCGGCAGCCCAGCATGACCTTCCGGTCAAAGGCCAGGTATATGCCCGGTTTTCCGGCAGCTGCCATGGCGAAAGCGGTGCGCAGGTTGTCCGGTCCGTCGGAAAGCACGTCGGTAAGGGGTAGCTGCGAGCCGGTAAACACCACAGGCAGGTCAATATCCGGCAGCATAAAGGTTACGGCAGAGGCGGTGTAGGCCATGGTGTCTGTGCCGTGGGAGATGACGATGCCGTCGAAGCCCGCCCGGTTTTCAAAAATGTGGGTGGCAATGCTCTTCCACTCCTCGGGGCGAATGTTGGAGGAGTCCAGGCACAGAACGTCTTTCACGTGAATATTGTAGTAGGTGCGAAGCTGATTCAGCTCCCGCTCCATCACGTCGGAACGCCGGGGCTCCAAGCCGTCGGCGCCGGCCACGGAGGCGATGGTACCGCCGGTGGTCAAAAGCAGGATTCTCTTTTTGTGTTCCATAAAAGCGCCTCGTTTCTTTGCCCGGTGCGGGAAATCATAACATTCCTTTTTATATTATACTGGTATCTTTAAAAAATAGCAAGAAAAAAGAAGATGCTCAAAATCAAAGAAAGGAAAGGGGTAAGCGCCCGGGGGATTCTGTGTAAATGATAGAAAAATTTCGAAAAAAAAGGGCGGTTTTGTACAAAACTGATACTTTACAACATAGGGTGCTTGTTGTATAATGAATCCGTGCGGATTTATCGATTTTACCGCAAAAAATGTCTAATATACTGCAAAGCAGTAATTTTGAAATGGAGGAAATTCCCATGTCTGTAAAAGTTGCTATTAATGGTTTCGGTCGTATCGGTCGTCTGGCTTTCCGTCAGATGTTCGGCGCTGAGGGCTTCGAGGTTGTCGCAATCAACGACCTGACCAGCCCCAAGATGCTGGCTCACCTGCTGAAATACGACTCCACTCAGGGTGCTTACGCCAAGCCCTTCGGCGCTCACACTGTTGAGGCCGGCGAGGACAATATCGTTGTGGACGGCAAGAAGATCACCATCTACGCCAAGGCAAATGCTGCTGAGCTGCCCTGGGGCGAGCTGGATGTGGACGTAGTTCTGGAATGCACCGGTTTCTATACTTCCAAGGCAAAGGCCCAGGCTCATATCGACGCCGGCGCCAAGAAGGTTGTTATCTCCGCTCCCGCCGGCAACGACCTGCCCACCATCGTATATAACGTCAACCACGAGACTCTGACCAAGGAAGACAACATCATCTCCGCCGCTTCCTGCACCACCAACTGCCTGGCTCCCATGGCTAAGGCTCTGAATGACCTGGCTCCCATCGAGTCCGGCATTATGTGCACCATCCACGCTTACACCGGCGACCAGATGATCCTGGACGGCCCCCAGAGAAAGGGCGACCTGCGTCGTTCCCGTGCCGGCGCCATCAACATCGTGCCCAACTCCACCGGCGCTGCCAAGGCAATCGGCCTGGTTATCCCCGAGCTGAACGGCAAGCTCATCGGCGCTGCTCAGAGAATCCCCACTCCCACCGGCTCCACCACCATTCTGAACGCTGTGGTTGCCAAGGAAGTGACCAAGGAAGAGATCAACGCTGCCATGAAGGCTGCTACCACTGAGTCCTACGGCTACACCGAGGACGAGATTGTTTCCTCCGACATCGTGGGCATGACCTTCGGTTCTTTGTTCGACGC
>JAZNFY010000007.1:0-37748 GCA_045589195.1 Faecousia sp. | reverse complement strand
AAGCGCTATCTGCGCGCACAGGGCGTGGAAAGGCGCCTGTAACATAAAGGAGAACCATTATGGAACTGAAATTTGATGAAAAGGGTCTGATTCCTGCCATTGTGCAGGATCACTACACCAAGGAAGTGCTGACCCTTGCCTATATGAACAAGGAAAGCCTTGCCATTACCATCGATGAGCGACGCACCTGCTTCTGGAGCCGCAGCCGTCAGGAACTGTGGCGCAAGGGCGATACCTCCGGCGCAGTGCAGCACGTGGTGGCCATCTATGCCGACTGTGACTGTGATGCCCTGGTGGTGGAAGTGGTGAAGGACGGCCCTGCCTGCCATACCGGTGCGGAGAGCTGCTTCTTCAACGAACTGTACCTCTCCGAGGAACTGAAGCAGTTCAGCTATGAAGGACTGTACAACCTGATTGCCGGGCGCAAGACCAATCCCAAGGAAGGCAGCTATACCACCTACCTTTTTGAAAAGGGTATGGATAAGATTCTGAAAAAGGTGGGCGAGGAATCCACAGAGGTCATTATTGCCGCTCACGCCAAGGATAAGGCAGAAACGGTGTACGAGATTGCAGATTTAGCTTATCATGTAATGGTTTTAATGGTGGAGGCCGGAATCTCCCTGGAAGATATCCATAAGGAGCTGGCATCCAGACACGTAATTGACCATAAGGTCAAACAGGAAAAGATGACATAGTAAAAGGAGTGTATATTATGCAGATTACACGTTATACATCACCTTTTGAATACGAAAAACTGCTTGCTCTCATAGAGCAAACCTTCGGAACCTTCGAGGCACAATTGGAGCTTCCGCAGATGAACGGCGATGAAGCCGAGCAGAATACGGACTGGATTTACATCGCTGAGGAAGACGGTGAAATCCTGGGCACGGTTCATGCAACAATTCCCAAAAAGGCTCAGAAATTCTGCGGCGTATCCGGTGTGTGCACCACTCCTGCTGCCCGGGGCAAGGGCGTGTCAAAGAAGCTCTTTGCCCGTATGATGGAAGATATCGATGCGGCCGGCGTTCAGATTTCCGTTTTGGGAACGGGTAATCCGATTGCCGCAAAACTGTACAGCTCCTTCGGCTTTGAGTATCTTTCCTGTTCAGGAGTAATGATCCGGCTGAAAGGCTTGGATATCGTGAACTATACTCAGAATTTGTTCGGCGCAGATCCCGGGAAAGTGAAAATTGTTGATGGCTCTGCCGATTTCCGAATTCCAATGATTCTGCTGGCGCTTCTTGCACCTCAGGGCCTGCTGGATTGTAACACTAATCTGTACAGTAAGGGCTTTTTCTCGCAAACTTGCTGCATGAGCCTGTTTCAGCGCTATCGTTCCCTTGCAATGAACGGCGGCCGTTATTACGGCGCAATCGGTCAAAATGGTGAATTGGGCGCTATGGCCAGCGTTATGCATACAGAAAAAGGAATTCGTGCTGACTTCTTCTTCGTAAATGGATTCGATAAGGCGGCACCGCTGTTGCTTGAAAAGTGCGAAGAAGATGGCCCTGTCTATCTGCAAATTCCGGATTCGTCAAAGATCAAGATTCAAATTGCACAAGACTTGGGTTATGCGCCTGTTGAAACTGTAATGCAGGAGTACGGCGGGTGGACAACGCCGGCAAAGATTTATAGAAAAGTGTAACAGAACAAGCCCCGGTAAAAACCGGGGGCTTGTTTGCGAAAGAGTGACCAAACGCAGCGGAACGCAGGTAAAGGCAAGTAAAAGCGGTATGACTGCTTTGTTCGATAAATTGGAATTTATTGGACTGTATTATATCACAGATATCAGGAATAAGCAACTTCTGGTAAAGCATGGGTTTCGTCCATGCAAAGCAGCGGCAGTGAAGTGAAGTTCAGAGTGCCCCATTAAAAAAAGACCACATTTGTCTAACGGACAAATGTGGTCTTTTTGTGAAGACTAACCCTAATTTTGATACAAATGCACTCCCATTTGAGGTTAGGGGGTGCAAAGCTGTTTTTGGGGGTGCATTTAGTGAGTAGGGGGTGCAAAATTGCAATATCCAACGATCGCAGGTTGTTCCCAATCGTCAAAAAAATCTAAGTTTATTACTGTGTCGGTTCCGCGATCAGCCCAAAAACGAAGGGTAATCGAACGGGTCGGCAGTTCGCCTTCATCTAAAATCAGCATATCCCCATTATCATACGATGCAAAAACGTAAAACCGCGTTTCGGGATATTGATATTCGAGAATTTTCTTCCAATATAGTAACATACCTATCGCCTTGATAAGGAGTGATTTTACTTCATCATCTGTTAGGGCATCCAAATGTATTTCGTTTCCATCCCATTCAAGTTGTGATAAATCCTGAGTGGATTTAATCTGCTTTCTGTCTAATCCACAGAAATTGGAAACACCCCAATACTTTCTTCCGATGGCATCTTCTTTTTGCCAAATAGGATAGCTATTATCTTGTGAGATAAGATGCACATCGTCAATCTTGTATTGTTCAAGAAGCGATTCCATGGCACTATTCGTTTTCATTCTGCATCACCTCTTTTTTGAATTATACCATAATAGTAATTCTCTTTCAACGATTGTTGCCTATAATTTAACGATTACCCCTATAAATCAACGATTATGGTTGTAATTTAACGATTGCTTGTCTTTTAACGATTTGAAACAGGATTAAACAGCCAATTGGAGGATGTCTTTCCCGAAAAGTTCTCGAAATAGTGAATTTAAGCATAGAATAACCGTCATTCTGTTGTATCAGAATGACGGTTATTCTTTGGCGGAGAAGGAGGGATTTGAACCCTCGAAACCCTTTTGGGGTTTACACG
Source organism: Faecousia sp. (assembly GCA_045589195.1). Taxonomy (GTDB): domain Bacteria; phylum Bacillota; class Clostridia; order Oscillospirales; family Oscillospiraceae; genus Faecousia. Next base: position 34,943 of record JAZNFY010000007.1, on the reverse strand, counting down.
ATTTCCAATCGTGCGCGCTCGGCCAGCTACGCGACTTCTCCATATAGCGTCAGCCTTGATATCTTACAATACTTGGTTTGGTTTGTCAAGACTTTCTTTTCGGTTTTTCGCGGGAAAAAGCGGCGGTATACACCGCCGCTTAGTTTTTAGGATCATTTTCTTCGTTTAAATCGCTGAACATGGCAGAGGGTGTGGTGTAAACCTTGATATAAGCAAGGAACGATGCCAACACCGCAATGCAGTCGATCACTGTGATCAGCGTAACTACCCAGTTTTCCGGATTTGGAAGAAGTACCAGAAGAATCAAGCTGATAAACAGGATCGTGGTGCAGATCTTGCCCGGCAGCAGAGCGCCTACCAGCATCTTTCCTCTTTTCAGAGAGTAAAGACCGGCAAACAGCTGAAACAGTTCTTTCATAACAAACATGCAAACAAGGACCAAGAGGACCGGATATCGGATCAGCAGGCAGACAATCAGAGAAAACTGGGTCGCTTTGTCTGCCAGGGGATCCAGAACCTTGCCGATGGTGGATATGCAATTGAAGTGTCTGGCAATTTTGCCGTCAATGGCATCTGTTAAACAGGAAACAGCCAGAATACCGGCGGCAATAAAAAGATCCGTCTCATCCTTTGCATTTAAGTAAATAATGATGTAGGTGGGGATCAAAAGCAACCGGAACAGGCTTAACAGATTGGGCACTGTCAGCAGATCCTTTTTCCAATTTTTTATGAGCATGATTCATCCTCCGGAAGTGCGCTTGGCAACCAATATCTATATTATAGGTCATTTTTCCGGATAATCAAGCAAAATATTGGAAATTCACAGATTGTTTCTATTTCTGTCGGTAACAATGCGGGAAGCCAGGGGATAATGGCGCGCCAATTGCCGCCAGGTGATCCGATCCAGCTCACCGGTGGAGGGAAGATCGCTTAAAATTTGGAATTGGGACAGGGCAGTGGAGGTGGGAATGTCTAAAATTCCTGTTATTCCCGGCCTGGGTATACTATCGTAGGCATCACCAAGTACGATGAGCATGCTCTGTGCCAGGTAAACATTGGGGTGACTTTCTCCTTGCCGGATAACCTGATTGGGGTTAAAGATTACCGCAATTGGTTCAGCCTCGGCAATTAAAACCAGCGCAGGTTCATATTCCGCCACGATGGCATCCCAGGTGTATTTGTCAGCGACACCAGTGACCGGCAAGCCTTTTCGCCGTTGAAATGCGGAAACAGCCGCCGCTGTATTTTGACCGTAAATGCCGTCCGGTACGACGCTTGGCTGCATGGGGTCAGACTCCGCAATTACCCGGAGCATGGTTTGCAGGGAACGAATGGGTTGGCCGATAAAGGATTCTGGCGGTCTCATCGAATCACCTCCTGGCGAACAGGGTCTTGCTGCCCTAGGAAAAGGTCGTTTCCGGGGAATTGGGTAAGGGTAGTTGTTCTGGAATTTCTGTTTCGGTTGGTGCTGCTTCCTGCAAATGCGGTAACTGCTGCCGGTCCCTGCGGGAAGTTTTCGTTTCTTCTAAGGCTGGTATTTTCAATTCCGGAGAATTGATCATAAATTTCATCCCAGGTTCTCTCATCCACACGCCCGGTTTGTGGCAGACCAAAATACTGCTGCGCACCAATGACCGCGTTGCGGGTTTCAGTTCCGAAGATTCCGTCCACATTCAGCGGTGGAACGGCCGTTATATAGGAAGAGAGCACAGACAGCATATATTGCAAGTGCCGGACTTTATCACCAGTGTCACCTTGTTCCAGGGAGTTGGGATATTCCCAGTTGATGGAGTAAAACTGTTGTCCCTGGCTTCTTAATTCACCCAGCTTTGTGACAGCGGTATATAGTCTTACAAGGGCGTACCAAGTGGCAGGCCCAACGATCCCATCGGGATTTAAATTAAATATTTGCTGAAATCTTCGTACCGCCTCTTCGGTGCGGCTGCCGTATATACCATCAACGGGGGAGAGCTTGGGTATTGCAGGATAGTTTTGAGAAATCCGGTTTAATTCCACCTGCACCACCACAACACTTGGCCCGGAACTACCACGGCGCAAAGGCGTGCCGGGATACGATGAGGTAATGCCTTGTATGGGTGCATTATTCACAATTTCCACATTTCCGTAATAATTCCTGAGTATCTGCGTGGAATTATAACCCTGCCTTGCAAGATTTTGGCTGCCCCATTGACTCAGTCCCTCGCAGGTCACGGTAGTGCCGTTGCAGAACTTGGCCGCAAGAGGCTCCACAAACCCAGGTCGCCGCAGATAATCATTAAACAGTTCGTCAACGATTCGTGAGATATTCTCAAAATAGCTTCTGCCGTTGACAAATGCCTGGTCGATAGCTGTGGAGCTTGTAATATCGAAATCATACCCGCGGCTGCGGTAAAATTCCGTGTACACCCGGTTTAATGCAAAGGAAACAATGGCCAGGATATTCGCTCTGAGTGCACTGTCGTCCCAAGTCGGATATATTTCGCTGGACGCGACATTTTTCACATAGTCCACAAAAGGAACGGTAACATTGGGCGCATTGGACGATGGCGAACCCAGGTGGACCGTAATTTCCTGCGGTACAAATGGAGTAACGGTAGGCATGTTCTACCTCCTACAAATTCTGGGGCGGTGTGTCAAAATACTCCGCCTTATCCCATGCTTCGGGAAGCTCAGACTGTGGGATCATTTTCAGGTCCTGATTGGTTACTGTATCCGGAAAGATCTGTACTTCATTTGCAGTTATTTGGTCATAGCCCGGGATTTGTGCGTGGATCGTCACGGTAGCAAAAGGAATTTCCCCGGTGTTTGGTGTTTGCCCCGCGGATATTGGGGGAACAGGCAGCTCAACTGGCGTGATTAAACCGCTGCGGTCGGATAGACGAGTGGCAATTAGTGTACCGTCCGGTGCGGTTATGCTGATTGCCACACCGGATAGGGGAATCCTTGCGTTACTGGCAAAGGTGTGTACCTGTATGTACCCGACAGATGCCATTTTACTCCTCCTTTCTGATTTCGTATTATGATATGCGGCTTTGCTTGAAGTGGTGAATGGACAAAAGAAGTGAGCATGATTGTGCCTTTTCGGGAAATGTGTGCATAAGATACGAAAGAGAAAGGAGGTATTTTATGTGTGCAATAGCGGGTGTTTTAGGCCTGCCGACGGATAAGAAGACTTTGGATCATATGCTTACCACCATGGCGCGTCGTGGCCCTGACGCCAGAAACCATGCTTTGGTCAAAGATGGAGCGTTGCTCCACAGTAGGCTTGCGGTAATTGATCCAAGTGGCGGTGCGCAGCCAATGTCCGTTACAACAGGAAAAGAAACCTATACCATTGTCTACAACGGAGAGCTTTATAATACTGATGAGCTGCGGCGGGAACTGACTGCTCTGGGACACAGCTTTCGTGGGCATTCTGATACGGAGGTGATGCTCCACGGATATATTCAGTGGGGCGAGGATTGTTTGACGCGGTGTAACGGGATCTTTGCCTTCGGCGTTTATGAAGAAAATGCAGGCAGATTGTTTCTTGCCCGGGATCGGATGGGAGTCAAGCCGCTGTTTTATAAATTGCACGACCGTGGACTCATTTTCGCATCGGAGATCAAAACGATACTGGCATATCCCACGGTGAAGGCAAAATTGGACTTGGAAGGCGCCGCGGAAATTCTTCTCCTGGGTCCGGGGCGAACACCCGGCAGCGGTGTATTCCATGGCATATCTGCGTTGGAGCCCGGCTGCTGTGCCTATTACCGCAGCGGCAGGATGGAGTTGAAGCAATACTGGCGGTTAAAAGATCGGGAACACCGTGAAAGCTTTGAAGAAACCGCAGAAACGATCCGATATCTGGTCAAGGATTCGATCCGGCGTCAGATGGTATCCGATGTGCCTTTGGGAACGTTTTTGTCCGGTGGCTTGGATTCCAGCCTGATCACAGCCATCTGTGCAGAAGCGTTTGCTGAGCGAGGGAAGCAATTACCCACCTTTTCTGTGGATTATCAGGATAATGCAAATTTCTTTGTGCCTGATAAATTCCAGCCCAATTCGGACGTGGAGTTTATTCACATCATGCGGGAAACTTTATATACAAACCATCATTACACGGTTCTCACACCGGAACAGCTGGCGGAATCAATGGGGGAGGCGGTTGCCGCACGGGATCTGCCGGGAATGGCAGATGTGGATATTTCGCTTCTTTTATTCTGTCGTGAAATTCGCAAGTATGTAACGGTGGCTCTTTCCGGGGAGTGCGCCGATGAGATCTTTGGTGGCTATCCCTGGTTTCGTGATCCGGAGATCCGGGACAAGGAGGGCTTTCCCTGGGCGCAGAATACCGGTCACCGCTGCGATATGATGGCGCCTGCCTTACAACAGCGTATCGATGGAGAAGCCTATGTTCGGGAGCGCTATGAAATGACTTGCCGGGAAAGTGACATTCTCCCCGGCACTTCACCCACAGAGCGGCGCATGAAGGAAATGATTAATCTGAATCAGCGGTGGTTCATGCAGACTCTGTTGGATCGGAAAGATCGAATGAGCATGTATTCCGGCTTGGAAGTGCGTGTGCCGTTCTGCGACCACCGGATCGCAGAATATATGTATGGTGTCCCCTGGGAGTTTAAGGATTACAGGGGGAAGGAGAAGGGGCTGCTCCGTTATGCCATGGAGGGTGTGTTGCCCAATGAGGTACTGTGGCGTAAAAAGAGTCCGTATCCCAAAATTTGGAACCCAAAATACATGGAGCTTGTGAGTCAAAGATTGAATGAGCTGTTGCAGCAAAAGGATGCGCCGCTGTTTTATTTGGTTTCCCGTGATGAGGCAGCGAAGCTCTTGCGGCAGCAATCGGTTTGGCCATGGTACGGACAATTGATGCGAACGCCACAAACGATTTGTTTTCTGCTTCAAATCAATGAGTGGCTTCAAAGGTACAATATCGAATTTATGTGGTAAACAGCCAATGCGGCAGCCTTATTTTGGGCTGCCGCATTATTTGCTATTGACATACGGTAAATAATATGTATAATTGTATACAATAATACTTTGCAACGAAGAGAGGTCGATTTTATGTTGGAGATTTCTAATAAAACCAATCTGCTGGAACAGAAGTCCTATAAGTATTCCTTGCAGGACGTAGCTGAACCCAATTTGCAGCGGGATGTTTATTCCTATGGCACCATTCCCAAGGTGGCATTTAACCACCGCCGTGTGCCCATGAACATGCCCGAGGAGATTTGGATAACCGATACATCTTTGCGGGACGGCCAGCAGTCTGTTGAGCCTTACTCTGTTGACCAGATCGTTAATATTTATAAGCTTCTTTCCAAACTGGGCGGCCCTTATGGCATTATCCGCCAGACGGAATTCTTTATTTACAGCAAAAAGGATCGGGAAGCCATTGAAAAGTGCATGTCCCTGGACTTGAAATTTCCCGAGATCACCAGCTGGATCCGTGCCAGCAAGGATGATTTCCGTTTGGTTCGGGATCTTGGCATTAAGGAAACGGGAATTTTGGTGTCTTGCAGTGATTATCATATTTTCAAAAAGATGCGCATGACCCGTCAGCAGGCGCTGGATCATTACCTAGGAACGATCAAGGATGCATTTGCAGCGGGTGTCATTCCACGCTGCCATTTGGAGGATATCACTCGGGCAGATTTCTACGGCTTTGTAGTGCCCTTTGTCAATGAATTGCAAGCTCTTTCCAAAGAGGCAGGTATCCCTGTGAAGATCCGTGCCTGCGATACCATGGGTTATGGCGTACCTTATACAGAAGCAGCTATGCCCCGGTCGGTTGCCGGTATCATTTACGGCTTACAGCATTACGCCGATGTTCCCAGTGAGTTCTTGGAGTGGCACGGCCATAACGATTTTTATAAGGCTGTTTCCAATGCATCTACCGCATGGCTTTACGGTGCTTGTGCAGTCAACTGTTCGTTGCTGGGAATCGGCGAACGCACCGGAAATGTTCCCTTGGAAGCAATGGTGTTTGAGTATGCGTCCCTGCGCGGTTCTCTGGACGGCATGGATCCTACTGTCATTACAGAGATTGCGGAATATTTCCAAAAGGATATCGGTTATGAAATTCCGGTAATGACACCCTTTGTGGGTCGGAATTTTAATGTGACCCGGGCCGGTATCCACGCAGACGGCTTATTGAAGGATGCGGAAATTTATACGATTTTTGACACCAACAAGATTTTGAACCGCCCTGCGACAGTTGAGATATCCAAAACTTCCGGATTGGCCGGTATTGCGTACTGGATCAATCAGAATTTCCGCCTGTCCGGCGAGAATGAAGTGGCGAAGAATGATCCGCTGGTGGTGCAGATGAAGGCCGTGGTGGATCAGGAATATGAATCCGGCCGTCAGACGGTTATGTCCCATAAGGAACTGGAAGAGCTTATCGAACAGATCGCCCCCGGCAGATTTACCATGGGTTAAGGAGGGAATGAAGATGTCAGAATTTAAGTCCATCTCTTTGGCGGATCAGGTCTTTGAGAAATTGGAAAACGATATCATTCTGGGTGTAATCCCCAGAGGCGAGCTTTTAACGGAATTAAAGCTGGTGGAGATGCTGGGCGTCAGCAGAACTCCCATCCGGGAAGCCATTCGGAAATTGGAGCAGGAGCGCTTGATTGAAAATACCGGCAAAGGCTCTGTTGTCCTGGGTATTACCGAGGAGGACCTGGAAGATATCATGGATATCCGCTATCATATCGAGGCTCTGGCTGCATATTACGCCACAGTCAATATGAATGAAGACGGCATTAAAGCCATTGCCCACATTATGGACTTGCAGGATTTTTACGTGTCCATCGGTGATATGGAGCATCTTCGCCAGGCGGACGACGCATTCCACGATTCCATTTGCAGCTATTCCAAGCGCAGCGTGATCATGGATGCTCTGGTGCCCCTGCACAGAAAAACCCGCCGTTACAGAAGATTGGGCGAGAATCATAAGGACCGAATCGAGCAGTCCCTTGCGGAGCACCATGCCATTTTTGATGCTATTGCAGCAGGCGATTCCGAGCTTGCCAAGCAGCGAACTGCGCAGCATATCGAAAACGCAAAACGGCACATGTTGAAAAGAGGTAATGAAAATGGGTAAGACCATTGCACAAAAGATCATAGCGGATCATCTTCTGGCCTGTGATATGATTCCCGGTGAAGAGATTGCTCTGAGAATCGATCAGACACTTACCCAGGATGCCACGGGCACTATGGCATATCTGGAATTTGAAACTATGGGTATTCCCCGGGTGAAGACTGAGTTCAGTATTGCTTATGTGGATCACAATACTCTGCAATGCGGTTTTGAAAATGCCGACGATCATCGGTATTTGCAGACGGTCGCAGCGAAACACGGTGTATATTATTCCCGTCCCGGAAACGGCATCTGTCATCAGGTGCACTTGGAACGGTTCGGCAAACCCGGTAAAACCTTAATCGGTTCTGACAGCCATACACCCACCGGCGGCGGCCTGGGCATGCTGTCCTTTGGTGCCGGCGGTATGGACGTGGCGGTTGCCATGGGCGGCGGCGCTTACTATATCACCATGCCTAAAATGTTTAAGGTGAATCTGACCGGTGCGCTTCGTCCGTTTGTTACAGCCAAGGATGTGAGTCTGGAACTTTTGCGCATTTTATCCGTTAAGGGCGGCGTTGGTGCAATCATCGAGTGGGGCGGTCCTGGCGTTGCAACCCTCAGCGTTCCTGAGCGTGCAACCATCACCAATATGGGCACGGAATTGGGCGCAACCACATCCATTTTCCCGTCCGATGAGGTGACCAGGGCGTTTTTGATTGCCCAGGGCAGAGAAGAGGACTATGTACCCGTATTTAGTGACCCCGATGCAGTTTACGACCGGGTCATTGACATCGATCTTTCTCAGTTGAAGCCTATGATCGCATGTCCTCATAGCCCGGATAACGTGGTTGCGGTGGAAACGTTGCATGATGTGAAGGTAGACCAAGTCTGTATCGGCTCCTGTACCAATTCTTCGCTTTTTGATATGCTGAAAGTCGCTGCAATGCTCAAAGGTAAAACCATTGCTCCCGGTGTCAGCCTTTCCATTTCTCCAGGCTCCCGCCAGGTACTTACCATGCTCTCTGAGTGCGGCGCACTGGCAGATATCCTCAGCAGCGGCGCCCGCCTTTTGGAGTGCGCCTGCGGTCCGTGTATCGGCATGGGCTTTTCGCCCAGCTCCGGCGGCGTAAGCCTCCGTACCTTCAACCGTAACTTCCTCGGCCGCAGCGGAACCAAAGATGGTCAGGTTTATCTGGTATCTCCGGAAACTGCGGTTGCATCCGCTTTGACCGGTTTCATTACCGATCCGATGACCATGGAACCCATCGCTCCGGTTCATCTGCCGGAAACCTTTCGCATTGACGATTCCGGAGTCCTTGCACCGGCTGCTGACGGCGCCGCTGTGGAGGTTTTGCGTGGGCCGAATATTAAGGAATTCCCCAAATCCAAGGCTTTTTCAGACGAGCTGACGGCTTCCGTGGTGCTGAAAGTGGGCGATAACATCACCACAGACCATATTATGCCTGCCGGTGCGAAGATTCTGCCTTACCGATCCAACATTCCTCATCTTTCCAAGTTCTGCTTTGAGGTGTGCGATCCCACATTCCCGGAGCGGGCAAAGGCAGCAGGGGATGGTATAATTATCGGCGGCAGCAATTACGGACAGGGTTCATCCCGGGAGCATGCTGCGCTGGTACCTATGTATTTGGGCATCCGCTGCGTGATTGCAAAGAGCTTTGCCCGGATCCATGCAGCCAATCTGATCAATGCAGGCATCCTGCCTTTAACCTTTGCCAATCCAGATGATTACGACAAGCTGAATCAAGATGCCACTCTGAAACTGACGGATATCCGTAAGGGCATGGCAGAGGGCAAGATCAATCTTGTCGATACAGCATCCGGTCAAAGTTATGCATTGCTGTGCAGCTTCACACAGCGCCAGCAGGCAATCTTGATGGCCGGCGGTTTACTGAACTATACCAGAGAGGGTGGATTATAATGTACGATATTTCCAAGGCTTGTGACCATTTCCGGGAGTTGCTGGAACAGCAAATGCGCCGGGTGGAGGCAATGAATTCTGAAAAAACCGATTTTTCCAGCAAAAAGACTGTGGTGATCGGTGTCGTGGACGGTGACGGTATCGGCCCGATCATTACCCAACAGGCTACCAGGGTTTTGAATAAGCTTCTGACAGATGAGATTGCCGCCGGCAGTATTGTTATTAAAGAGATCAACGGCCTGACCATTGAAAACCGTTTGGCGCAGAATAAAGCCGTGCCCGATGATGTGCTTGCCGAGATCAAGACATGCGATGTTCTGCTTAAAGGCCCTACCACTACACCCCACGGCGGTACGATGGAAAGCGCCAATGTGGCGCTGCGTCGGGAGTTGGATCTTTATGCCAATGTCCGTCCTGTGTGCATTCCTCAGGAGAATATTGACTGGATGTTCTACCGGGAGAATACAGAAGGCGAGTATGTCCTGGGCAGCCGCGGTGTTGAATTACCCGGTATGGCGGTGGACTTTAAGGTGACCACCGATGCCGGCACCCGTCGAATTGCCCGAGTAGCATTTGAGTACGCCAAGAATAACGGCAAAACCCATCTGTCCGTGGTTACCAAGGCCAATATCATGAAAAAGACAGACGGCAAATTCACTGCCATCTGTCATGAAGTGGCTAAGGATTATCCTAGCATTACGGTTGAAGATTATTATATTGATATCATGACCGCCAATCTGTTAAAAGAGGGTCTGCGGGAGAAGTTCCAGGTGGTATTGCTTCCCAACCTGTACGGCGATATCATTACCGACGAAGCGGCACAACTGCAAGGCGGTGTGGGTACTGCGGGCAGCGCCAATGTGGGTGACCGTTATGCCATGTTCGAGGCAATTCACGGTTCTGCGCCCAGGATGATCGAGCGGGGTATGGGCGATTATGCAAATCCCGACAGCATTTTGAAAGCTGCGGCTATGCTGCTGCGCCATATTTGCCGTGGCGAGGCTGCCGCAAGGCTGGAAAAGGCCATGGCAGACTGTGAACTTACGGTAAAATCCGATGGTTCTGCCGCTACCTGCCTGGAATACGCCGATGCACTGATGAAGTTCTTTGAATAAGAAAAAGGCTGATTTCCCAATTGGAAATCAGCCTTTTTATGTTTGTGTTTATTCTGCTGCCAGCGCCTCTTTCAGAGCTTGGGCAAGCTGATCGGGGCAGGAGGTGGGTTTCATACCGCAGGTAGTACCTTCCAAACGGGCGATAACGTCCTTTACGTCCATGCCTTCCACCAGTGAACTGATGCCCTTTAAGTTTCCGTTGCAGCCGCCGATGTACTGAACATTTTGTAATTTGCCGTCTTTAATCTCAAATAGAATGGTTCTGGAACAAGTTCCTTTGGTTTGATATTCGTACTGCATAATGAATTTCCTTTCTTATTTCGTCACATCGGCAATTTCTGCGCCGATCAATTGTTGTAAGGCTTCTGGGGAGAGAATCATTTGGTGACCCCGTTCTCCTGCGGAAACCGCGATCTCGTCAAAGAGAACGCAAGTCTCGTCCATATGAGTTGGAAATTTTTTCTTCATTCCTACCGGCGAGCAGCCGCCCCGGACATATCCTGTGAGACTAAGGAGGTCTTTTACAGGAACAAGTGTGATGCTTTTGTCACCTATGACTGCCGCTGCTTTTTTTAAATCCAGTTCACAGCATACGGGAATGCAGAATACATGGATTCCGCTGCGCTCACCCCGGGTCACCAGTGTTTTAAATACCTGTTCCGGCGGCATGTTTATGGCGTTTGCGGCGTGCATTCCGCTCAGGTCACTTTCGTTGTATTCATAAAATGCTTCCCGCACAGGGATTTTTGCCTGTGACACAAGCCGCAGGGCATTGGTTTTTGTGCTCATTTAAATCACCGGAAACATTATACGACAGATTTGTAAAATTGGCAACGGTAAATTACGCATTGCCTATTTTTGTGCATATTTCTTCAAATAGAGTATCAAATTTACGTATTTGTTCCCGTTAAATTGTGTACATTTACATTTTTTGCCGATTTGATTGACAAAAGTTGTGGATTATACTAAAATATGAATGGCGTTTGAACAATCAGACGCCTATTATTTTGTTAGTATTGGGAGGTGCTTTTATGGATATGGATCGCAAATTACGCCAGATATGCGAAAAATTCCGTATTTATGAAACCTACCTTGGCCATGAAATTATTAATGTAGGTAATGTGAATAAGACTTACCGGGTTATGGTCCGCTTGCAGGATGGAAAAGAGAAGTCCTTTCTGGTGCAGAATCTTAACACCTATGTTTTCCGTAATCCAGTTCAGCTTATGGAGAATATTGATAAGGTAACAGAGCATATCCGGGCAAAAAATCCGGGTAAACTGGCACTGCATTTTCACCATACAGCGGATCGGAAGACCTATGTTGAGGACGGCGAAAACTTCTGGCGAATGACCAACTTTATTCCTTCCCAGACTATTTTTAAGGTCGAGAATTTGGATGTGGTTCGTAACGCCGGTCTTGCGTTTGGCAATTTCCAGATGCAGCTTTCCGATTTTGACTGTTCGCAGCTTTTTGTTACCATTGAGAATTTTCACAACACTAAGAATCGGTTCAAGATGTTGGAAGAAACCGTTGCCAAGGATCCCTGCGGCAAGGTTGCTGAGGTTCAGAAGGAACTGGATTATCTGTTTTCTGTGCGGGAACTTGCGTGTAAGCTGACCCAGTTTCAAGAGGACGGCTTGCTTCCCGTTCGTGTTACCCATAACGATACCAAGATCAACAATATCCTCTTTGATAAGCAAACTCATGAGGCTTTGGTGGTGGTAGATCTGGATACGGTCATGCCGGGTCTGGTCGGTCACGATTTTGGTGACGCCATTCGTTTTGCCGCAAACTTTGTTGAGGAAGATTCTCCGGATGCGGAGCGCGCCGGCGTAGACATGAATGTTTTCCGCGCCTTTACGGAAGGTTTTCTGGAAATGACGGCCAAGACTTTAACGGAGCTGGAAGTAGATACGTTGGCTCTTAGCTGCTTTACCATGACGACGGAGCTTGCTGTGCGGTTTTTGGACGATTATATCCAGGGCAGTCCCTATTTTAAGACTTTGTATCCGGAGCACAATCTGGTGCGCGCCCGTTGCCAGATCGCATTGGCCAAAGACATGCAGAAGAAGATGGACGAGATGGAAGAATGTGTCCGCAACTGTGTTGCAAAGGCGAGGGAAAATTGAACCTATCATAAATAATCGGCAGGATTTTATCTGCCGATTATTTTTTTGCATATTTTTGTGGGTATAACGGTTATCCTATGATAAAAAACAGGAGGGATCGATATGGATGCACAGGAAAATGCTTCTATGCAGGAACAGCAGCGCCAGCAAATGGTACAGCTTGGCGCTGATGTGACGAAGAGTGATAAGGGTAATATTTATACCCTTACGATCATTGGTCAGGTTGAGGGACACCAGGTGCTCCCGGAGAATTGTAAAACCACGAAATATGAGCACGTTTTACCGCTGCTGGCCGGAATCGAAGAAAGTGATGAGATTGACGGATTATTGCTGCTTTTGAATACCGTGGGCGGTGATATCGAGGCGGGACTTGCAATTGCGGAGATGATTGCCGGTATGAAGAAGCCAACGGTTTCACTGGTCTTGGGAGGAGGACACTCCATCGGTATTCCTTTGGCGGTGTGCACAAAACGATCGTTTATTACACCTACGGCCAGTATGACGGTTCACCCGGTACGTATGACCGGTCTTGTAGTAGGCGCTCCTCAGACCTTTCGGTATTTTCAGCGGATTCAGGAACAAATTGCGGAATTTGTCACTTCCAATTCTAAAATTTCCAAGTCGGAATTTGAGCATTATATGATGGCCACAGGGGAAATTGCAACAGATGTGGGTACGATCCTCTACGGAAAGGAAGCGGTGGCATCCGGGTTGATCGATAAACTGGGCGGACTGAACGATGCTCTGTCTGCACTGCATAAAATGATCGATAAATCCCGAAAAGGAAAGGGCAGCGTTCAGAAAGAGACCTAAATACGGTTTTTTGAAAAACGGACTGGAAATTTAATCAGAAGTATGTTATTATAAATTGAAAACTTTTACGAAAGAGGGTCTGGGCATGGTTTTGAATTGGCTGCAAAGTCTGTTTCTTGGCTTTGTCACCGGTTTTACTGAGCTTTTGCCCATATCTTCTGACGCACATCGTCTTGTGTTTTTACAGATGTTCGGAACACCGGACAGCGATGGAATATACCGCTTTTACTGCCATATTGGTATTTTTCTTTCCCTGCTGCTTATTTGCCGCCCACAGCTGAGCAAATTTCGTCGCCAGCGACGAATGGGTGCAGGAAAAAGGAACCTTCGTCAGGCTGATATGAACAGCGTTATGGATAGAAAAATCATTAAAACCGCAGTCATACCCATTGCGCTATGCTTTGTAGGCTGGTTTGTTTTGAATTGGCAATCTCAACCTGCCTGGTTTCTATCGTTGATGCTTCTGCTTAACGGTGTGATTTTGTATATTCCGCAATTTTTGCCCAGCGGAAATAAAGAATCGCTTTCCATCTCCGGATTGGATTCGACCCTGACCGGCTTAGCCGGCGGATTTGGTGTCGTGCCGGGAATATCCCGCATCGGCTCTATGGTAAGCGTGCTTCGTATACGTGGCGTGCTGGGTGAATATGCTGTGAATCTTTCGATGCTTCTATGTATTCCGGCACTTATTATAACGCTGCTGTTGGATATATTTGCACTGTTTGCTGCACCGGTTCCGTTTAGCTTTGCGTTGTTTGGAACGGGCTTGCTTTGTGTGTTAACATCTTTTGCAGGTGCATACCTTGGCGCTGTGCTGATACGCTTTCTTTCTGTTAAGGTTGGTTTTTCCGGCTTTTCATATTATTGTTGGGGCTCAGCGCTGTTTACATTTATTATTTTCTTGTGGATTTAAGGAGGTTCGCTATGGCTAAGAATAAGAAGACATCCCATGCCGAACGGGCAGCCCAGGCGAAAAACCAAAAAAAGAATTCCGCCAATAAAACCGCTGATAAAAGCGGCAAATCCGGAAATAAGGACAATCAGTTACATACCCAGATTCCCGTACGCTTGATTACATCTGCTGTTTGTTTGGGAATGTTTATTCTGTTTCTGGTTATTTTTCTTCGCCCGGATGGTGCGTTGGTAAAGCTGTTACAGGCATTTATTCTGGGATTGGTGGGACATGTAGGTTTTTATGTTTCCATTCCCGCGTTGCTTTATCTTTTCACCATTCAGGCGTTCAGCGGCAAAAGACCGGTGATTCTTCGCAGCGTCTGCCTCATCAGCTTTGTTCTGATCTGTGGCTGTATTTCGCAGCTGAGTGCAGATACTTCTTCCTATCCCACTGGCGGACCTTTGCTTGTACATTTGTATCAAACCGGTGCTACCGGTGTTTCCGCAGGTCTGATTTGTGGTGGCCTGGGCATGCTTTTGCAGTGGCTTTGCGGCACGGTGATTTCCTACATTGTTTTGATCGTAGCTGCGTTGTTTACACTGCTTGCATCCTTCCAGATCACCATTCCCAGCATTATTCGGGCAGTTCAGAACCGCCCCAGAGCCGATTGGGAAGACGAGCCGGAGGAGGTTCAGGAGCCTGCCGCGGTGGTGGTAAACCATTTGGCCAACAAGCGCATAGAATATGTGGAAAACAAGCGCCGTATCCGCGAGGAACGGGAGCAGTTGGAGCTTTACGAGGATGAGGACGGGGAAGAGGAAGAACAAATGCCTGCACCTCCCGTAAAGCCTAATAAAAAAGTCAGCGACATGATGTCTCAAATCGAGGACGTAGAAAAGCCGGTGGCCGCGGCAAAAAATGCTGTTGCCGATGAACCGGATGTGGATATTATCCTTGGCGGCAAGGGCACAACCGCCCCCGGAAACATCGTAAATGTTCCGCCTGTTCCGGAGGAAATGCCTCCTCTTGAAATCGTTGACGATATTGATGTACCGGCTGCTGTTGATGTTTCTAAGGAGAAGGTAACAGCAAAGGACACCATGGAGTCTGCTGCGGAGGTCGCTGCTGAGATTGCAATGGCAGAAGCCGCGCAGCCTGTTGTATACAATTTCCCGCCCATTGACCTTTTGCGGAGCTCTCCCAATAACATGCAGGACGGCACAATGGAAATGCGGGAGAATACCCGACGTCTGAACGAGACTCTGGCAAGCTTTAAGATCGAGGCGCATATCATCAATGTAACCCGCGGCCCCAGCGTCACCCGCTACGAGGTAGAGTTGGACAAGGGTGTCCGCCTGAATAAACTGACCACCTGCGCTGATGATATTGCCCTGAGTCTGGGCGCTTCCGGTGTCCGTATCGCAGCTGTGCCCGGTAAGATATCCGTGGTGGGCATTGAAGTACCAAACCGCGCAGTCAGCACCGTTTCACTGCGAGAAGTGCTGGATTCCAATGAGTTCGCCAGAGCTAAGTCCAAATCTTCTTTTGCGGTGGGTAAGGATATTGGCGGCACATGCATTGTTGGCAATATTGCAAAGCTTCCCCATATGCTGATTGCAGGCACTACCGGCTCCGGTAAATCCGTGTGCATGAACTCCATTATCATCAGCCTTTTGTACAAGGCAAGTCCTGATGATGTAAAGCTTATCATGGTCGACCCAAAGATGGTTGAGCTGGGTATTTATAACGGCATACCGCATCTACTGATCCCGGTGGTCACCGATCCGAAGAAGGCTGCGGGAAGCTTGCAGTGGGCGGTTTCCGAGATGATGCGCCGCTATAAGGCCATGTCCGATGCCGGCGTCCGGGATCTGGAATCTTATAACAGTATTGTGGAAGCGGAAGGTGAGAATACAAAACTTCCTCAGGTCGTGGTCATTATCGATGAGCTGGCAGACTTGATGCTAGTAGCTGCCAAAGAGGTGGAAGAATCAATTTGCCGCATTGCTCAGATGGGTCGTGCAGCCGGTATCCACCTGGTGATTGCCACCCAACGTCCTTCTGCTGACGTTATTACCGGCTTGATGAAAGCAAATATTCCATCCCGCATTGCATTTGCGGTAGCATCCGCCATGGAATCGCGCATTATTCTGGATACCCAGGGCGCGGAAAAACTGGTGGGTAAGGGCGATATGCTATTTGCCCCCATCGGCAGCGGCAAGCCCCTGCGTGTCCAGGGCTGCTTTGTCAGCGAGTCCGAGGTTGAAGCGGTTACCACCTACGTCAAGGAAAATTACCGCACCAATTACGATCAGCAGATTCTGGAAGAGATTGAGAAGAAGGCAGCCCAGACCGGAAGTTCCAAAGTAACGGTATCGGACCCCGAACCCAATGCTGACGAGCTGGACGGTGATGAGATGCTGCCCGCTGCGGTTGACGTGATCCTGGAAACCGGCCAGGCGTCTGTATCCATGCTCCAGCGGCGTTTAAAGCTTGGCTATGCCCGTGCCGCACGCATTGTGGATGAAATGGAAGAAAAGGGCATTGTCGGCCCCTTCCAGGGCAGTAAACCCCGCACAATACTCATTACCAAAGAACAGTGGGAGCAGAGAAAAGCAGGCGGCAGCAGTCAGATGGACTTTGACGACCTGGAAACGGATGATACCTCAGTTCCCGATGAACTGTTGTAAACTATTGTCAAAATTTTGCATCGCATCCGGATGACCGGAGCGACAGCAAGGAGGAATAATAATTGAAAAACAGTAAGATCAAACGCATGGTAAGCGTAGCGCTTTTAATGGCGCTGGTGCTTGTTATGCAAATGCTCAGCGGAATCATACCTCCCATCGGTGGTTTTTCCATCTCATTGGTTTTGATTCCCATCGTCCTTGGTGCGGCGTTCTTTGGCCCGGGCGTAGGCGCTCTATTGGGCGCAACGTTTGGCGTGATCGTGTACATCAATTGCGTGACCGGTGCAGATCCCGGCGGCGCCATGGTTTTCCAGGCAAACCCCGTTCTGTGCTTCGTCGTTGTCCTGGGCAAAGGCATTTTGGCAGGTGCAGCATCCGGTTTTGCGTACAAGCTACTGCGAAAGGTCAATGGTTATTTGGCAATGCTGGCAGCGGCTATTGTCTGCCCAGTGGTAAATACCGGCGTGTTTATTGCCTGTATGCTCACCTTTTTTAAGGAGGTCCTTTCCATTTGGGCAGGGGGCGGAGCGTTGTTTGCCTATATCCTTTCCGGTCTGGTTTTGTGCAATTTTGTGCCGGAGCTTATCATCAATATTGTTTTCAGCCCCGCAGGACAGCGCATCTATCTGGTAACAGATAAATAAATAAAATGCCGACGGCGAAAGCTGTCGTCATTTTTTGTTTGCCCACTGTCATATTGCTGACAGTGGGCCGCATATTATTTTGCAGGAGTGATGCATATGAAATGTGCGTGGAACGCGCTCTTGCGGGTTTTGCCCACAAGTATTCGCCAGCAGGTGGACGAGAAGGGAAAGGATACCTTGCAGGAACTGCGGCTGCGTTTGGGTAAGCAGGCGGAATTGGTTTGCAGGACTGGCTCTGCGTATTTAAATCATATAGTGGACAAGAATGATCTAACGTTTGTGATCAATACAGCAAGCCAGTATTCGCCCTGGGCGGCAGCCACGGTCAGGGAGGGATATCTGACAGCAACCGGCGGTCACCGCATTGGGATTTGCGGTGAGTGCGTCATAAAGGACGGACAAATGTCCGGTATTCGAACAGTCAGTTCTCTTTGCATCCGTATAGCAAGAGATTTTGAACGTATTTCTCCCCGACTGCCGTTAAATCAGGGTTCCATGCTGCTCCTTGGCCCACCCGGCAGTGGAAAAACCACGCTGATGCGCGACTTGATCCGTCAGATATCCAACCAAAAGGGAAGTGTCTGTGTGGTGGACGAGCGATGCGAGCTTTTCCCTGTGGACAGCGGTTTCGATACCGGTGCACATACGGATATTCTGACAGGCTGTCATAAGGTGCAGGGAATATCCATTGGACTGCGTACAATGGGCCCGCAGTGGATCGCGGTGGACGAGATCACCGCCCCTGAGGACTGCATGGCCCTTACAGAGGCTGCCTGGTGCGGAGTAAAGCTGCTTGCTTCTGTCCATGCAGCGAATCGTTCAGATTTGTTGTGCAGAAATGTATACCGGCCTTTGGTTGAACAGGGGATTTTCGAAACGTTGGTTATTCTGAGTCCGGACAAGTCCTGGCGGATCGAAAGGATGTGAATACATGCTCAAATGGTTCGGTGTATCGCTGATCGTGCTTGGCTGCGGCGGCGTAGGCCTTTCTATGGCTCGTCAGTATGTTGCCCAGATCGCGGCATTGAAGCACTTAATCATCGTCCTGGATTATATGGCAAATGACCTTGGGTACAGGCAGACACCACTGCCGGAGCTATGTCGGTGCGGAGCAAAACTATCTGTCGGTATCGTTTCCCAAGTGTTTACTGCCCTTGCTGAACAGCTGGAATCGCAGACATTATCCGATGCGCCCGGATGTATGGAGCAGGCTTTGATTTTACAAAAGGGTATGCCAGATGGCTTATCTACATATTTTCGTCAATTGGGGAAATCTCTTGGATGCTTTGATGTAGCCGGGCAGGTGCAGGGCATAACCGCAGTTCGGGAAAATTGTGTAAAAGAGTTAAACACATTGGAATCGGATAAAACAAACCGGATACGCAATTATCAAACCTTGGGACTTTGCGCCGGCGCTGCGCTGGCAATTTTGCTGATTTAACTATGGAAATTGATTTAATCTTTAAAATAGCGGCAGTGGGCATTATCGTTTCGATACTCAATCAGGTTCTTTCCAGATCCGGACGGGATGAGCAGGCTACCATGACTACTTTGGCAGGTTTGGTTGTGGTTTTGATGATGTTGGCACAAAAAATCTCTGACCTGTTTGAGTTGGTCAAATCCCTTTTTCATTTCTGATGGAACAATTCTATCAAATTTCAGCAGGGGTATTACTTGCAGTTATCGTCGGTATTATGCTCAGCAAGCAAAGTAAGGATTTAATGCTTGTTCTTACCATTGCTGTTTGCTGCATGGTCATTGCCGGTGTGGTCGGGTACTTAAAACCTGTTCTTGATTTTCTCGTTCAATTAAAGGAACTGGCCAATTTGGATTCCGATATGGTTCAGATTCTTTTGAAGGTCATGGGAATCAGTTTGCTGGGGGAGATCTGCGTTCTAATTTGTAACGATAGCGGAAATACAGCTTTGGGGAAAGCGATTCAACTGCTGGAAACCGCGGCAATTCTATGGCTTTCTTTGCCGCTTTTGGAGGCACTTATAAGCTTGTTGCAAAAGATTTTAGGTGGAATATGATACGGATAATTGGAGCGTTCCTATTTGTGTTTCTGTTGGTCATACCGGTATCCGCGGTGGAATTTACCGCGCCGGAAGCGCCCGAAGACGTACAGGGTTTGATGCCGGTAAATAAGGAAAGCTTTGGTGAGGGATTGTGGGAGGTAATTAAAAACGCACTTCCTGTTTTGGAACCAAAGCTGGTCAGCGCCTGTGGATTATGCATGTCCTTAATCGCAGGTGCGATCTTAGTGGGTGTGGCACAGGGCTTTACAGAGAAAGGTAAGGGCACTGTAAATATGGTAAGTGTTTTGGCAGCTGCCGGAATTTTACTCAGCACTACCGATACTATGATCCGCTTGGGTGCGGAAACCGTCCGTCAGTTAAGTGATTACGGAAAACTTTTGGTGCCGGTGTTAACCGGTGCTTTGGCAGCTGGCGGAGGCATTACCGCCTCCGCTGCGCTTTGTTCATCGACCATTCTTTTTGATGCGCTTTTAAGCACGGCAATTTCCGTAATTTTGCTGCCGCTGATTTACATATTCCTCGTCCTTTCCATTGCTGCTAACGTAACAGAGCAGGACCTTCTAAAAAACCTGACCGCGTTTGTGAAATGGCTGATCTCATGGACCTTAAAAATCATTCTTTACGTGTTTACCGGCTATGTCGGTATCACCGGCGTGGTGAGCGGTACAACTGATGCTGCCGCACTAAAAGCTACAAAGCTCACCATATCCGGCATGATCCCAATGGTCGGCGGAATTTTGTCCGATGCATCAGAAGCAGTGCTGGTCGGCGCAGGATTGGTAAAAAATTCCGTCGGAATCTACGGCCTTTTTGCGGTGATTGCCATCTGGATATCACCTTTTTTGCAGATCGGCGTTCAGTATTTGCTTTTGAAGGCCACCGGCAGCGTCTGTGGTGCTTTGGGCGCAAAGCGTCTGTCTGAGACTGTCAAAGGTTTTAGCAGCGCCATGGGCTTTCTGTTGGCCATGACCGGCGCGTCCTGCTTGATGCTTCTTGTAAGCACTGTGTCGTTTATGAAGGGGGTACATTGATGGAAGCACTCCGCCAGTACATATTGCAGATCGTTGCAGCGGGACTTCTTTGTGGTATCGTAATTCATTTTGTCGGCGGCAAAGGTACAGCTGCCGGCATAATCCGAATGATCACTGGCGCATTTATGCTTTTAACTTTGGTCAGTCCACTGGCAGACATACATCTGAACGATCTAAGCTATTATTTTGATCAGGTCTCATTGGAGACTGATCATGCAGTGGGGCTGGGACAGTCAGCTGCGTTGGAGGAGCTGTCAGCAATCATAAAAACTAAAACTGAGGCATATATTTTGGACAAAGCCGAAACTTACGGGGCAAAACTTACCGTAAAGGTGGAATTGGATGGATCGAGTCCGCCGGTGCCCTGCGGAGTTCAAATTGGCGGCAGTATTTCACCTTATGGGAAAAAGCAATTGCAAACATACATTTCCGAAAGCTTGGGTATTCCCTTGGAGGCGCAGACATGGACTGGATAAGCTTAAAAAATAAAGGACTGGATAGTATCAAAAAATTCCGTTACCCGATTTTGATATTGATTTTAGGCGTAGTTCTGCTGCTTATCCCGGGAAAGTCCGCCACAAAGTCTGTACAAACACCCATAACCCCGGTGTTGCAGGTACAGGAAAATAAGTTAACACAGTTGCAAGATATTCTCAGCCAAATTCAAGGAGTTGGCAGAGTAGAGGTGATGCTCAGTATTTCCGCCGGAGCGAAGACAGTTTACCAAACAGACGAGGACATCACATCCGGGGAAAATGGAACAATCCGAACAGAAACGGTCATCATTACCGGCGCGGACAGAGCGCAAGCGGGCCTTGTGCAGCAGGTGATAGAGCCGACATATCTTGGCGCAGTTATTGTCTGTCAGGGGGCGGACAAAGCAACTGTGAGATTGGCGGTTACAGAGGCAGTGTCCAAAATAACCGGTTTGGGAGCAGACCGGATTTCTGTATTGAAAATGAAATGATTGGAGGCAATAATTATGAACAATTGGAAAAAGAACCTAATTGCAGCGGCGGTGCTTTTGGTGGTATGTGCCGGAATTTACATGAACTGGATGTATAATAACACAGCCTCGGTGAGCAACCTGACAGACGTTCTGGATGCTGAAAAAGTACTTAGTGAGAACGGTCTGATTTTGGATGCAGATCAGCCTGTGAGCAACACCATTTCCGATTACTTTGCGGCAGTTCGCCTTTCCCGGCAGGAAGCAAGAGACAGCGCGGTGGAGCTTCTTCAAGAAGCCATGGCCTACGGTGATGGCACTAACGCAGAGGCAAGCAGCACAAAGTTAGAGGAAATCGTGCAAACCGCTCTCTGTGAGGCTCAGATTGAAAGTCTTGTTATCGCCAAGGGTTATACAGATTGTGTGGCGTATATGTCTGATGACGGAATCTCTGTTGCAGTAGCGTCGCCTGAGGGTGGCATGCAGCAGGCGGATATTGCTGTGATCGCAGATATCGTTATCACCCAGACCGGCTATTCCTTGGAAGCGGTGCGGGTAGTTGAGGTGCAGTAATAACTACATGGGAATCTTCCGGTTTTCCGGCAGATTCCCATTTGTTTTTCCTTTTTTAATTTACATTGACTTAATTTTGTTTTTTTGGTATACTAATAAAAAGGTTCATGTTATTTTGACATGATTTGATTTAGGAGGATACGTTTATGGCTGAAAATAAACAGTATATTACCCAAGCCCAGGAAAACGGCGCCGTTATGATCTCTGAGGACGTGATTGCTACCATTGTTGCCCAGGCGGTCAAGGAAGTGGAGGGCGTTGTGAGCCTGAATGTGAAGCCCGGCGCGGACATTGCAGATATGATCGGCAAGAAAAGCTGGGGTAAGGGCATGAAGATCCAGATCGCAGAGGACAATTCTCTGACTGTGGATTGTAATATCCTCGTCGGCTATAACCAGAGCGTTGTTGCCATTGCCCAGGCGGTTCAGGCCTCTATTATCAATCATTTAGAATCCATGACGGGTGTTAAGGTCGCCTCCGTCAATGTAAATGTCAGCGGAATCCTCCGGGGATAAAAAGCCATGATGACAAGAGGAAACGCCAGAGAACTGGCGGTACATTTAATTTATTCCCAGTCTTTTACCGGCGATGAACCGGAACTGGTGATATCTTCTCGATTGGAAAAGGAATATTACAGCCTGCTTTCTCAGGATAACGATATTTATGCTGACCGCCCTAAGAATGCACAGCTTGCTTATATTGATTCCGTTGTTTCCGGTGTTGTAAATCGGCAGGCTGAGCTGAACGAGCAGATTCAGGCCTATTCCATCGGCTGGGATGTTTCCCGAATTTCCCGTCTGGCACGTACAATTTTGCAATTGGCAATTTTTGAGACCCTTTATGTGGACGATGTTCCTGCCGGCGTTGCGGTGTCTGAGGCGGTGCGTCTAGCCAAGAAGTATGACGGTGACGATACCGGTGTATTTGTCAACGGTATTTTAGGAGCTTTTGTAAGAAATCAGAATGTTGAGGGATCATAATGTGTGTCATCGGTTTTGATACCAGTAATTACACAACCTCAGTGGCGTATTTTGACGGTGTAGCGGGCGAAAATTGTTCCAAGCTTCTTCCGGTTCAGGAGGGTGCGTTGGGTCTGCGCCAGTCAGACGCGGTGTTTCATCATACCAAAAGCTTGCCGGAGCTTTCCGGCCGGCTGTTTTGCCATATGCAGGATAAAATCACCGCCGTGGGCGTGTCCACAAGACCCCGTGCGGTGGAGGGCAGCTATATGCCTTGCTTTATGGTGGGCTATTCTCATGCCAGGCTTCTTTCCGATGCGCTGCATGTGCCTCTTATCGAGGTTTCTCATCAACAGGGTCATGTGGCAGCTTGCCTGTGGAGCGCAGACCGTATGGATTTAATGGAAAAGCCTCATTTGGCGTGGCATCTTTCCGGTGGCACTACCGAGCTTCTGTTGGTAGAGCCGGATGGCAAGAATGTTAAGTGTACCAGAATTGGCGGAACAACGGATATTTCTGCCGGTCAATTGATCGACCGAACAGGGCAGCTTTTGAATTTGCCCTTTCCCGCCGGGAAGGCGCTGGATACACTGCAATCGGAAACGGATTGTGTAGATTATTTCCCTGTTAAATGTAACGTTATGGAGTTTTCTATATCCGGTGTCCAAAATAAAGTGCAAGCTTATTTCTGTGACCATACTCCTGCCCAAACCGCTGCCTATGCATTGCGCAGCGTGATCCACGCAGTCCGAAAGGCAACGATTCACGCCTGCAATACTTATCCCGGACTGGAAGTGGTCTTTTCCGGCGGAGTTTCGTCTAACACCTTGCTCCGCAAGGAAATGTCGCAGTTAAATTGTGTTTTCTGCCCTCCGCAGTATTCTACGGATAATGCCATGGGCGTTGCGGTACTCACATCCAGATTAGCAGGTGAAGATCATGGAACGTAATATCTTATCCGTAACCCAGATCAATGAATATATCCGGGATAAATTGGATGTTGACCCAATCCTTGCGTCTGTTGCGGTGCGTGGAGAGATCAGTAATTATAAGGTTTATCCATCCGGTCATCATTATTTTACTGTGAAGGATCAAAATGCGACGCTGCGGTGTGTGATGTTCAAGGGGAATGCCTACCGCCTGCGTTTTCGCCCGGAGAACGGCATGCAGGTGATCGTCATGGGCCGTATATCCGTGTATCCGCGAGATGGCGGTTATCAGCTTTATTGTACGGATATCGTGCCGGACGGTGTTGGTGATCTTTATGCCGCTTTTGAGCAGTTAAAGCAAAAGCTTGCTGCTATGGGTATGTTTGATGCTGCTCATAAAAAACCCTTGCCCCAATATCCCGGTGTGATCGGTATCGTTACCAGTTCTGCCGGTGCGGCAGTGCATGATATGTTGCGGATTTTAGGCAAACGTTTTCCTGTATGCCGAGTGCGTATTTTTCCGGTGCGGGTGCAGGGCGTGGAGGCGCCCTCTGAGATCGCTGCTGCAATTGACTATGCAAACCGTCACCGCTTGGCAGATCTGCTCATTGTGGGCAGAGGCGGCGGTTCCATGGAAGACCTGTGGGCGTTCAATGACCCCCAGGTTGCCCGCGCAATTTATGATTCCCAAATCCCTGTGATCTCTGCCGTTGGCCATGAGCCGGATGTTACCATTTCTGATTTTGTGGCAGATGTGCGGGCAGCTACGCCCTCCAACGGTGCGGAGCTGGCAGTTGTTGACCGGCAGCACCTTTATCAGGTTCTGGATGGGTTTGGCCAGAGCATGGCTTTTTCCTTGCAGCGGCGTATCAAGGGGGAGATCCAGCGGCTGAATATGCTTGTGGCAAGCCCTGCGCTGAAAAGTCCCGGTGCGCAGCTGGCGCTAAAACGGCAAAATCTGGATGTATTGCAAAACAAACTGACGGGTTTGCTGCGTTTGTCAGTGGAAGATAAAGCAAAGCGCTATGTGGCATTGACATCAAAACTGGATGCGTTGAGTCCATTGAAGGTACTCACCCGCGGCTATGCCATTATGGAAGGTCAGCAGGGAATCGTCCGGTCTCTACGGGACGTAAGCATTGGAGATAAACTGCAAGTAACCGTCAGTGACGGTAAATTTATTGCAACGGTAACGGAAAGAAGTGAGGTTACGAAATGACGAAGAAGAAAATGACCTTTGAAGAATCTATGGAGCGCTTGGAGCAGATCGTTCGGATCATGGAACGGGGAGAAGCGCCCTTGGAAGATAGTCTGAACCTGTTCAAGGAGGGGACACAGCTGGTTGCGGAATGCTCTAAACTTTTGGATGAAGCCCGCCTGCAAGTAGAGCTGGTGACCCAAGGCGCTGACGGCATGCCCCAAATGGAGGTGTTTGACCATGAATCTTGATGCGCGTTTTGAGGAGTATCGGGCTTACCTTGCGGATTTTATGAAGCAGTGGTATGACCGCTACGGTGATCAGCCCCAGAAAAAGTTGTATGATTCCATGTCATATAGCCTGTTTGCCGGCGGTAAGCGCCTTCGTCCGATTCTTACCTTTGAGTTTTGCCGCGCCTGCGGCGCAGACTGGAAGAAAGCTGCGCCCTTTGCCGCAGCGGTGGAGATGATCCATACATATAGCCTGATCCATGATGATCTTCCGTGCATGGATAATGATGATTACCGTCGGGGTCGGCTGACCAATCATAAGGTCTTTGGTGAGACCATTGCGGTTTTGGCAGGTGATGCACTTTTGACTGATGCCTTTGCAGTTGCAGCCAGCGCCCGTTTGAATGGTGATGCCATGGCCGATGCCATCGGAGTTTTGTCTGAGTGTGCAGGCTCTGCCGGTATGGTGGGCGGACAGGTTCTGGATATCATGAGCGAAGAGCGCACGCTTACCGAGCAGGAGGTTCTTGACATTCAGACCCGTAAGACCGGCGCGCTGATCAGCGCTGCCTGTGCATTGGGTGTTCTTGCTGCCGGAGGTACTGAGGAGCAGTATGATGCTGCATGCCAGTTTGCTGCCGGATTGGGTCTTGCTTTTCAGATCCGGGACGATATGCTGGATGTGATCGGCAGCCAGGAGGAGATGGGCAAAGGTGTTGGAACGGATGAAAACAAAAATACATTTGTCCGTCTCTTCGGTTTAGAACAATGCGAGGAACTTGTTAGTACCTATACAAAATTTGCACTGGAGGCGCTGAGAATTTTTGACGATACACAATATCTTTATGCTCTTGCAAAAAGCCTTACCCAACGTAGAAATTGAATTTTACCCTGCGGTATTCATGCCGTGGGGTAAAATTTTGTTAAAATATGAACAATGAGTGAATTTCTGTGGGAAAAAGGGTTGATTTTTTGTTAATGACACAATATAATAATATTGTTTTTTAATAAAAAAACGAAAATATACAGATGGGAGTACAGATCGTTTATGGACAAGTTTTTCAAAATCTCCGAGCGTGGATCCAATGTCAAGACAGAGATCATCGCTGGCTTGACAACCTTCTTCGCAATGGCCTACATCATTGTCGTGAATCCGAATCAGGTTATCGGCTTTAGTTTTGATGTTCCTGGCCTTTCTCAGGTGTGGAATGCTGTTTATATCGCATCTATTCTGGTTGCGGTAGTCGGCACACTTCTGATGGGTCTTTATGCCAAGATGCCTTTTGCACAGGCATGCGGCATGGGCCTGAACTCTTTCTTCTTCGTATCCTTCGTTCTGCCTGCTGTGATCTCCGGTAGTGATGCCATTGACGGTTATCAGTCCGGTCTGGTCATCATTCTGGTCTCCGGCCTTGTTTTCCTACTGCTGTCCGTAACAGGCCTGCGCAGCAAAATCGCCAGAGCACTGCCTGATTGCCTGAAAAAAGCAATTCCCGCCGGCATCGGCATGTTCATCGCCTTTATCGGTTTCCAGAATGTTGGCATCATCCAGGCCAACCAGTACACCTTGGTGCAGTTCAATGATTTCCACGGCTCCATCGCTAACGGCACCTTCCTGCAGGATTCCCTGCCCGCGCTGCTGACTCTGCTGGGTCTGCTGCTGATCGCGGTTCTGGAGAAGCGCAAGGTCAAGGGCTCCGTGCTGATCACCATTGCTGCTATTACTGTTGCTTACTACTTGCTGACTTGGACTGTGCCTTCCTTCAATTTCGACCAGATCGGCCAGTCCTTCAAGGACTTTGCCGAGGTCGGTATCTCCGGCGTGTTCCAGGGCCAGTCTTGGAAGGATGCCTTTACCGGTGAAGCCATTGGCGGCGTTCTGTCTGCCATTATGCTGGTCATCACCTTCTGCCTGGTGGATATGTTCGATACCATCGGCACTCTGTACGGCACTGCTTCTCAGGCAAATCTGCTGGACGAGAACGGTGACCCTGTTGATGTTGACAAATGCATGGTCTGTGACTCTGTGGGCACTGTTACGGGTGCTGTTCTGGGCACTTCCACCTGCACCACCTTCGTGGAGTCCGCAGCCGGTGTTGGTGCCGGTGGCCGTACCGGTTTGACCTCCGTTGTGGTAGCTGCCTGCTTTGCTCTGTGTCTGTTCCTGTCTCCTTTGGCATCCCTGGTGCCCTCCTGCGCCACTGCTCCTGCTCTGATTTGGGTGGGTGTTCTGATGCTGGGCAACTTCTCCAAGGTCGACATGAAGGACGCTCGCAACGCAGTTCCTGCGTTTCTTGCGCTGATCATGATGCCTCTTACCTACTCCATCTCCAACGGCATCGGCATTGGCTGCATCGCCTATGTCATTGTCACCCTGATTAGCGGTGAGTACAAGAAGAACGATATCCCTGTTACTGTTATAGCTCTTCTGTTCGTTCTGCGCTACTGCATGATCACCATGTAATTGAAAAAGGAATGCGGTGCCATTTACGGCACCGCATTTTTTGTTATATGGGGTTTGAATTACAGCGTATTAAGCACTGCTTGAATTCGTTCAAAGGAGCGTTCTTTGCCGAGGATTTGCATGACGGTGTAAAGGTCGGGGGAGTTGACTTTTCCTGTAACAGCTTGTCGAATGAAGGTGGATACGTCGGCTACCGTGCCGGGGAAGGCATCGGGATCTGCCTTGTAGGCCTTCATGTCGGTGGTGAAGCAGATCTCCTCAGTAATTACTTTTACTTTTTCAAACCACTGGGAAGAGTCGTCGTTTACGTCATATACGGCAATAAACTTGCGCAGAACCTCTTTGATGATTTCTTTGGAGAATTTATTGTCGAATTCGGGAATTTCCAGATAGTCATCATAGAAAAATCCCGTGTAGGGTTTGGCGTCTTTCCAGACAGCCAGGTCTTTTCTCGGCTTCTTGCCGCCACGGCCGATGGCAAGAACTTGTTTTGCAAGGTCGGGGTCAGCGGTGAGCTTGGCGCAGAAGTCCGGGTCATATTCAGCCGCCCACTGGGTGAGCAGCTCATAAACTGTTTCCGCATCCATCTTGGAGATAACGTTTTTAGACACATCAACAAGTTTGGCGTAATCAAACAGGCTGCCTGCGGGATTTAGCTTTTTGGGACTAAACTGGAAGGTGTCCATATCTGCATCGGGATTCGCTCTGCGCCAGTCTTCAAAGTTGGAGTTGAGGACGGTCATCAGATATTCTTTAACCGCCTGGGTGGGGAAACCCTCAGATTTATAGTAGGTCAGCGCCAGCTCCGGGTCCTTGCGCTTACTAAGCTTTCGCTTGGAATTGCCGTCCATTTTCATCAGCGGTCCAATGTGAACATATTTCGGCAGCTTAAAGCCCAGTGCCTTGAACAGCTGAATGTGGAAGGGCAGGCTGGGCAGCCATTCATCGCCCCGGACCACGTGGGTGGTGCGCATCAGCTGATCATCTACCGCATGAGCGAAGTGATAAGTGGGAATTCCGTCGGATTTTAGCAGAACGTGGTCAATGTTGTTCTCGGTGATGGTTAGTTTTCCTTTGACCAGATCATCAAACTTAAACTGATTTTCAATAGAGCCCTCGGAACGGAAACGGAGTACCCAGGGTGCGCCTTCATTCAGTTTTTTCTTAATATCGTCCAGGGACCGATCACGCCAGATGGCGTATTCACCGTAGTAACCGGTGGTTTCCTTTGCCGCTTCCTGCTTTTCGCGAATGGCAGAAAGTTCGTCCTCAGTGCAGAAACAAGGGTAGGCCTTGCCCTCAGATACCAGCTTTTTTGCAAAAACGTGATAGATTTCTGCCCGCTGGCGCTGACGGTAAGGGCCGTAGCTGCCTGAATCGCCGGTGTGAGTTGCGCCCTCGTCGAAAACAATGGAATAGTGTTTTAATGTGTCGATGAGCACTTCAACAGCGCCGGGAACTTCCCGCTTGGCGTCGGTATCCTCCACCCGGAGGAACAGAACACCGCCGCTTTGGTGCGCCATTCTTTCGGAGATCATGCCCTGTACCAGATTGCCCAGGTGGACAAAGCCGGTAGGGGAAGGGGCCATTCTGGTTACCACGGCACCTTCTTTCAGATTGCGAAGAGGGAACATTCCTTCAATTTCCTCGGGGGTTTTATTTACGTTGGGAAAGAGAAGATCAGCAAGTACTTGATAATCCATAGATTTTAACCTCATTTGCTCGAAAATCTTAAAAAATTATACCACGGCAACAGAGCCTTGTCAATTTTTTATGTCCTTTGCTTGCTTTTTGGGTACAGCTATGCTAAAATACAAAAAATCATCAAAAGCGAGGCGTTATTATGGAAGAAGCGGTGATTTCTAAAAAAAGAATGTTGTCCGGCATTAAGCCTTCCGGAGATTTGACTCTGGGTTCTTACTTAGGTGCTGTGAAGAATTGGGCAGACCGGGCTGATCTTTACGACTGTTTTTATTTTATGGCTGATCTTCACGCCATAACGGTGCGGCAAAATCCGGCAGATCTTCGCCGCAGAACTTTGGAGCAGCTGGCACAGTACATTGCCTGCGGTCTTGATCCGCAGAAGAATACACTCTTTATTCAGAGCCATGTACATCAGCATGCAGAGCTTGGCTGGATACTGGACTGCTACTCCATGTTCGGCGAACTTAGCCGCATGACGCAGTTTAAGGATAAGTCCGCCAAGAATGCGGATAATATCAATGCGGGCTTGTTTACTTATCCCAGCTTGATGGCCGGTGATATTCTGCTTTATCAACCGGATTTGGTTCCTGTTGGCGAAGATCAGAAGCAGCATGTGGAGCTGACCCATGTGATTGCACGCCGGTTTAACGGCATTTACGGCGATGTGTTTAAGATTCCCGAGCCTTTTGTGCCCAAGGTTGGCGCACGAATCATGAGCTTGACCAATCCGCTTGCAAAAATGTCCAAGTCTGAAAATGAGGACACAGGTCGGGTGTTGCTGATGGATCCTCCGGAAGTGATCATGAAGCAGTTTAAACGGGCCATTACCGATTCCGATACGGAAAACTGCGTTCGCTATGACAAGGAGAATAAGCCCGGCGTGTCTAACCTGATGACCATTTATTCCGCCGTTACCGGTAAATCCTATGAGCAGATTGAGTCTGAATTTGCAGGCTGCGGTTACGGAAAGTTTAAGCCCGCGGTTGGAGAAGCTGTGGTTGAGCATTTGCGCCCGATTCGGGAGGAATCTTCTCGACTGATGAAGGATAAGGCGTATTTGGAATCTGTGTACCGCGACGGCGCGGAGAAAGCGTCTTATGTTGCGGAGAAGACTCTGCGTAAGGTATATAAAAAGGTTGGTTTTGTTGCAAAATAAAATGATCCGCAGAGGGAAACCTCTGCGGATTTTTATAAGAAGAAATATAATGCAAGAGTTAACAGCGCGGTGTTTTTCTCTTCCTTGCAGTCGCCGGCCATGAGAAGAAGCAAAACGATGATCAACAGGTCACCGGTATCCAGATTTTTTGGCAGTAACTGACGGAAAAAATCAAAAGCGCCGCTGTGCTGCACAGGGGGATTATGGCACGGTGGCTCCGGAGGTGGAATATGCTCCTGTTGATTTTGTGGGATTCGTGCTTGCCGGGGATGCTGTACATTGTCTTCCATTCGGTTTCTGCGGTATGAGCCGTCCGGCTGTGGTATGTAGCGGTTATACATGGCACATCACCATCCCAACGGAAATAGTGTTCCGGAATTTTTCAGCACGGTAGTTGTAATCCCTGCAAGTTTGGCAGCGCGCATTGCTTTTTCCAACTTGGCAATACGCTCGTGACTCAGATAGGGTATCAATGCCCGGAGGAGCGCTTGCTGATTGGAGTCAATGTTTGCCTGTTGCGCAATACCTGCCATTTTCTGCACCATGGAAAGATCGATTCCTTGCAGGTTGCCTGGCATGTCTGGTTCCGCACTGGGCTGTTGTGATGGTGGTTCAGCAGGTGCGCTCATAGACTGGGCCATTGCCATAAGCTGGGACATCATCTCCGGGTTACCTAATATGGCGTTGAGCTTTTGTTCCATACCTTCCATGGTCAACCTCCCAAGTTTTTCAGAAGTGACTGTACCTCCTCAGAGGAAAGCATGGCGCTCATTGTCTTTTTAAGTTGTTCCAGATCACCCGTTTGCGCTTGATTCAACGCGGCTTGAATTTGCTGATTGTGGCTGGTTTGCAAGGTGGAAAACAGTTTCTTTCCCGCGTCGCTCTTTGCCAGTTTCATGGCATCTTCCATTGAGAAATTTTGTCCTTTTCCGGTTGCGTTGTCCATATAATTCCTCCTTGATACATTGCCGTTTCAAAGATAGTATATGCATAGAATACAACCATTGTTCCCCGGGAAAAATAATATTTAATCCCGGTATGGAAATTTAAAGCGAACTGTGTTATAGTATAAAAAACGGAGAAATTGGGTGAAATATGAGAATATTGGTTTTGTCGGATTCCCATTCGGGATTGCGGTTTATGCACTATGCCATCGATCGGATAAAGCCGCAGTGTGTGATCCACCTGGGGGATTATTATGATGACGGTGAGGCGCTGGCGGAATCATATCGGCATATGGTTTTTCATCAGGTGGGTGGAAATTGCGACCGATACCGAAGTTATGAGATTCGGCCGGAGTTGTTGTGCTACACGCAGGGCGGCGTTAAAGTATTGATGACCCATGGACATAACCAACACGTAAAGTCCGGCCTGGGCGGGCTTATGGGCCTTGCACGCAATATGGGTGCGCAGGTGACGCTTTACGGTCATACGCACGTCGCTGAAACCCATGTGGAGGATGGCATTTATGTTATGAATCCCGGTGCCTGTGGGTCGTTTTCCGGCAGCGTTGGGATTTTGGAATTACATGATGGAAAAGTGTTGGACTGCCGAATTTTGCGACAGTCGGATTTGGAGGAATGGCAATGATTTTAACTGTGGATATCGGCAACTCCAATATTGTGATCGGCGGAGTGGACGGCGATCAGATTGTTTTTGAGGCGCGCCTTCGTACGGACGCTACGAAAACGTCGGATGAATATTGTATTGATCTGAAAATGGTGTTGGATGTTTATGAGGTGCCCGCTCGGAGTATTGAGGGTGCGATTATTGCATCTGTTGTACCGCAGGTCCTGAATTCCATGCAGACAGCGATTAAAAAGCTGACCGGAAAAGTCAGCCTGGTGGTAGGACCTGGGTTGAAAACCGGCCTGAATATTAAGGTTGAAAATCCTGCGCAGACCGGCGCGGATTTGGTGGTTGGCGCAGTTGCAGCTCTGCGGGAGCATAAGCCGCCGATGATCGTCATCGATTTGGGCACGGCAACAACGATGGTGGTATTGGATGACACAGGAGCGCTGATCGGCGGCTGTATTTGCCCCGGTGTGAAGATCTCTATGGATGCGCTTACAGAAAGGACGGCACTTTTGCCCGGCTTACAGCTGGATAAGCCTAAAGCTGCCATCGGCCGTAATACCATTGACTGTATGCGCAGCGGAATCATGCTGGGTAACGCCAGTATGCTCGACGGTATGATTGACCGTATGGAGAAGGAGCTGGGCAGCAAGACTACTGTGATTGCCACAGGCGGAATCGGTAAGTTTATTACGCCTCTTTGCAATCATGAAATGATCTACGACAAAGATCTGATCATCAAGGGCCTTGCCGCCCTATACCGTGATAATAGGCGCTGATTACAGGAGCGTAATGATGAAGATCAGACTGGTAACCAGACCAGCGCTGGAAACAGCGGTGAGGGTACAGTCGATAATTTTGTCCAGCCGCTCCCTGGGTGTTGCAGCATTGGGGTATGGCGGTATGTAGCCTTCTTTGGAAAATGGAATGATTTTGGTATTGAACTGTTTTTTCATGGTTTATCCTCCTTTGTTTATCTTATGATCAGAGGATACCATGTATTCAGGGGAATAAATTGGACTAATATTACTTTTTGTCGTTCATTTTTTCGCTTATGCACTGGTTGCATATGGGAAAGAAATGTGCTATCATGAATTATAGAACGGCTTTGCCGGAGGTGGAGTATGAATTTTTTGGATAAAATTGTGGGGCTGTGGCAGGTTATTTTAAAGAAAACTGCGCCTGCATATCATAAGATTGCAGATTTTTCCCATGAGTTTGCCAAGGCCTTTATGGTGGTATGGCATCATATCTGTCGGTTGCGTAAGGTGATCATTGCAGTGCCAGTTGCCATTGGCGCGGTTTATCTTGCAATTTATAACCTTGCCAATTTACCCGCTATTGTTGGTATTGGCCTGCAAAACACCGGTGAATTTTCGTTCCAGGTGCCGAAGGAAATTGCTGTTTTGGGTCCGGTTGCCTTGACTGCGGTGTGCTTGCTTTTGACGTTTGCATCCAGACGAACTCTGACGCCATGGATGGTCAGCCTTTGCACATTGCTCCTGCCGCTTTTGATTTATATCACCAATGTGATTCCTATGTAAAAATAACGGTGCGCCCTCTTTGGGACGCACCGTGTTTGTTATTGTAATAGGGTAAGCAATTCCTCTGGCGTGGATGCTACGGCGGTCGCACCAGCGCGGATAAGATCCTCTGCTGCACCGTAGCCCCAGCTAACGCCTATGGTGGGAATACTGTGCGCAGCAGCACCGATCACGTCGAAGGCAGTATCGCCAACCATAACTGCTTCCCATTTGTCTTTGACTTGGGTCAGAAGATATGCGATCACATCGGCCTTTTCTTCACGGCTGCCGTCCATGGTGGAGCCGGCTATGATCTCAAAGTATTGGGATAGACGGAATCTGTCCAGTACAGCATTTGCCATCCATTCCGGCTTTGAAGTAGCTACAAACAGACGATGACCTCTTGCACAAAGTTCTTGTAATAGTGAGTCGATACCCGGGTAGGGATGGTTTTCAAACAAACCAATTGGTATGTAGCGTTCTCGGTAGACGGCTACCGCTTCTTCCAATCGTTCTTTGGGTACGCCGAACCGGTAAAATGTGTCCCGCAGGGGAGGACCAACGAAAACTCGCATATCCTCGCGGCTGGGAGGCGTGATGCCAAAGTGCTCCAATGCAATGGCGGCGCAGTTGATGATTCCTTCTCCGGAATCGGTGAGTGTGCCGTCCAGGTCAAAAAGAATTGCTTTTGGCATTTGATCGCCTCCTTTTTTGTAAAACAGCACTTGCCGGAGCAAGTGCTGTTGTGGCGGAGAGTGTGAGATTCGAACTCACGGTGGGTCACCCCATCACCAGTTTTCAAGACTGGCTCCTTAAACCGCTCGGACAACTCTCCATCGAGGAAATCATACCATTTGGCCCGTGAAATGTCAAGGACGATTGGTCATTTTCGGGGAAACATTACCCTTGACAAAATAGGGAAGTGTGTGCTAGAATACTTTGGCAATCAGATAGTGTAATTATTGATTCGGAGTGATACCCAAGAGGCCGAAGGGGCTCCCCTGCTAAGGGAGTAGGCGTCTAAACAACGCGCGAGGGTTCAAATCCCTCTCACTCCGCCAACAAAAAAACCACCCGTTGGGTGGCGTCAATATTTTTGAAGAGGGATTTGCTTTTCTGCGGAAAAGCCACGGCGGGGGGAACATGCCACTGGCATGTTGCCAAGAGCCGCCTTTCAAATCCCTCTCACTAAATACCATGCCAACAAAAAAACCACCCGTTGGGTGGTTTTTTTGTTGGCGGAGTGAGAGGGATTTGAACCCTCGCGCGTTGTTTAGACGCCTACTCCCTTAGCAGGGGGG
>JAZNFY010000006.1:0-15390 GCA_045589195.1 Faecousia sp. | reverse complement strand
ACCTGGATTACTATAACAACAGACGCAGCAAGGCAAAGTTAAAGGGCTTGCCGCCTGCTTTACACAGACAACAAGCCCTTTTGGTTGCTTGAACAATTTGAGTTAGAAATATTTGTCTAACTTTTTGGGGTCACTTCAATCCCCGGACAGCGGTTATTCTATTTTTCCGGCGCTTGCTTTTTCCCTGGGAATAAGATATAATGATTGCAGGAAGTTTTTCCTCACCCGTAAGGAAAGGAGCGTCCTATGGCAACGAAGAATTTTACATACAGTGATTATCTGCACCTGGATGTGGAGATCTCCCGGGCTAAATACCAGGTGACCGTAGACGAAGCTCCCTATTACCGTTGGAAAGAAGAAAAGGAAAAGGCAGAAAAGCTGCTGCCCTACCTGAAATTCAAACCCAGATACCCCTTTCATAAGGCTGACGTGGAATGGATGCGGGGCGACTGCATTACGGAACTCTTGATTGTTCCCGCTAAGGTTTTTGGCGCAATCCACAATTTCTTCTATCTGATCTTTTTTGTCGTTTTCTACCCCTTTGTGGCGATTTACCGGCGCATTACAATTCCGGGAGATATTCGCCGTGCCACAAAGCAATTGCAAAAGGCAGAAGAAAAGCTTGGGAAAAGCCAGGCGGAATTGGAAAAGTGGGAAAAAAAGAAAGCCTACGTTGACCGATATTATCCGGCGTTTCACGATCGGTCTGTCCGGGAAAATGCAGCAGAACGCAAAGCCAAAGAACATGAGCAAATCTTAAACAACCCCTACACCCGGAAGGTATACAAAGACACCTACCGGGAGCTCACCGGCACCATGTCTGCCGAAGAAATCCATGACCGGGAAATTGAAGCCATTGTCCTTGAAATTGAAGAGGATCTGATGGACAGTGACTTTCTAAAAGATTAACAACAAAAAGGAGAAACAATCATGACAGAACAAGAACTGAACACCCAAGACGTTTTCCCCGGCCCGGAGCTGGAAGAAAATCCCGCCTCCAAGCACGGCAACATCCCTGCCGGTATTCTTGGTGCCCTTTTATTCTCCATAATCGGCGGCGTGATCTACTTTTTAGTCTATCAGCTGGGCTTTGTTGCCGGCATCTGTGGCTTGGCTACCTACCTTCTGGCCCAATTCGGCTACGGACTTCTCGCCAAGACGAAAAACAAGGCTTCCGGTGTTTGCATTGCCGTATCCCTTGTGGCAACCGTTGTGATCATCTTCGTTGCCCAGTATTTCTGCATTTCCTTTGAAATCTACAAAGCTTATGCCGAGTGGGAAATCACCATCGCCGATGCCATCGCAGCGACTCCGGAGTTTCTGACTGATCCGGATGTTTCCGGCGCCTTTATTAAGGACTTGGCTTTCGCTTACATCTTCGGTATCGCCGCAGTGGTAGGCACCATTTCCAAGAACAAGAAAAAATAAAGCAACAAACAAAAAGAACCTCTCTTGACGAGAGGTTCTTTTTTATACGGTTTATTTGCCGACTTTCACGCGCCAGCCGTTTTCATCGGGCAGACGGCCCAACTGAATACCGGTGATGGTGTCGTAAAGCTTCTGGCTGAGAGCACCAATCTCGCCGCCGTTGATGGACATGACCTCATCCACATAACGGAGCTTGCCAACGGGCGAGATAACGGCCGCGGTGCCGGTGCCGAAGCACTCTTCCAAAGTGCCGTTTTTCTGAGCTTCCAGCAGCTCGTCTACGGAGATCTTCCGCTCCTGCACCTCGTAGCCCCAGCTCTTGCACAGCTCAATAACAGAGTTGCGGGTGATGCCGGGCAGGATGGAGCCGTTGAGAGAAGGTGTGACCACCTTGCCGTCGATCTTGAAGAAGATGTTCATGGCGCCCACTTCTTCGATATACTTGCGGTCCACACCGTCCAACCACAGAACCTGGGAATAGCCAGCATCATGGGCCTTCTTTTGGGCGATCAGGGAAGCGGCGTAATTGCCGCCGGTCTTGGCAAAGCCAATGCCGCCACGGACTGCACGGACATACTCGTCCTCGATCCAGATGCCCACGGGGGCAAGGCCGCTTTCGTAATAAGCGCCGCTGGGGGACAGAATGACCATGAACAGATAGGTCTTGGAGGGCGCAACGCCCAGGAACTCATCGGTGGCAATGATGAAGGGGCGAATATACAAAGATGTGCCCGGCTCAGTGGGGATCCAGTCCCGGTCCACATCCACCACAGCGCTGACCGCCTGCACAAAATCCTCGACGGGGATCTGGGGGATCACCAAACGGTCATTGGTGGCGTTGGTGCGCTTGGCGTTCATATCGGGGCGGAACAGGTATACATTGCCGTCGGGGTTTTTGTAGGCTTTCAGACCCTCAAACATCTCCTGGCCATAGTGATAGACCATGGCAGCGGGAGAAAGGGAAATGTTATGGAAGGGCTCGATCCGGGCATCATGCCAGCCCTTGCCCTCGGTATAGTTCATGACGAACATGTGATCCGTGAATATCTTACCAAAACCCAGCTTCTGACCCTTGGCGGGTTTTTCTTTTGGGGTAGTGGTTTTTGTAATTTTAATGTCCAGCATAGTTTAGCAGTCCTTTCAAACAAAATCGTAGCCGGTCTGCAAGGCCTGGCAGTTCATGTCAATGAGATTTGCCTTCTTGGCGGGAATGAACTTCTCCAAGGTTTCCTTATTGCCGGCAAAATCCACTGCACCGGATTCCTTCATGACCTTGCCCATGAGGACCATGTTGGCAAGCGTGGAGAAGCCGGCATCCTTGGCGATCTGGGTGGCAGGAACGTAAAACACCTGAACATCGCTGCGTTCCACCTTGACGCCGATCAAAGTGGAATCCACGTAGATCTGGCCACCGGGAACCACATCGTTTACAAACTTCTGCAAAGAGGGCAGGTTCATGGCCACCAGCACATCGGGATTGGTGATGATGGGGCTACCCACAGGGGTATCGGACAGGATGATGCTGCAATTGGCTGTGCCGCCGCGCATCTCCGGGCCGTAAGAGGGCAGCCAGGAGACCTGCTTATCCTGCACCAGGCCCTTATAAGCCAGGAACTTGCCTGCAAACAGGACGCCCTGTCCGCCAAAGCCGGCAATGAGGATTTGTGTGGTTTTCATATCACTTATCCTCCTTTGCGGCAGTTCTGTCCTTATAGACGCCGATGGGATAGTAGGGCAGCATATCGCTTTCTACCCACTCCAAGGCCTGCTGAGGCGTCATGCCCCAGTTGGTGGGACAGGCGGAAACCACTTCCACCAAGGAGAAGCCCTTGCCGGCAATCTGGTTCTCAAAGGCCTTTTTGATGGCCTTTTTGGCGTTTTTCACATTTTTAACGTTATTCACAGCCACACGGGTAATATACTCGGGGCCTTCCAGCGTGGCCAGCATTTCGCAAACGCGAATGGGCCAGCCGCAATGATTCACATCTCTGCCGTAAGGAGAGGTCTGGGTGACCTGCCCGGGCAAAGAGGTGGGGGCCATCTGGCCGCCGGTCATGCCGTAAATGGCGTTATTGACGAAAATTACGGTAATGTTTTCGTTTCTTGCCGCAGCGTGCACCGTTTCTGCCATGCCGATGGAGGCAAGGTCGCCGTCGCCCTGGTAGGTAAATACGATATTCTCCGGGCGGCTGCGCTTAATGCCGGTAGCGGTGGCGGGGGCTCTGCCGTGAGCTGCTTCGATCATGTCGCAGGTGAAATAATCATAAGCCATAACAGAACAGCCAACAGGAGCGACGCCGATGGTCTTACCCTCGATGCCCAGTTCGTCGATCACTTCCGCCACCAGGCGGTGAATGATGCCGTGGGGGCAGCCGGGGCAGTAATGAAACACTGCATCCGTCAGTGCCTTGGGTTTTTCAAATACCACTGCCATTTTCGTACACTCCTTTCTTTGCATTACGAATGGATTCCAGCACCTGCCCGGGGCTGGGGATCATGCCGCCGCTGCGGTTGCACAGGGCGACAGGCTTTTTGCAGCCGGTGGCCAGACGAACGTCCTCGATCATCTGACCCATGTTCAGCTCCACGGAAATAAAGCCGTTAACTTTATCCGCAGCCGCTGCCAGCGCCTTTGTGGGGAAGGGCCACAGTGTGATGGGCCGGATCAGACCCACTTTGATGCCCTCGGCACGGGCTGCCACAACGGCATTCTTTGCCACACGGGACGCAATACCGAAGGCAACCACGCAAACTTCCGCGTCGTCCATCATGTATTCCTCCCACATGGGCTCGTTCTCTTCCACGATTTTATAGCGCTCATAGCGCTCGAAATTCTTCTTTTCCAGCTCGTCGGCCTTTAAGTACAAAGAGTTCACAATATTGTGCTTGCGCTTACACTCGGTGCCGGTGAGGGCCCAGGGCTTCTCGTAGGTTTCCACCTGGGCGTCTTCAAAGGAAATGGGCTCCATCATCTGGCCGATGGTGCCATCTGCCAGGATCATGGCGGTCATCAGATACTTATCCGCCAGGTTAAAGCCCTTAATGGTTAAAGAAGCCATCTCCTGCACGGAAGCGGGGGCAAGGACGATCATGCGGTAATCGCCGTGACCGCCGCCCTTGGTGGCCTGGAAATAATCGGACTGGGAGGGCTGGATACCGCCCAAACCCGGGCCGCCACGCTGAACGTTGACCACCAAAGCAGGAACGTCAGAGCCGGCAATATAGCTCAAGCCCTCGGATTTCAGGCTAATTCCGGGGCTGCTGGAAGAAGTCATGACCCGCACGCCTGCGGCCGCTGCGCCGTAGACCATGTTGATAGACGCGATCTCACTTTCCGCTTGCAGGAAAACACCGCCGATCTTGGGCATCTTCTTTGCCATATAGGCAGCGATCTCCGTCTGGGGCGTGATGGGATAACCGAAATAGTGGCGGCAGCCGGCCCGGATCGCAGCCTCTGCGATGGCCTCGTTGCCTTTCATAAGTACTCGTTCTGCCATAAAAGCGCCTCCTTACTTTTCTACCGTGATGATGCAGTCCGGGCACATGGTGGCG
The DNA here is from genome assembly GCA_045589195.1 of Faecousia sp. Classification (GTDB taxonomy): domain Bacteria; phylum Bacillota; class Clostridia; order Oscillospirales; family Oscillospiraceae; genus Faecousia. Next base: position 10,410 of record JAZNFY010000006.1, on the reverse strand, counting down.
CAAAATGCGCAGCCGATGCACTTTTCACTGTCTTTCATCACCGCGGGGGAATAACCCTTGTTGTTGATCTGCTCTGTGGCAATGGCCAGGCAGCCCTTAGGGCAGGCATTGACGCACAGACCGCAGCCTTTGCACAGATCGGTTTTGAATGTTACTTTTGCCATAATAAATCCTCCTTAGGGTTTCTTTATCCCCACAGAGGTCGGTTGCCCGGCTTCTGGGAAGGTAAGTCAAAATATTTTTCCTGCAATTTCAGGGGCATCACGTTCAGCTCCGGCAGCTGCGCCGCCACAGAGGCTTCCGCTGTATGCAGCCACAAAGGCAGGCCGCTGAGCTGACATAATTTTTCCACCTGGTCAAGGGATTTTTTCACCGTTTCCGGGGTGGTTTCGCTGCCCAGGTTCGTATTGTTTACAATGCAGGTAAAACGAAGAGAGCAGGCCTGCTCGATCTCTTTCATCACTTCCAGCGCATCCTCCGGTGTCCGGGTCAAGGGCCGGCAGCCGTTGAACACGAAGACCATGCGGTAATCGTTCTCCTCCCGGATAAAGGGAGCGTAACGGCCCAGAGCGTAAGCGCCCCGATCGTCGCCGCCAATGTCCATGATGGCGTAAGTGCTCCGATCCTCCACCAACCGGTAGGTTTCCGGGGGTAGGGCGGGCAAATCCACATTGGAATTGGCAAACCGGGGACTGATCAGCTCCACCCCTGCCGCCTCCAAATCCCGGGCGCTGTCCTTGGTGCGGAAGTAGGGGTTGACGATGTCCAAGTCGCCAATGCAGACCTTTTTCCCCTCTGCCGCAAGTTTCAGCGCGTAATTGACGGCAATGTTGGTCTTGCCGCTGCCGTAATGCCCGGCAAATAAGGTTAAACGCTTATGTTCCATAGTTTCTCCAAAGGCCTTCCCTTGAAGGCATTTTACAACTGCTTGCGAATGATCTTTCCGCTGGTGGTCTTGGGAAGACTCTCCCTGAATTCCACGATGCGGGGGTATTTATAGGGCGCGGTTCTGGATTTTACATAGTCCTGGATCTGCTTTTTCAGCTCGTCGGTGCCCTTGAAGTCCTTCACCAGCACGATGCTGGCCTTGACCACCTGACCCCGAACCTCATCCGGCGCGGCGGAAACACCGCATTCCAGAACATAGGGCAGCTCCATGATAACATTTTCGATCTCGAAAGGTCCGATCCGGTAGCCGGAGGATTTGATCACATCGTCGGCTCTGCCCACGTACCAGTAGAAGCCGTCCTCGTCCTTCCAGGCAAGGTCGCCCGTATGATAGTAGCCATCCCGCCAAGTTTCGGCGGTAACTTCGGCGTTACCCTCATAGGCGTAAGCCAAGCCACAGGGCAGGCCTTTGGAAATATCAATGCAAATCTCGCCGGTCTCACCCCGGTCAACTGCATTGCCCTCACTGTCCAGCAAGACCACATTATAAAGAGGCACCGGCTTGCCCATGGAGCCCAGCTTATGGGAAGATCCCACCAGATTGCCGATGATCAAAGTGCTTTCGGACTGGCCGAAGCCTTCCATAATATCCAGCCCCGTGGCCTTCTGGAACTGACGGTAGACCTCAGGATTCAGGGCCTCACCGGCAGTGGACGCATGACAAATGGAAGAAAGGTCGAAACGGCTCAGATCCTGCTTGGCAAGCATGCGGTACATAGTCGGCGGCGCGCAGAAGGTGGTAATGCCATACTGGGCAAACTTGGGCAGAATCTTCTCCGCGTCAAAGCGGTCAAAGTCGTACACAAACAGGCCGGCTTCGCACAGCCACTGGCCGTAGAGCTTGCCCCAAACGGACTTTGCCCAACCGGTATCGGAAATGGTCAAATGCAGACCGTCGGGCCGGACGCCGTGCCAATACTTGGCGGTGATGAAGTGGCCCAAAGGATACTTATAATTATGGGCCGCCAGCTTGGGATAGCCGGAGGTGCCGGAGGTGAAGAACATGAGCATGGGGTCAGAGCCGCAGGGCGCATCGGCGCTGCGGACGTAATGAGAGCTGTACATAACATATTCTTCGTCAAAGTTATGCCAGCCGTCCCGGCTGCCGCCCACAAGAATTTTATGTGCCAGGCCGGGGCACTGCAACGCAGCTTCGTCCACTGCGGCGGCGGTGTCGCCATCGGCGGTGCAAAGGATCGCCTTAACGTCAGCCGCCTGGAAGCGGTAAGCAAAATCCTTTGCCAGCAGCTGATTTGTGGCGGGAATGGCCACGGCGCCCAGCTTGTGCAGGCCCAAAATGGCAAACCAGAACTGATAGTGCCGTTTGAGCACCAGGATCACTCGCTCGCCACGCTTGATACCCATAGCCTTAAAATAGTTGGCCGCCCGGGCAGATTCTTTCTTCATGTCCTGGAAGGTAAAGGTGCGCTCAGTACCGTCGTTTGCAATATGCAGCATGGCACGGCGATTGGGCTTGCCTCTGCCCAGAGCGTCGATCACGTCAAAGGCGAAGTTAAATTTCTCCTCATTCCGGAAGGATATGGCGGTTAAATTGCCCTCTTCGTCTTCGGTGGGGATGATGAAATTGTGATAGATCCGGCGCTCGGTATCCACCGCCTTTTTCCGGGCAGCGGGAGTTGCCACGGCGGCGGCCTGCTCACCCTCCCGGGCAGCAGAATTGGAAAGCACGATGGCATAGAACGTACAATCCCCACCGTCCACGGCAATCATGCCATGGGGCGTGGAAGAATCGTAGTAAATGCAGTCGCCGGGGTGCAGTGTTTCGCTATGGTCGCCGATCTGAATGCGCATATGTCCGCTGATGACAATGTCACATTCCTGACCTTCGTGGGTCACCAGCTCAATCGGCTCATCTTCCGCGCCGGGGCGGTAGCTCAATTCCATATAAAGCGGCAGGGCAATCCGGTTGCGGAAATCCGCAGCCAAGCTGTAACCCACCATATGGTGCGCCTCTTCGATGCGTTGGCCCTCGCCCTTACGGGTCAGGGCGTAGGATCGCAGCTTAGGGCTGTGACCTTCCAGCAAATCGCCCATGTCTACGCCGAGGCTCAAAGTACAGCGATACAAAAACGCGATACTTAAATCCCGGTCGCCCGCTTCGCAGGAAAGATACTCCGCCACGGACAATCCGGTGCGCTCAGCCATTTCTTGTTCGGAAAGACCGTGAATCAACCGAAGTTCTCGGATTCTGGCGGCTACCTCCTTAGTCTTGTAGTCCGCACCGGTCATGTTTTTCTCCATAATTTACCTCACAAAAACCGTTGTTTCCCGGGCATAACCGGAATTAAAATCATACCATTTTTACAGTAAAATGTCAATGAATGTCGGGAATTTCGCGAAGAATGATTTTCTTCCGGACAGCCAGGCGCTTACAGCTTGTTGCGCATGATCTTTCCACTGATGGTTTTGGGCAGTTCCTTACGGAATTCCACGATACGGGGGTACTTGTAAGGAGCGGTGTGATTCTTCACGTAGTTCTGGATCTCTTTTTTCAGCTCCTCCGTTCCCTCGGTACCGGGAACCAGCACGATGCAGGCCTTGACCACCTGGCCCCGGACTTCATCGGGGGCGGCGCAGACACCACACTCCAAAACATAGGGAAGCTCCATGATGGTGGATTCGATCTCAAAAGGTCCGATCCGATAGCCGGAAGACTTGATCACATCGTCCGCTCTTCCCACATACCAGTAGTAACCGTCCTCATCACGCCAGGCAACGTCGCCGGTATGGTACATGCCATCATGCCACGCCCCGTCGGTGGCTTCCTGATTACGGTAATAGCCAAGGAACACGCCGCAAGTGGGCTTGGGATCGGTGCGAACCACGATCTCGCCGTTCACGCCGTCCGCCACCGGGTTGCCGTCGGCATCCACGATGTCAATGCCATAGCCGGGAACAGGCTTGCCCATTGCGCCGGGTTTGATATTGGCACCGTAAAGATTGGCAATGCCCAGGGTCATTTCTGTCTGGCCAAAGCCCTCATGAATCCGCAGGCCTGTGGCTTTCTCAAACTGGTAGAACACCTCCGGATTCAGTGCCTCTCCGGCGGTGGTGGCATGGTGAATGGAGGAAAGGTCGTATTTGCTCAGATCCTGCTTGATGAGCATGCGGTACATGGTCGGAGGCGCGCAGAAGGTGGTAATATTGTACTTTGCGAACATGGGCAGGATCTTCTCGGCGTCGAACCGATCAAAATCATAAGTAAACACCGCGCCCTCACACAACCACTGGCCGTAAAGCTTGCCCCAAAGGGCCTTGCCCCAGCCGGTTTCGGAAATGGTAAAGTGCAGGCCGTCCCGCTCGCACAGGTGCCAATACTTGGCGGTAACATAGTGGCCAAGGGCATACTTATAAGAATGGGTGGCCATTTTGGGATAACCGGTGGTACCGGAAGTAAAGAGCATGAGCATGGGGTCAGAGCCACAGGGCGCATCTTCTGCGCGCTCATAACGGCGGCTGAACAGCTTATATTCTTCGTTATAGTCGTGCCAGCCTGCCCGGCTGCCGCCTACCAAAACCTTGGTCAAATTCATGCCCGCAGCCTTTTCAGCCAGCTCCACCTGCTCTGCGGTATTACCGTCGGCGGTGCACAAAACAGCGCTGACATCCGCCGCCTGGAAGCGGTAGACAAAATCGTGCTCCATGAGCTGATTGGTGGCGGGAATGGCAATGGCGCCCAGCTTATGCAGACCCAAAATGGCAAACCAGAACTGATAGTGGCGTATGAGCACCAGCATCACCCGGTCGCCCCGCTTAATGCCCAGACTCTTAAAGTAATTGGCGCTCTGGGAAGAGGCATCCTTCATGTTCTTAAAGGTAAAGCGGCGCTCGGTCATATCATTGGAAACATGCACCATGGCCAGCTTATCCGGCTCTCTTCTTGCGATGGCATCTACCGTATCAAAGGCGAAGTTATAGCTTTCCTCATCGGAGAAGGAAACACCCTGCATAACACCGTTTTCATCTTCCTGAACGGTAACAAACTGATTGCACAGCAGATCCTGCACCGGCTTGCCCTTGGTGCTGTGGCTGATGTGCAGGGGCTGATCGGTGGTGTCTGATGCCATGATTACGGAAAGGAACACGCAGTCCTTACCGTCAATGGCGATCATGCCGTGAGGGGTGGAAGACTTATAAAAAATAGAATCCCCTTCCCGCAGAATCTCTTCGTGCTCACCCACTTTAATGCGCATGGCGCCTTTGATCACCAGATCAAATTCCTGACCGGTGTGAGTAGTGGTATGAATAGGCTTGTCCTGCAAGTCCTCGGAGTATTGATAGGTGACCCAATAAGGCGTTGCCAGCTTTTTCCGGAACATGGGCGCCATGTCCTGAATGGTAATACCGTCTTCGCTGGCGGTGACCAGACCCTTGCCCCGGCGGGTGACCGTATAACCGGAAAGCTTTGCGCTTTGGCCTTCCAATAAAACGGTAATCTCCACGCCGAAAACCTTGGCGCACTTATGAATGAAGGTAAAGGGCAGGTCCACTGTACCGGTTTCATATTGCCGGTACTGCTCCGGGGAAATTTCCGTAAGCTCTGCCATTTTCTGCACGCTGTAACCCAAAATCTCCCGCATTCCCCGAATGCGCTGGGCAATGTCCAACAGTTGAACGGCTGAATTCTGTTTCGTCATGATTTTTACCTCCTAAAAAAGAAAAATCGCCCCAAGAACAAATCCTGAGACGAGCAAATTCTACCCGCGGTACCACTCATATTGCGGCTTCCGCCGCCACTTCACGCTCCAACAAGCGCTATCCCTTAACGCGGGCAAACGGGAGAAGCCTAATGGGTGTTGTCTTTCGGTTCTCCGGCTCAGAAGGGATGGGTCTGATGGCGGGAAATTATCGGCTCGCACCAAGCGCCGATTCTCTGAAAATTGCCCTTGCCTGACCGTCTTCGTCGATGCCTTTTGAATATTTACGGATCATAACCACATTATAGTATGTCCACAGTAAAAAGTCAAATGTTTTTCTCTCCAAAACACACGGTGGTTTTCCCTAAATTATTGTGCAAATCCACCATTGACATGGACAGCGGTTTATGATTTAATATCGTATATATGTCAAAAGACTTTGAAGGAAAACTTGTCTTTCCCGATAGCTTACAGAGAGCCGGCGGTTGGTGCGAGCCGGTACAGTTGGGTCTGACGATCTGGTTCCTGAGTCGGTTTCGTGAACGCATTGGCCAGTAATGAAACCCGGGCGCCCCGTTACAGGCTGGGACTTTGTTGGAAGTCCGAGAGTGATTCTCCCGATGGGGGAATAATCAGGGTGGTACCGCGAATGGAATTTCGTCCCTGAGGTCAGTTCATGACCTCAGGGATTTCTTGTTTTAAGGAGTGTTTGACTATGAAAAACGTAAAAATCAGCGACATTACCATGAAGCAAACGGCGGAGAATTTTTCTCTGTCTTTTAAGGAAAAGATTGAGCTGAGCAAGCTATTGGACCGGCTTGGCGTCAGCATTATTGAAATGGAAGGCATTCAAAACGCCCGGGTAGATTCCCTGCGGATCAAATCCATTGCCGCTGCGGTCAACGACAGCATCGTTTCCGTGCCGGTGGAGCTGACGGAAGAAAGTGTCCGGGCTGCCTGGAACGCTCTGCAAAACGCCAGGCACCCCCGGCTGCAAGTGTGCGCGCCGGTGAGCTCCGTGCAGATGGAATACCTGTTCCACAAAAAGCCCGAGGCCATGCTCCGCTCCATTTCCGAAATCATCGGTCTTTGCCGCAGTCTGTGCGCGGATGTGGAATTTGTGGCAGACGATGCCTGCCGCAGTGAATCCGGCTTCTTGAAAGATGCCATAGACGCCGCCATCCATGCCGGCGCCACCACGGTTACCGTGTGCGATACCGCGGGCACCATGCTTCCCGATGAATTTGCCGCTTTTATCCGGGATCTATATACGCAAATTCCGGCGCTGCAAAATGTATGCTTAGGCGTATCCTGCTCCAACGCCATGGCCATGGCCGATGCCTGCGCCATTGCCGCCGTACAGGAAGGCGCGGGAGAGATCAAAACTTCCGCCTACCCCATCGACACTGCCAATCTGTGCCATATCGCGCAGATCCTTTCTGCCCGGGGCGACCGGCTGGGCGCCGCCACCGACATTCGCATCACGCAACTGACCCGGACGGCAAGCCAGATCACCTGGATGTGCCAGACCGGCAGGAGCAAAACCTCTCCTTTCGACAACGGCGTTCAGGAAGAGGATCAGTCGGTGTGGCTCACCGCCCATGACGATATAGGCGCTGTATGCAAGGCGGCAGAGCGGTTGGGCTATGATTTATCTGATGAGGATGCCAAAAAGGTTTACGAGGCATTCTCCAATATTGCCGCAAAAAAGGACCGGGTGAGCATCAAGGAACTGGACGCCATTGTGGCATCCGACGCGATGCAGGTACCCCCCACCTATATTTTGGATACATACGTCATTAACTCCGGCAACACCATCTCCGCCACAGCCCACATCAAGCTGCGCAAGCACGACACGCCCATGGAAGGGGTTTGCGTTGGTGACGGCCCCATTGACGCGGCATTTCTCGCCATTGAGCAAATCACCGGACGGCACTATGAACTGGACGATTTCCAGATCCAATCCGTTACCCAGGGCCGGGAGGCCATGGGTCAGACGGTGGTGAAGCTGCGGGATAAGGGCAAGCTCTACTCCGGCAGAGGCATTTCCACCGATATCGTGGGCGCAGGCATTCGCGCCTATTTGAGCGCTCTGAATAAAATTGTCTGGGAGGAGGAAGAAGCATGAATCTTTCCTTTTCCACCCGCGGCTGGCAGGATCTTTCCTGGGAGGAAACATTAAGCGCCGCGCTGGATATGGGATTTACGGGCATTGAAGTATATAACCTGCAAAAGCGGGAGGATCTGCTGGATCGGTCCGGTCCTTTTCAGGTTCATCAGCGCTCGGCTACCATTCGGCAGCTGCGGGATAACCGGCTGAAAATTCCCTGTCTGGACAGCTCCTGCGACCTTTCCCAGGATCCGGACTGTGTAACCACCCTCTCCGTACTCATGGAGATTGCCCGGGATGTGCAGGTGCCCTATGTGGTTGCCTGCGCCCTTACCGACAACGAAGACACGGTAAAAAACAACTTAAACGCCCTGCTGATCCTGGCCCGCAAATGCAAGGTAACACTGCTTTTGAAGACCAGCGGCATTTATGCCGACACCGCAAGGCTGCGGAAAATGCTGGACGAATTTGCATGCGACGAGATCGGCGCCCTGTGGGACGTGCATCACCCCTACCGGGATTTTGAAGAAAGCGCCGACACCACCATTAAAAACTTAGGCGCTTATGTGCGTCACGTGCACCTGCGAGACTCCGATGACAAGGGTGAATATCAGCTCATCGGCGAGGGCTCTATGCCCATCGGTGATATGATGCGCGCCCTGTCCTCTGTGAATTACGACGGCTTTATCTCTCTGGAATGGAAGCCGGAATGGTTGGAGGATTTGCAGGATCGGGAGGTCATTTTCCCCTATTTCGTTAACTACATGCGCCGGTTCGACAGCCCCCGGGGTATGAAAAAGGCGCTGTACTTTAACCACGACGGCACGGGTCAGTACATCTGGAAAAAAGACGAGCTGATCAACATGACCTTTTCCCAGGTTTTGGACCGGGTGGCAGAAGAATTTCCCGACCAGTACGCTTTTAAGTACACAACTCTGGACTACACCCGGACCTATCAGCAATTCCGCACCGATGTGGATCGGTTTGCCCGGGCGCTGGTGTCCCTGGGCGTGGGTCCGGGAAGCAAAGTGGCCATCTGGGCAACCAATGTGCCCGCCTGGTTCATCACCTTCTGGGCCACCACCAAAATCGGCGCGGTGCTGGTGACGGTAAATACCGCCTACAAATCCCACGAGGCGGAATATTTGCTCCGGCAATCCGACACCCACACGCTGGTGATGATCGACTCGTGTCTGGACTCTGACTACAAGGGTATTATCAATGAGCTTTGCCCGGAGATCGCCAAGGCCAAGCCTGGTGAGCCCCTGCACTGCAAAAAACTGCCCTTCCTGCGGAATGTGATCACCGTGGGCTTTAAACAGCCCGGCTGTCTGACCTTTGACGAAGCCATGGCCCGGTATCCCATGGTCAGCGCGGAAACGGTGGCCCGCATGGCCGCCAACGTCCGTCCCGATGACGTATGCAACATGCAGTATACCTCCGGTACTACCGGTTTCCCAAAAGGTGTTATGTTAACCCACTATAACGTGGTGAACAACGGCAAGTGCATCGGTGACCGGATGGGTCTTTCCACTGCCGACCGGATGATGATCCAGGTGCCCATGTTCCACTGCTTCGGCATGGTGCTTTCCATGACCTCGTCCATGACCCATGGCGCTACGGTATGCCCCCTGCCCTACTTCTCCGCCAAATCCTCCCTGGCTTGCATCAACCAGGAAAAGATTACGGCATTCAACGGCGTGCCTACCATGTTTATTGCCATGTTCAATCACCCGGACTACCGGAAAACCGACTTTTCCCACATGCGCACGGGCATTATGGCCGGCGCAGGCTGTCCGCCGGAGCTGATGCGCCGGGCCGCTCAGCCGGATGAAATGAACATGCGGGGCATCGTCAGCGTTTACGGACAGACGGAATCCGCCCCCGGTTCGACCATGTCTGCATGGACCGACCCTCTTTCTGTGCGCACGGACACCGTTGGCTACGCTTTCCCCCATGTGCAGTGCAAGATCGTAGACCCGGAGACCGGCGAGGAATTGGGCGCGGGCATCAACGGCGAATTCTGCTCCAAGGGCTATAACACCATGAAGGGCTACTACAAAATGCCCCAGGCCACCAAGGACACCGTAGACAGCGAAGGCTGGCTTCACTCCGGTGACCTGGCCTGCCGGGATGAAGATGGAAACTACCGGATCACCGGACGACTCAAGGATATGATCATCCGGGGCGGCGAAAACATCTATCCCAAGGAGATCGAAGAATTTATCTACACCCACCCTCAGGTGCAGGACGTACAGGTCATCGGCGTACCGGACAAGAAGTACGGTGAGGAGATCATGGCGTGCATCATTCTGAAAAACCCGGGCTCTGTGACCGCCGAGGAGATGACAAACTTCATCAAGGCCAGCATGGCCCGGCACAAAGTGCCCCGGTACATTGAATTTGTGGACGCTTTCCCCATGAATGCCGCAGGCAAGATCCTCAAATACAAAATGCGGCAGGATGCCGCCGCCCGCTTAGGGCTCACCGGTGACGGCACCAACACCGCCGCCAACGAGCAGGAGCGAAGATAATATAAGCCCCCGGTGCAATTGTACTGCCCCAGTTTGTGCGGACAGCACAAAAAGCCCCTGTGTAGGAAATATTTAGTTTTAAGCGGAGTGGCGCAGCGTCAGCGGCGCCACTCCAGTTTTATTCTGGATACGCTCGTGGTTATAGAAGTGAATGTATCTG
>JAZNFY010000005.1:0-20693 GCA_045589195.1 Faecousia sp. | reverse complement strand
CCTGTATGCGGTGGTCCAGGCTAAGGACAATACCGGCCTGATCATCTTGATCGTGGCCCTGGCAGTGCTTGTGGCGCTGGTCGCAGTGGTATTCCTGGTTCCTCCTGTCCGCAAGAAGGTATTCGGCCTCTTCCAAAAGAAAAAGGAAGAGCTTCCTGAACCCGAAGCAGCAGAAGAAACAGAAGTAACCAACGAATAATGAAATAAGCAAAGGGCACTGCCTTTCGGCAGTGCCCTTTGTATATGAAAAATGCTGCTTTGGGTTGTTTTAGTTAGAGGTTTACAACATTCATGGATGTACCGTTTAGATACATTTGAATGTTATTTATAGTTATGTCCAGAATTCGTTTTCGGGCTTCGATCGGTGCCCATGCAATATGGGGCGTGATGATGCAATTGGGAGCACGAAGTAAAGGGTTTTCCTGGGAAATAGGCTCCGCGGTTACTACATCTACCGCAGCGCATCGGATTTTTCCCCGTGTTAGTGCGTCTAAAACGGCGTTTTCGTCCAACAGACCGCCCCGGGCGGTATTCAGAAGAATCACACCGTCTTTCATTTTGTTAATTGCGTGAGCATTAATGATTTTCTCCGTCTCCGGGAATAGGGGACAGTGCAGGGAGATCACATCAGAACGGGAAAACAGTTCATCAAGTGAAACGTATTCGTTTCCGGGATGTTTTGTGCGGCTGTATGCGATGACCTTCATACCCAGAGCCTCTGCGATTTTACCCACAGCTTTACCAATGGCGCCATAGCCAATGATACCGAGCGTTTTTCCAGCCAGCTCCATTTGCGGCGTGTCCCAGAAGCAGAAATTAGGGCATTCACTCCATTTTCCCTGATGAACCACCTGATTATGGTGTCCGATCTGATGACAAAGCTCCAAAAGCAGCGCAATGGTGAACTGTGCTACGGAGTCCGTTCCATAACCGGGCACGTTGCAAACGGGAATGTCTCGTTTTGCAGCGGCGGCGCAATCAATTACATTATAGCCGGTGGCAAGAACGCAGATCAATTTTAAATTGGGGCAGTTTTCGATCACTTTGGCGGTAATGGGGACTTTGTTCAGCAGAATAATGTCCGCATCCTGCGCCCGGACAATGGTATCGTTCTCAGTTTCAGTGCGGGGATAATAATGTACTTCGCCGAATTGAGCAAAGCATTCCCAGGAAAGATCGCCGGGATTTAACGCTTCTCCGTCCAAAATTGTAATTTTCATAGGGGCCTCCTTGCAATTATGGGAGTTGTTTGATATCATAAACAAAAGGGGATGGGGTTTTGAAATTGGTATATGTGGATGAGGATATCCTCGTATGTGTAAAACCTACCCGGGTGCTGTCCACCGATGAGCCCGGCGGTGTGCCGGAATTGGCGCGTAATGCCTTGGGTGATCCGGACGCGGATGTGCGCACCGTGCACCGACTTGATCGGGTGGTGGGGGGCTTGATGGTTCTGGCGCGTAATGCAAAATCAGCATCGGAACTGTCCCGTCAGATCCGTGTAGGGAGCTTTAAAAAGGAATATTTGGCCGTTGTCCATGGATGCCCGGAGAATGACTGTGGGAAGCTCCTGGATTATCTGTATCGGGATAAAGCCAGAAAGATGACCATGGTGGCATCAGAACCCGCAATAGGAGTACAGGAGGCAGAACTGGACTATACGGTACTTCGTCGTTGTGGTGATATGACCAAGGTGCAGATCCGGCTGCATACAGGAAGGACGCACCAGATCCGGGTACAGTTTGCAAGCCGCGCAATGCCATTGGTAGGTGAACGGAAATATGCAGAGCTGAACGATGACTGTGAAATCGCATTGTGGTCCAGCCGGTTAGAGTTTACGCATCCGAAAACCGGGGAGTTAATGCGTTTTGATATGAAACCGAAGGATTGCTATCCATGGAGCTTGTTTTCTGAGTAATCATAGCATGGGTGTGTGAAAAATTCAACCGTTAGGAGCGAGGTTATGAACAATTACCGCTTTTTTCAGAATAAAGATTGTGAATATTTTCCCTGTCATACGCGGGTGAAAGAAGAGAACTTCAATTGCCTTTTCTGTTTTTGCCCGCTCTATGCGCTGGGAGAAGATTGCGGTGGGAATTGCACTTTTACAGAACAGGGAATTAAAGATTGCTCTAACTGTACCGTGCCCCATCAAAGGGAAGGGTATGATGCGGTGATGAAGAAGATGCCCCTTGTTTTGGACTTGGTAAAAAAACAGGATAAGCCTTGATTTTTCGTGGCAGTGCTGATATAATGGCAGAGCCGTTTATGGAGATGTACCCAAGTGGCTGAAGGGTGCGGATTCGAAATCCGCTAGGCGTCGCAAGGCGTGCGGGGGTTCAAATCCCTCCATCTCCGCCAAAACCACCCCTTGTGGGTGGTTTTTTGATAGGGGAGGGATTTGAACATAGGAATGCAACGGCAGTGGGCGTTGCCGGTTTGCGCATGAATGACTCTCAACTTTTTGCGGTATTTTTGATTTTGTATAAGAAAAATGAATAATCATTCCTTGTTTTTTGCCTGAATATAATAAAGTTTGCTGAAAAAGTTTTCAATATCTACAAATTTACAAAATTTGACTCATTTCGACAAAGAAAAAATTTCCTTTCCCTGTGGATAAAATTGTGGAAAGTGTGAATATCAATTTCTGTTTTCTGCAAAACTTATGATTATGGAAACAAAATGAATATTTGTTATTCGGAGAAAATCCAACTTTTTCATGGAAAATTATCGGAAAACTTAAAAAGTATATCAATATTTCCGTATTCCTGCTTACCTTGACAGAAAGGTGCTTTTTATGCTAGAATTCCACAAAAAGCGGCAAGAAGGTGTGATCATGTTATTTATCGCAAATAAGTTGCGCGATCTGGATTTTCGCCAGCTTATGGATGTTTATCGTGAAGGAAATCTGGAAAATGCAGCGGAATTTTTTCCGAATGCGTCTGAGAATCAATGGCTATTACTGGCAGAACAATCCTTTCATCAATATCTTCGGGAGATCTTCTTTCCAACCAAGGGCGCATATTATGCCATTTGGGTGGAAAATGACTGTTACGTCAGTGCTCTGCGCATAGAGCCCTATCGGGATGGTCTTCTGTTGGCGGCGTTAGAAACAGCCCCGGAGGAGCGCAGAAAGGGTTATGCCCAAGCGCTGATCGATGGGGTACTTTCTTACGTTGGCGATGTTAGAGTTTACTCTCATGTAGGAAAGAAAAACGCCGCCTCATTGGCAGTTCATGCAAAATGCGGTTTTCACAGGATCTTGGAGTATGCACTATACGCAGACGGATCTGTTTCGCAAAGCAGCTGCACATTCTGTTCTAAAAAATAACCCCTCCCTGTTGGGAGGGGTTTAATAGTTCGGTTAAGGGAAATTGGCAATGAGGGAAACCAGCGTACACAGGAACACACCCAAAAAACCGGTGGTGAGCCAAAGACTGCGTTGTTTTAGAAGTTCCTGGGTCATGTACAGAAATACCAGGCATAAACAGGGCACTAAAATGGTAATGATAGCAGTAATCACTTTCAGCCAGATAATGCCCATACCGGAAAAAATAAGGTAAAGCAGGAATACCACAGCGCTGCCAATCAGTGCTGCGGTGAGATACCGCTCGAATTGCTGATAAGAGTTAGGCTTTGCCATAATTTGACCTCCTGTGGTTTATAGTCTATTTATAACATAATTCCGGAATAATTGCAAGTATTTCGGTTTTTTGGTCGAATTATATAAAAAGCTTGCAAGGATTTTGAAACAGTGGTATAATAATCAAAAATTCCAGTTGCATACCGATGAGGAGCGCTTATGGGAGAACCGCAATATCGGCTGGAAGGTATCGTTCATACCCGGACTGAACAAATGGAAGATTTTGAAGGCCCGCTGGACGTGATCTTTCTGTTGCTGAGTAAAAATAAAGTTGAAATTCAAGATGTTTCCATTACGGCAATTTTGGAACAGTATCTTGCATATCTGGATGAGATGAAGCGGCTGGACATGGAGATCGCCAGTGAGTTCATCACTATGGCGTCCCATTTGATGCTGATCAAGACCAAGATGCTGCTTTCCGCAGCAGAGGCTGCGGAGGCCCAGACGGAATTGGATTTGTTGCGTCAGTCTTTGATTGAACGCCAGCGCCGGGATGCCATGGAGCAGATTCGCAGCGCCATTTCCTGGCTGGAACCCAGAAATGAGATCGGTAGATGCTTGTTTACCAAGCAGCCTGAGCCCCTTCGTAAGGAGCAGACCTATCGATATCAGCACGAGCCAACGGATTTGCTGTTAGCGCTGGATGATATCAGCCAGCGCAACGAGCGGAAACTGCCGCCGCCTACGGTGAATTTCAAAGGCATTGTCGGCCGGGAGGTCTATCCGGTAGGCCGAAAGACCGGTGAGATTTTGCGCCGTTTGATTCTGCGGGGCGTGGAGAAACTGAAAAATTTGTTTAAAGGCAATAAGAGCCGTTCTGAGATCGTGGCAACCTTTATTTCTGTCTTGGAAATGTGCAGAGTCGGTTCTGTTGCTCTGGAAGATGACGTTTCCGGTGAGAATCCGGAGGTACGTTTGATCGATGAAAAGAAAGCACAAGTGGAGGTGACCGGGGATGGAATTAACTGAATTGCAGCGGGCCCTGGAAGCCATTTTGTTCGCAGCCGGTGAGCGGGTGGAGATTTCCCGTTTGGCTGCGGTTTTGGAAGTGGACGAGGCTGACATTGCTGATGCTGCCGATGCATTGGCCAATAGTTTTGCTTTCGAGCGCCGCGGAATCCGCGTTTTGAAGTTGGAGAATGGCTATCAGATGGTATCCTCCGGCGAGATGGCAGACTATGTGACAAAAGCATTGGAAACCAGAAAACCCCCAAAGCTTTCCTCTTCTCAGCTGGAAGCGCTGACGATTGTTGCATATTATCAGCCGGCGACTAAGGCAATGGTGGAGCAGATCCGCGGTGTAGACAGTACGTATAGTATTGCGGCGCTGCTCAATAAGAAACTGATTGAAGAAGCCGGACGACTCAGTGTTCCCGGCAGACCCATTCAGTACCGGACAACACCGGATTTCCTTCGCACCTTTGGCTTGCAGTCTCTGGACGAGCTGCCGCCCATTGAAAAGGTCAATTTTGGCGAACCCTTACCGGAACAGCTGACTATGGAACAGCAGGTGCAGGAGCAGTCCGGGGAGGAAGCTTGATGGGCTGGGCAATTGGCTTGGCGGTAGCGGTAATTCTTTTGCTGCTGCCGTTGGGAGTTAGGGTGCGCTTTGATTCCGGTGGTGCTGAAATTTTTCTTATAGCAGGCTGGATTCGCGTTAAGCTTTTCCCTAGGGAAAAGAAAGGGGAGAAACCGAAAAAGGAGCAAAAGAATCAGGAAAAAGCCACTACCGTCAATAAAACACAAGAGAAAAATTCCGGCGGCAGCTTAACGGACTTTTTGCCCCTGGTGCAGACTGCACTTGATTTTCTTTCCGATTTTCGGCGCAAACTGAGAGTCAAGATCTTGATTCTGCACATCACCCTTGCCGGTGGCGATCCGGATACTTTGGCGCTTAACTACGGAAAAGCAAATGCGCTTCTGGGCAATCTAGATCCCTTTTTGGAGCGTTTTTTTACAATCAGGAAAAAAGATCTTCGCATCAGTTGTGATTTTATCGGTGAGGAAACCCTCATTTACTTTGATGCAAAAATCACAATTACCCTGGGGCGGATTCTTTATCTGGCTCTGCGCTATGGAATCCGTGCGCTGGGACAATTCATTCACATTATCAATCTAAGAAAAGGCGGTGGGCTTACATGAGCCGAAATTTACCTGATATGCTGGAAAATACCATTGCAAAAATCCGTGAGATGGTTGACGTGAACTCTGTCATTGGCGACCCAATCACCACTGCGGACGGTGTGACCATTATTCCTGTGTCCAAGATCAGCGTTGGCGTTGCCGGCGGCGGTTCTGACTTTGTTTCCAAGAACGTAAACAAGCAGGAAAATCCATTTGGCGGCGGCGCTGGCGGCGGTGTTAAGGTTACGCCCATTGCGTTTTTGATCGTAAAAGAGGGCAATGTGCGTATGCTGCCTGTGGCGACACCTGCCAATACCACGGCGGACCGTCTGGTGGAAATGGTGCCGGATACTTTGGATAAGATTGCGGCCTTTGTGGATTCCCACACCAAGAAATAAGATGCATATTTTCGCCCGTTTGGCTAAGACTATTTTCGGGTGAGGAAAATTGAAACGAATGATTACTTGGACGGCAGCGGCATTGCTGACTGCCGTCCTGCTTTTACCGTTTCGCGCAGAGGCAGTCTCTGCGCAAAAGGCACTGGTTTTGGATGCCAGCACAGACCGCGTTCTGTTTGAAAAGAACCCGGATGCCCAAAGCCTTATTGCCAGCACTACTAAGATCATGACCGCGTTGATCGTGTGCGAGCAATGCAATGTGCTGGATCGAATGATCATTCCCAAAGAAGCAGTGGGTATTGAGGGATCCAGCATGTACCTGCGGGAAGGTGAAGTGCTTACCTTACAGGAGCTTCTTTACGGCCTCATGCTCCACAGCGGTAACGACGCAGCGGTTGCCTTGGCCATTTACTGTGGCGGAACGGTGGAAGGGTTCGTGCAGCTGATGAACGATAAGGCGCGGCGTTTGGGCCTTAACAATACTCATTTTGAAAATCCCAACGGCTTGGACAGCCCCGGCCATTTCTCAACTGCCAGGGATCTGGCGCAACTGGCGGATTACGCCATGCAAAACCCAATTTTTGCCAAGACGGTATCGACCAAAACGGTGCGCATTGGCCAGCGCAGCCTGACCAATCACAATAAGCTCCTTTGGCGTGTTGAAGGTGCAGACGGTGTTAAAACCGGTTTTACCAAGGCTGCCGGACGGATATTGGTTTCCAGTGCCACCCGTGACGGTCGCAGGCTGATTTGCGTGACCATCAACGACGGTAACGACTGGCAGGATCATGCGACGCTTTTGGAAAACGGATTTTCCAAGTATCAAATAACAAAGATACTCTCCGAGGGAGACCGGGTTGGCACGGTTGAGATTCTTGGCGGCGAGGCTGAACGGGTGCAGCTTTTGGCAGACGGGGATTTCTCTTTTCCTCTGGCGGAAAACGAGATGCCCCAGATTATACTTTCTGGTCCAGGATTTGCTTATGCGCCTGTGGCACAGGGGCAAAGCGCGGGTTTTGCGTATGTTTGTATTGGCGACAGCTGTGTTGGCAAGGTTCCAATCGTGTATTCCGGTACTGTGGAGCAGGAAAAACCGAAGAAAACCCATTTTTGGGAAAAATGGTTTGGTGGACGAACATGAAAGAACGTTTACAGAAAATTTTATCCGCCCGGGGCGTTGCGTCCCGGCGGAAAAGTGAAGAGTGGATCCTGGCGGGACGGATTCAGGTCAATGGGAAAGTGGCAGCGCTTGGTGATACAGCAGATGCGCTTACGGACGAGATTTTGCTGGACGGCAAACCGATTCCCGGACCCGAGAAGCCAGTGTACATTCTTCTTCATAAGCCCAGCGGCTATGTGACCACCTTGTCCGATGAAAAGGGCAGAAGAAATGCAGCAGAGCTGGTTTCGGATTGTGGTGTGCGCGTTTATCCGGTTGGCCGGCTGGACATGGATTCCGAGGGGCTTTTAATCTTCACCAATGATGGAGCGTTTGCAAACCGGTTGATGCATCCCAAACACCAAATTGATAAGGTCTACCATGTTACGGTGGACGGTTATTCGGACGAGTCGTTCAACAGGTTGGGGCAGCCAATTGAATTGGATGGCTACCGAATCCAAAAGCCGGAGGTTTCGGTGTTGTCGCTGCCGGACAGTCAGGGCAGGGCAGTATTGAAGGTGGTCATTCATGAGGGCAGAAATCGGCAGGTGCGACGCATGTGCGCTGCTGCGGGCATGGAAGTTCGCCGACTTGTGCGGGTTGCCGAGGGATGCCTGCAACTTGGGAATTTACCCCGGGGAAAATGGCGTTACTTAACAGAATCGGAGATTGCGGGACTGAAATAAGTCCCGTAATTTTTGCATTTTTTCTTGCATTGTCTTGCAAAAAATGGAAGTTACTGCTATAATATCATTAAATTTACCGTAAATAATGACGGGAGTGAAAGAAATGAGTCGTGATATTCTGTCTGCCTTGCAGGAATGCAGCCCAAAATTCTCAAAAGGACAGCGTAGAATTGCCGCATATATTACCGAATCTTATGACCGCGCTGCATTCATGACAGCAAATAAACTTGGTAAAACCGTAGGCGTATCCGAGTCTACGGTTGTTCGTTTTGCCGTTGAGCTGGGTTATGACGGATATCCCAGCATGCAAAAGGCAATGCAGGAAATGGTGGTCAATCGGCTTACTGCGGTGCAGCGCATTGAAGTAGCCCACGACCGCATTGGCGATCAGGATATTGTGTCCATGGTTTTGCAAGCGGATATGGAAAAATTGCAGCAGACCGGGGAAACAGTTAACCGGGCAGAATTTCAGTCTTCGGTTAATGCAATTTTGAATGCCAAGAGTATTTACATTCTGGGCGTTCGCTCGGCTGCCCCCCTTGCCACATTTCTTGGATATTACCTCAATTACATGTTCCCCAATGTGCATATTGTCACCGCATCCGGTGCCAGCGAAATGTTTGAGCAGATCGTGGGCGCAGGACCGGATGATGCGGTGATCGCATTTAGCTTTCCCCGCTATTCCACTACCACGGCAAAGGGAGCGCAGTATTGCCGTTCCACCGGCGCAACGGTCATCGGCGTCACGGATAACCGCCTTTCACCCCTTGGCCAGAATTGCGACCACGTGCTTCTGACAAAAAGCGACATGGTGTCTTTGGTGGACTCTCTGGTTGCGCCCCTTAGTTTGACCAATGCGCTGATTGTGGCTCTGGCTGCCAAGCGGGAAAAAGAATTGGCAAAAACCTTTGGTGATTTGGAACGAATCTGGGAAGAATATAACGTATATGAAAAGCGGGTCAGTACCAATGAAGTTTGATTGTATCGTAGTGGGCGGCGGCCCGGCGGGCATGATCTGCGCAATTACCGCAGCAGAGATGGGTTGCCAGGTCCTTCTTTTGGAGAAAAATGACCGATTGGGCAAGAAATTGCTTATTACCGGTAAGGGCCGGTGTAATGTGACCAATGCCTGCGACGTTCGTCAAGTGCTGGAAAACACCCCCCGAAACGGAAGATTCCTGTATAGTGCTCTTACAGCCTGCCCACCGGAATGTGTCCAATCCTTTTTTGAGGGACGCGGTTGTGAGTTAAAGGTGGAGCGGGGCAATCGGGTGTTTCCGCAGTCCGACCGGTCTGTGTCCATACTGGATTGCCTGCAAGGAGCGCTGAAAGGCGCAAAGGTGAAGGTACAGCAGGATACAGTCACCGAAATTCTCACTAATAACGGACGCGTCTGTGGCGTTAAGACTAAAAAGGGGAGCTTGGAGGCACCCTGCGTCGTTCTTGCAACCGGCGGCCTTAGCTATCCCAGTACCGGCTCAACCGGTGACGGTTACGCTATGGCAGAACGCCTTGGTCACAGCATCACCCCATTGGAGGGCTCGCTTGTGCCATTGGAGGTCGCAGGTTGCGACTGTCCCGATATGCAGGGGCTCAGCCTTCGCAACGTTGGTGTGAAGCTTGTAAATGAAAAGGGAAAACTGTTATTCCAGGATTTTGGAGAGCTGCTGTTTACTCACTTCGGTGTTTCTGGACCTACCGTACTCAGCGCCAGCGCCCATTTGAAGGGGGATCATTGCCACCTGATTCTGGATTTAAAGCCCGGTTTGGACGAGGCGAAACTCAATGCCCGTATTCTCCGGGATCTGGAACAGTACCGCAATCGGTCCATGGAAAACGCACTGACGGATCTTTTGCCACGGTCAATGATCCCGGTTGTTCTGCGCAGATTGGGCATAGACCCCATGTTGCAGGCGAACAGTCTGAAAAAGCAGCAGCGCATGGAATTGGTTTCCTTGCTGAAAAGCTTTGATCTGCATATTACCGGCAAGCGTCCGGTAGCAGAAGCGATCATCACCAGCGGCGGCGTTTCTGTTTCTCAGATCGACCCGAAAACCATGGAATCCAAGTGCGTTCCCGGCCTTTATTTCGCAGGAGAGATCATTGATTGCGATGCCTATACAGGCGGTTTTAATCTTCAAATCGCCTGGTCTACTGGCTATTGCGCAGGTCTGTCCGTGGCAGATGCTGCCCGGGCGAAATGAAACGTTGACAAACTGCTGTTCCTGTACTAAAATACGGATAGCTTACTTCATTTATGGAGGAATGAAAAATGTACGAAAAATTGGTATCTTACGCATGTGCACAGCTGGACCTGGATGCTTCTGAAATTACTCCGGAGAGCACTTTTGAGAGTCTGGGTATCGACTCTCTGGACATTGTGGAGATGATCATGGATCTGGAAAGCGAACTGGGTGTGGAGCTGGAACTGGAAGAGCAGAAGATCAGCACCTTCGGCGAGCTGGCTGAGTTTATCGACAGTAAGATCAACTGATAATCAAATACCCTTGTTACTGCGACCGGCTTGTAACAAGGTCGCACTAGTCGGGGAGATAGCGGTGCCCTGTTGCCTGCAATCCGCTATAGCAGGGATGAATTCCCACACCCGGGCAGGTTTGTGTGCTGTCTGACCCTCGTAAGCGGTGTTGAAGGAACGGTCTAGCGCAACAAGATCCCGTGAACCATGTCAGGTGGGGAACCAAGCAGCATTAAGCGGATTTTCTTGTGTGCCGCTGGGTTGCCGTTTCGGAGCTGGCTGCGTTGGTTACGGGCATACAACTTGTTCAAATGTGGGTGTGCGATCTTGTTATGGGCCGGTCTTTACCAAATGAAAGGAGGACGAATATGTCCGTATATCAAGCATTATACCGTAAATATCGTCCTCAGACCTTCGACGATGTTTCCGGCCAGACTGCGGTAACGCAGACCTTAAAATCCCAGCTTGTTACCGGGAAAATGAGTCATGCTTACCTGTTTACCGGTTCCCGGGGCACAGGTAAGACCAGCTGCGCCAAGATCTTGGCTAAGGCAGTCAACTGCCTGGATCTTCAGGACGGTAACCCCTGTAACCGTTGCGCTGCCTGTCGGAGCATTGATTCCGGCAGCTGCATGGACGTTCTGGAAATCGATGCAGCATCCAATAATGGCGTGGATAATGTCCGCGACCTGCGTGACGATGCTATCTATACGCCCTCCGAGGTAAAAATGCGCGTTTATATTATCGACGAGGTTCATATGCTGTCTATCTCGGCATTTAATGCGCTGCTGAAAATTATCGAGGAGCCGCCGGTGCATTTGCTGTTTATTTTGGCAACAACAGAGCTCCATAAAGTTCCCGCAACGATTCTTTCCCGATGCCAACGGTTCTCTTTCCGCAGAATCTCGCAGGAGGATATTGCCGCTCGTCTGCAATACGTGGCTTACCAAGAGAATATCGACCTGGACGACAGTGCCGCCCGTGTTCTTGCCCGCATGGCAGACGGCGGTATGCGTGATGGCCTGAGTCTGCTTGACCAATGCGCTTCTGCGATACAGGGCGAGCTGACGGCGGATAAGGTTTTTGCTTGTCTGGGTATAGCCGGTGAGCAAAAGAGCGCCGAGATGATGAACTACATCGCCAATAAGGATACGGCCGGTGCGCTGAAACTGTTTAACCGCCTGTATGCAGACGGTAAGGATGCCGGCGCGCTTTTGGACGAACTAGCTTGCTTGACCCGGGATCTTCTGGTGTTGAAGACCGCACCTGATGCAGGGCTGAATATGCTCTCCGGCGTGGCAGCAGATACAGATGCCCAATCCCTTTCCCATGCGTTTTCTTCCGGGGAGTTGGTGCGGATGATGAACCTTCTGGAAAAAACCATGGCTTCCTTCACGCGCAGCGCCAGCCGCCGCGTGGATACGGAGCTTTGTCTTGTGAACTTGTGCCAACCCCAGTTGCAGCTGGATGCTGAGAGCCTGAATGCCCGGCTTACCCGACTGGAAGAGCAAGTGCAAAGTGGAACGTTTACTCCCGTTGAGACGCCTGCTGAAAAGCCCGGGCCTAAGCAAGAGCCGAAGCCAAAGGCAGAGCCTGTCATGACGAAAGCGCCGGAGAAACAGTCCGAGCAGCCTCGGGAGCAGGCGGACGAGCCCATCGGTTTTTGGACGGATCTGGCGGCTGCGGTGCGTAAGGAATTGCCACCACCTGTTTCCGGCTTTTTTACAGCCAAGGATGACGCCTCTGTTACAGGCCACATGGAAGGCCAGAAAGTGGTGCTTGTGTGTAAAAATCAGTTTACACTCAATATGGTGAATAAACCGGATATTCTCTCACTGGTAGCGAGAAAGGCATCTGCTATTGTAGGCCGGCAGCTGACTGCCACGGCGGTGGACAGTACTTCGATGCCGGAGCAGAATCAGCGTTTTCAGGAACTCATGAATTTTGGCAGAGCCCATAGTGATATCGTGCAAATTAAAGAGCATTGAGGAGTTTAGTTATGGCAAAGAATAATTTCCGTGGAATGCCCGGCGGCATGAACCAGGCTGCGATGATGAAGCAGGCCCAAAAAATGCAGCAGGAATTGATCCGCATGCAGCAGGAGCAGGAAACCAAGACCTATACTGCTACCGTTGGCGGTGGCATGGTCAGCGCCACGGTCAACGGGAAACATGAATTGAAAGATTTGCAGATCAACCCCGAAGTGGTGGATCCTGACGATGTGGAAATGTTGCAGGATATGGTAATCGCTGCTGTCAACGAGGCGATGCGCACCGCAGATACGGACGCGGCCAATAATATGTCCCGTCTTACCGGTGGCCTGAACCTGGGCGGAATGTTCTAAGGAGGCACCATGCAGTATTTTCCCGCATCTGTTCAGGCGTTGGCGGATCAGTTTGCCCGGCTTCCCGGAATCGGCGGAAAAACGGCGCAGCGCCTTGCCTTTTATGTGCTGGGGCTGTCGGAAGCAGAGGCTCAGGAATTTGCCGATGCCATTATTGCAGCGAAAAAGCAAGTCCATACCTGCCGCGTGTGTCAAAATCTGACAGATCGGGAGATTTGTCCCATCTGTAACGATGACCTTCGTGATCAAAGTGTGATCTGCGTGGTCGCTGAGCCCCGGGATGTAATTGCGATGGAGCGCAGCCGGGAATTTTCCGGCGTTTATCACGTGCTTCATGGAGTGATTTCCCCGTTAAATCATGTGACGCAGGATGATATTAAGGTCAAAGAACTGTTGCAGCGTGTCGCTTCCGGCACTGTCAGAGAAGTGATCATGGCTACCAATCCGGATACGGAGGGCGAGGCTACGGCCATGTATATTTCCCGCCTTTTGCGGCCCATGGAAGTAAAGGTCACCAGACTTGCCTACGGCGTGCCTGTTGGAAGTCAGCTGGAATATGCAGATGAAGTAACCCTATCCCGGGCTTTGGAAGGCAGACAGGAAATGTAAAAAATAACTCCGGCTGAATTTTCAGCCGGAGTTTTATTTATCCGATTGTGGGAACGGGAGTGGGTCTTGCCGGGTCGAATACCTCGCTGACATCAAACAGGTCATTCAGTTTGTCCGGGTTGTGGAACATCCGATAACCGTCGATATTTCTGCGTGAGCCACGGAAGTAGTTGCTTCCAACCTGGCACCATGCTACCCGGGAGTCCACGTTGAAGAAGTACCGGTAGCCGTCTTTGTACAGAGCGTCGAATTTGAGGTTTTCAAAGGTGTAGCTTTTGGCGGTTTCAATGTCAGAGCCGTTGGGGTAGAGGATTATATCTGTTTCTCCAATGATGGATTCTACTGTGTCTTCCCATTTGTCAGAGTCCAGCTCCACCCGTTCCGGTGTCAGCTTGCCGTAGGAGGGATGGCCGTAGGAGTGACTGGCAAGGATCCAGCCGTGATCTTTTAAACATTGGGCAACTGCTTTGGCGTCAGCAACTTCCTGCTGATATTTGGTTGCGCCCAATGCTTCTTCGTAGGAAGGCTTTGTTCGATAGCCGAAGACACCTTCGTAACCGGTAACACCGAGAATGGCCCGGGCGCCCCGGTAGGAGAAGTCCGGGTGCTCCTGAATAAATTTTTCAAGAATGGGCACCAGATCGTAATCGCCGGTTAAAATGTTGCCGTTTTCATCCAGATATTCACAGGTTGGATAGCCGTCTTCACCGATAATCAATCGGCTGGCAAAACCGTCGCCGTTTCTGTCTGCGAAGATGGGCGTTTCGTTAATACCGGAGCCTGTACCGATCATGTAGCTGTAATAGTTCACATCGTCCTGACTCATGAGGAAAGGTTTCTTGCCTTCCGGCAGGCGAATGTTGCCATACTGGAATCGTCCGGTGCCTTCTGCTTCGTAGGCAATATCATAGGGAGAAACCAGCACAAAGCCACGGTCATACATGCTTTGCAGGATCGCCTTGAACTCATTCACCGTTACCATATACAGGTTATAGCCCTTGGTATCTTCATCCCCGTCAAAAGCCCGGTCGGTGTCTACAATCAGGGAGTGGAAGAAAATGTGGGTGATATTGTCCACATCCGTGTATGGAACAGTGGCTTTTTGCTGGGCAGTATATTCCTCAATTGCCTCGGTGATGTGATGAATACTCTCGTAATTCTCGTAGGATTCCAGCAGGGAGATCGCCGCAGGGTAATCATAACCTGCTGCAAGACGTTCAGCCTTGTCAAGGAGCGCTATAACAGCGCTGTCCGGAATATCCTCTGTGGGTGCACTGGGTTGATTCAGCTGGGGCTGTGCGGGCCGGCTGCGGATTGTGTCCGATATGGCGCTGGCGGTCAGTACAACTGTACTGATGGAAATTGTCATTAAAGTTACAAAAATCAGAGTAGGGAAGTACCGCCGAAGCATTTGTAAAGCTGTTGATTTCTTTTTCCGTTTTCTGGGGCGCCTATGGGGCA
Source organism: Faecousia sp. (assembly GCA_045589195.1). Taxonomy (GTDB): domain Bacteria; phylum Bacillota; class Clostridia; order Oscillospirales; family Oscillospiraceae; genus Faecousia. The sequence goes on along the minus strand of JAZNFY010000005.1, from coordinate 5,793 downwards.
TAGGACGGTCGTAGGGCATGGCAAGCGCTCCTTTTCGTAAGATAGTAATATTATACCCGGTAATTTGATTCTTTTCAACAAATATTTTACAAAAAAGCAGCGGATCATTCCGCTGCTTTTTGAATCATTTTTGCGATATAATGGGGGTCTGTACCGCAACAACCGCCCACTAAGGTTGCACCGTTTCGTGCACATTGGGAAAGAATCTCGGCAAATTCATCCGGTGTCATGGAGTATTCTGCCACACCGCTGCTGCTTATGATTGGGTTTCCTGCATTGGGCTTGCACAGAATTGGGCCTTTTACACCGCGCCGTAATTTTGTGACCAAATAGGGTGTCATCATATCTGCGGCAACGCAGTTAAAGCCAACCGCGGCAGCGCCGGATGCTTCCAAATCCTGCAACAAGGGAACGGCATCTGCGCCGGAAAATAAGGAGCCATCGCCGGACATGGTGAAACTGTACATGACAGCGCCGGCCTGCTCCAATTCCGCAGCGGTGAAAATCGCCTCAGCTTCCTGTCGATAAAGGAGCGTTTCCGCAACCAAAAGATCCGCGCCGCCGTCAATCAGTCCCCGAATCTGACGGCGGTAATTATCCACAAGCAGATCAAAATTCTCCGGATTCCAGCTTTCTGTGAAGGCGGCAAGGGTGGTCAGATTGCCGGCGATCAGACACTCCGGCGCAGCCGCCCGGGATAAAGCAACCAACTGGGAATTGATGTGTTCTGTGTGATTTTGCAGGCATACTGTTTCCAAAGCAATGGGCTGAGCCTGAAAAGTCGGAGCATAAATGATCTGCGCGCCTGCCGCCGCATAACGCTGTTGCAGATCTACCAGAATCTCAGGATTCGAAAGAATCCACTCTTCGGTGCAAACGCCGTTGGGCATACCGGCCTTGCGCAAATTGGAACCGGTTGCGCCGTCCAGAAAACGCAATCCCTGGTCGATTTTTTGATGAAATTGTTCTTTTGTGAGCATGGGAAACCCTCCACCAAGAACCATATTTGAGGTTATTATAAACGAAAAAAGGAAACAATGCAACAAGGATTGACCTTTTTGGAAGAATCTGCTACCATAAGAAAAAAAGCAAAGGAGTTTTGCTATGAAAAAGACTGTTTTACGGGAATATGCCAAATTGATTGTACGCTGCGGCGTGAATGTGCAAAAAGGCCAGGAGGTCATGATCTATGCGGATCTGGATCAGCCGGAATTTGTGCAGATGGTGGTGGAAGAGGCATATAAGGCAAAAGCCAGGGAAGTCACCGTCCATTGGAATTTCCAACCGTTGCAGAAGGTGCATACCCGCTATCAGTCCGTTAAGACCATGGGCACGGCCAAAAAGTGGGAATTGGAGCGTCAGCAGCATTATTGTGATGCCATGCCTTGCCGTATTCACCTGATTTCCGAGGATCCCGACGGTTTGAAGGGCGTGAACATGAAAAAGATGGCCAAGGCGCGACAAATGCTTTATCCCATCATTAAGCCATACATTGATCAGCGGGACGGCTTCCAGCAGTGGTGTATTGCCGCTGTTCCGGGCGCAGCTTGGGCAAAGAAGGTATTTCCAGGACTTCGGACATCTGTTGCCATAGAGAAGCTTTGGGAGGCAATTTTGGAAACTTCCCGGGTAGGGGAAGATCCCGTCAAGGCATGGGAGGAGCATAATGCCGATCTGAAAGCCCGTTGTGATTTCCTGAACAGCCTGGGTCTTGAAAAGCTGCACTATACTGCGGATAACGGTACCGACCTGACCGTCGGTATGATCCCTGAGGCAAAGTTCTGCGGTGGCGGTGAATTGAGCCGCAACGGTATTTACTTTAATCCCAACATTCCTACGGAGGAGTGCTTCATTTCTCCGAAACGCGGCGAGGCAGAGGGTATCGTGTATTCCACCAAGCCCCTTTCTTATGACGGTCAGCTCATCGAAGATTTCTCCATTCGCTTTGAAAACGGCAAGGCCGTGGAAGCCCACGCCCGAGTCGGTGAGGAACTTCTGAACACCATGCTGTCTATGGATGAAGGGGCTGCATATCTGGGCGAGTGCGCTCTGGTGCCCCAGGCAAGCCCCATTTGCCAGAAGGGTATCTTGTTCTATAATACTTTGTTTGACGAGAACGCTGCCTGCCATTTGGCTATGGGCAGAGGTTTTAACGATACCATTCGCGATTATCAGAATATGACCAATGAACAGTGCGCCGCTCTGGGCGTTAATGAATCCATGATCCACGAGGACTTTATGATCGGTTGTGACACCATGGATATCGATGGAATTTGCGCTGACGGTAAAGTGGTTTCCATTTTCCGGAAGGGTAATTGGGCGTTCTGAGAAAAAAAGCGAAAAACACGAAAAAAATGCTTGCATTTCCCAAATAGATGTGTTATGATATCCGGGCGATTGAAGATTACAGAGGGTTACTATGCCCTTTAACTGATGAGAAAGAGGTGAACAACATGAAGGAAGGTATCCACCCCAATTACGAACAGACCACGATTCGCTGCGCCTGCGGTAACGTCTTTACCACCGGCTCTACCAAGAAGGATATTCGCGTTGAGATCTGCTCCAAGTGCCACCCTTTCTATACCGGCAAGCAGAAGCTGGTTGACACCGGTGGACGTGTTGATCGGTTCAATAAGCGTTTTGGTTTGAAGTAAGAGTGAAGTCCGTACTGCGTTTGTGGTACGGACTTTTAATTTTTTTGTAGAAAAGATTGTCCTTTATGGTTTATTTGTGGTATAATGTATAAAATGTTGTCCGAAAAAGGACAATGGGAGGAACTATGGAGCAAACCTTTGAAATTAAGCAGGAGCGGGCAGTGCTTGTTGGCCTGAATGCCGACTGCTTTTCCCGGGAAGAAACTGCCACGGATGAAACCTTGGAGGAACTGGAGGCGCTTCTGGAAACTGCCGGCGGCTTTTGTACGGGGAAAATGTTGCAAAACCGGCATACCCCAGACCCCCATAGCTTTATCGGCGAGGGCAAGGCCCTGGAACTGAAAATGCTGGTTGAAGCCACCGAATCGAATATGGTGGTGTTTGACAATGCTCTGTCGCCTGCCAATATCCGGGCGCTGGAAGATATTCTGGGCGTTACGGTTCTGGACCGCAGCGCATTGATCCTGGATATTTTTGCCCAGCGGGCCAAGACCCGGGAAGGTAGGTTGCAGGTGGAGCTTGCCCAGTATCAGTATTTGCTGCCCCGGCTTTCCGGTATGGGCGCAAGCCTGTCCCGTCAGGGCGGCGGCATCGGCACCCGGGGCCCCGGCGAAACGAAATTGGAATCGGATCGCCGTCATATTCGCACACGCATTGCCCGTCTGCAAGAGGAATTGGAACAGGTGCGGCAGGTGCGCAGTGTTCAGCGGGAACGACGCTTGAAAAATTCTGTGCCGGTGGTTGCCATTGTGGGTTATACAAACGCCGGAAAATCCACCTTGCTCAATCAGCTTACCGGCGCGGATATCCCCGCCAACAACCGGCTGTTTGACACCTTGGATACCACATCCCGGCAGCTGCGGGTGTCCGATAATCTGGACGTGATCCTTACGGATACGGTTGGCTTTATTTCCAAGCTGCCCCACCATCTGGTGGATGCGTTTCGGGCAACTTTGGAGGAACTGCAATATGCCGATGTTTTGCTGCATGTAATCGATTCTTCGGACAGTAACCGCAGCGAGCATATTGCTGTTGTGGAGAAACTGGTTTCCAAGCTTGCAAAGCCCGGAATTCCGGTAATCCAGTGCTACAATAAGGCGGACCTGGTGTCCCCTGAGGATATACCCATTGGAGAAGATGTTGTCACCATTTCTGCCAAGCAGGGTATGGGCATGTCGGAACTTTGCTCTGCCATTGAAAAGGCGCTGGGGCAAAGCCGTCATAGGGTAACGGTGCTGCTGCCTTATTCCATGGGCGGCATGGTGGAGACTCTGCATGATTATGCACAGGTTTTAAACGTTGATTATACCGGCGAGGGCATTGCGGTGAATGCGGTGCTCGATCCGATCCTCTATGGAAAATTGCAGCCGTATATCGTAAAGGAGTGCTGATTTTGGAGGAATACCTGGTCCCTTCCGGATTTGGGGAGGACGAATTTACCGAGAAAAAATCCCGCTTTATCGGCAGGGTGTGGCATGTGGACACGGAGGAGGAAGCCCTCAGCCGTATTCAGGAGATGAAAAAGCAGCATTACGATGCCACCCATAACTGCTGGGCGTATATTATCCGGGACGGCGCGGTTCGCTTTTCTGATGACGGAGAGCCGGGCGGCACAGCCGGTATGCCCATGCTGCAAGTGTTGCAGCGGGAAGGCCTTTATAATGTTGTGTGCGTGGTGACCCGCTATTTTGGCGGTATCTTGCTGGGCGCAGGTGGGCTGGTCCGGGCCTACACCAAGGGCGCAAAGATCGCGGTGGATGCCGCCGGAAAGTCCATGAAACGAGTTTGGACGGTGCTTTATATTCCGTTTCCGTACTCTCTTTATGAGCGTATGAAACTGGAAGTGGCAGCCTTTGACGGAATCATAAGAAAAACGGATTTCGGTTCAGAGGTGGAGCTGGAAATTCTGCTTCCAGAAGCGAATGTTCGCTCCTTTGCAGAAAGAATTACGGACATGAGTGCCGGAACGGTGGAAATCATGGAAATTGGCCAGGAATACCGGGCATTTCCGGTAACAAGAAAGGGTGAGCTTGAGGTATGACGATACGACAGGAATTGGAAATGATGGAGCATCGCAGGCTCAATCCCTTAGCGTCATTTTCTGATGGCAGCAAAGGCCGTTTGAATCCGGTTGCTCCGGATGAACAGGATGTCCGCACCTGTTATCAGCGGGATGTGGATAAAATCGTACATTGCAAAGCCTTTCGCCGTTTGATGCATAAGACCCAGGTTTTTTTGCAACCCGAAGGTGACCATTACCGCACCCGCATGACCCACACACTGGAAGTGTCCAGAATTTCCCGGACAGTATCCCGGGCGCTTGCCTTAAATGAAGACCTGACTGAGGCCATTGCTTTTGGCCACGATCTGGGACATACGCCCTTCGGCCACGCAGGAGAGGATGCCCTTTCTTCCTGCCTTGGCGTTCGCTTCCGGCATAATGAACAGAGCCTCAGAGTGGTCGACTTTTTGGAAAATGACGGTGCCGGCTTGAATCTGACCTATGAAGTGCGCATGGGAATCCTGGGTCACACCGGTGAGAACATTCCTGAAACTTTGGAAGGCCGCGTGGTTCGTAAATGCGACCGGATCGCCTACGTCAATCACGATGTGGACGATGCCATTCGCGCAGGAATCCTCACCAGCGATGATATTCCGAGGGATATTTCCAAAGTGCTGGGCGCTACCTACCGACAGCGGATCAATACTCTTGTCTGCGATATGATCGGTGTTTCTCGGGAGGAGGGCGATATCCTTCTTTCTGCGGAGGTGGAGAAGGCGCTTGACGATCTTCGCAGCTTCATGTTTGAGCGGGTTTACCGCAATCCGGTAGCCAAGAGCGAAGAGGTCAAGGCCAAGGCAATGCTTTGCCGGCTGTATGAGTATTATATTGCTCATCCCGAGGCGCTGCCCTCGGATTTTCAGCCGCAGCTGAGTTTTGACGGTATGGAGCGTACTGTGTGCGATTATATTGCAGGCATGACTGATAATTACGCGGTTGATAAATATACAGAAATTTTTGTCCCAGCCGGTTGGCAAGTGCGGGGTTAATATGATATAATAAATTGATTTGTTGAAAGGAGGGAGCAAAAGTGGCATTTCCAGCGTCATTTATTGATGAAGTTGTTACCAGAAATCC
>JAZNFY010000004.1:0-12043 GCA_045589195.1 Faecousia sp. | reverse complement strand
CGTAACCACATACAAAACGCAGACAGCGGTTGATATCTTAATGGGTGACTATAACCCCGCATTTAAACTCCACTTTTATATTATTTCCATTGTGTTGATCATCACCATCCTGAACTGTTTGTATGGCTTTGGTCAAATGATCAAGAACGGAGATAAAAAACGCTGCAAGTCCTTGATCCTGCAATCCATTTGCTCGCTGGTGTTTCTTGGTCTTTGCATCCTTGCGTGCTTTACGGCTTTCTGGAGAGATGGCAGCATTCAGGTTTCTCCTCTGTCTGCTTCCTTAATGACCGTTTTCTTCATTCTGCTTGGTGTAACTGTGGGCGTTTTCCTGGGATCCTTCCTTTTGGGAAAGCGGAGGTTTGTGTCGATTTGGATTCCGGCAATTTCGGCATCTATGATGACATTTCTTATGTATATCGCAGAAATGTTTCTCCTTAACGGACACTTATATAGCTTTGGCTCGAGCTTGCTTTTTGATGGGTTACCCGGCATCGTCTTTGCTCCGATAGATTTGTTGGTGATCCTGTTGTCCGGATGCATAACCGCATTGGTCTTCACTTTGCTTAACAGTGGGCAAGATGGCCTTAAAGTGAAACAAAATGAACTGAATAATAGTGATAAAAACTAAGGGATACCAAAAAACACAAAGCCACAGGCTGGAAACCGCCTGTGGCTTTGCTAATGTAGATTTAGAAATAAACGATAAAGGCGAATCCATCTCCCAAAGGAAATGGGTTCGCCTTTAACTTGTTTGGTGGAGCCGAGGGGAATCGAACCCCTGTCCGAAAGCAACTTGGAAGGAATTTCTCCGGGCGCAGTTTGTTATTTACATTCCCTCATCCCATCGGGAACAAACACCCTATGGGAATCAGTAGCTTCATGATGCATGGTATGGGCAAAGCTTACCATACGCACGGTCTCTACTCAGATCACACCCGAGCCCGGCTCGTAGACCTTCCGGGGCGGATGGGCGCCTAATTAGGCAGCCAGTGCAACAGTATTGTTGTCAGTTAATTTTAAAAAGTACCTGTTTTATCGTGGCCAGGCGCCACGGCCCGCTTATCCAGCCTCACTACCCCCGTCGAAACCAGTACGGCCCCGTATGGAGCGGTGGAACGGCTGGCGTTCCACCGATGTAATTAAAATCTTCCGTAAGGATCGGGGAGCTTCTTGGGCTCCTCGTATACTTCGCCGTGAGTGTCCACGGTGATGGATGCGATCACCTGGGGCTCTACCGGTCTGTCCTGCATGCCGGTCTTGGTAGCGGCAATGGCATCAACCACTTCCATGCCGGAAGTGACTTTGCCGAATGCGGCATACTGACCGTCCAGGTGGGGTGCGTTTTCATGCATGATGAAGAACTGGCTGCCCGCAGAGTTTGGAGAGGAGGAACGAGCCATGCTCAAAATGCCCCGCTTGTGTTTCAGATCGTTCTTTACGCCATTAAAGAAGAACTCGCCCTTGATGCAGTAGCCGGGGCCACCCATGCCGGTGCCTTCGGGGCAACCGCCCTGGATCATGAAGCCGGGAATGACCCGGTGGAAGATTAGACCGTCATAGTAATTATGATTGCACAGATCGATGAAATTATTAACGCTCTGGGGCGCTTTTTCGGGGTACAGCTCGCCTTCGATGACGCCGCCGTTTGCCATGGTGATTTTAAAAGTAGGATTCATATTAATTTCTCTCCTTCATTGCGCGGTCGATTTGACGTTTGGCATCTTTTTCAGCCGCGGATTGTCTTTTGTCATAGAGTTTTTTGCCTTTGCACAGTCCCACGCTGACCTTTACAAGACTGCCTTTAAAATAAACGGTAAGGGGGATCAGGGAATAGCCGTCCTGTTTGACTTTGCCATAGAGTCGCATGATCTCCCGTCGGTGCATAAGAAGCCGTCTGGGACGAATGGGGTCGCGGTTGAAAATGTTACCGTGATCGTAAGGGGAAATGTGCATTTGATTGACCAGAAGTTCACCGTTTTTAATACCGCACCAGGCATCTTTCAGGTTTAGCTTGCCTGCGCGAATGGACTTGACTTCTGTTCCGCACAGCTCGATACCGGCTTCAAACTGTTCTTCGATAAAGTATTCGTGGCTGGCTTCCCGGTTTCGCGCCATGACTTTGATGCTCTGCTTTTCCAAAACGGCTCACCTCCTTTTTGCGTTCCAGAATATTATAGCATTATTGTCAAGGGGATTTTCAGTCGTTAAACAGAAAATGGTAGAGTTTTTCCGGGGTTTCAAAGGCATGATCGCACAGGCCTTTCATTTCTTCTTCCAACTCCGGAACGCCCAGCTCACCCCAGCTGGCGTAAGCAACTGTGACACCCAGAGGCGCGGCCATTTTCCAGCCCAGTTTCATATCGTCGACTACCAGAAGCTGTTCCTTGCGAAGATTATAGCGCTCCATGATGTCCGTGATAGGGAAGGGCTTGGGCTTTCTCTGTTCTTCCGGAAGATCCCAGCCGTAAATGGTGTCGGGTTTTACGGAAAAATGGGCGGCATAGTCTCTTTCAATATTTTCCCGGCTGGAATGGGATACCACGCAGATCAACCCGCCCTCGCTTTTTTGCTTTTCCAGAATAGCGGCTATGCCGGGATAGGGGTCAGGGGTGTGGGTGCGCAGGTAATTCATCCACAGTTCGTGCTCTTTGGTGAGTTCCTCGTCGGAGAACTGAAATCGTTCCCGGCAAAGCTGTGCAAAGCCTATGTGGTGGCAGTCGCTGATAAACTGCGCCAGGGTCATAGTTTTTCCGGGGCGAAATTCCTCTAAGATATAGCAAAAGAACGGGTAACTGAGCGTTTTCATGCTCTGCACCACGGTATCGTCATGGTCCAGCACAAGGCAAGGATACTTTGTCATGCGGTCGCCTCCTTTTTCGTTATTATAGCAAAGCTATGACCGATAGGCAACCGGAAAATTCCTCTTGCGAAAAACGAACAAATGTGCTATAATAATTTTATTGAGGAGGTGAGCGGCTGTTGGTACGGAATCAACCGGTGGACGTGATATCGGTATGCAGCGCAGACGGTCAGATCCGTCCGTTGCGGCTGCGTATGGAAGATGAGGCCCATTGTTTGCTGCGGATCGATATTGACGAAGTGATCAGTGTCAAGCCGGTTCAGTTCGTGGGTATTGAAGCGCAGATTTTCCTTTGTCGGGCAACCGTGGGGGGCAAGAAGTGGCTTTTTGAACTGAAATATACCATTCGAACCCATAATTGGTGTTTGCAAAGGCGGGTGTATTGATATGGCGCAGCGGGTGATCTTTCATGTGGATGCCAATTCCGCGTTTTTAAGCTGGACGGCGGTTTACCGGTTGAAAGTGCTGGGGGAAAAAGAGGATCTTCGGGAAGTGCCGTCGGTGATCGCCGGGGATAAAGAATCCCGGCACAGTATTATTTTGGCGAAAAGTATTCCCGCAAAAAAATATGGCATACATACCGGAGAGCCGCTGTTTCAGGCGCTGGAAAAGTGTCCCGGACTGCGAATCGAAGCGCCGGACTATGCCTTGTACGTGGAAGCTTCCCGACATTTTGTTCAGATATTGCGGCAGTTTAGTCCCTGCGTGGAGCAATATTCCATTGATGAAGCATGGGTGGACATGACAGGAACGGAGGGCCTTTGGGGCGCGCCTCGCCTGGCGGCGGAGAAGATGCGGGAAACCATTAATAATGAGTTGGGTTTTACGGTGAATGTGGGTATTTCCAGTAATAAGCTGCTGGCAAAAATGGCCGGAGATTTTGAGAAGCCCAACAAGGTGCACACCTTGTTTCCGGAAGAAATCGAAGAAAAAATGTGGGTTTTGCCGGTGCGGGATCTGTTTCTGGTGGGCGCAGCCACCGAAAAAAAGCTGAATCGGCTGGGTATTTATACCATTGGGGATCTGGCAAAGACCGATAGAGCGTTGATTAGAAAGCGCCTTGGAAAACACGGAGAGACGATTTGGCATTTTGCCAACGGACGGAATGCGGAGTTTGTGGCTCCCGAGCCGGCAGAAAATAAAGGGTACGGAAATTCTGTGACTACTGCTCAGGATGTGGTGACCGCAGATCACGCCCATCAGGTGCTTTTGAGCCTGTGCGAAACAGTCGCCAGCCGGATGCGAAAGGATAACAAATGCGGCAGCTGTATTGCGGTGCATTTGCGTACCAATGAATTTCACCATTTTTCCCATCAAAAGACTCTCCACGGCGCAACCAATATCACCGCTGAGATTTTTGAGGCTGCCTGTGCGGCTTTTGATGAAGCCTGGGATGGGATAACTCCTTTACGGCAGCTCGGGGTTCAGATGACCCGCCTCTCAACCGAGCCTTATCAGCAATTTGATTTTCTTTCCGGAGTTTCGCCGACTCAGTATGAGAAGAAATTGCGCCTGGACGAAACGGTGGATTCTTTGCGTGATCGGTTTGGAGAGAATATCATTCGGCGGGCAAAATTTGCACAGGATCCGGATGCGCATATGACCGGAGGTCTGGATAAGGCCCGGCGAACCGGCGTGACAAAGCCGGTGCCCGATGAATTTTAAGTGGCATTGTTCATAAATGTGCGGTATAATGTTGGCAAACTGATATTAGATGAGGTGTTAATTATGCCGATTGCACGATTTTACCGAAATGATCCCCACGCACCAAAACCCAATATGCCCGCCCATCTGGGCGCCAATGCCATCATTACCTGCGAGGGAAAATTACTTTTGGAACGGCGCAGGGACAGTGATACATGGGGCTTGATCGGCGGTGGCGTTAAAAAAACAGAGACAGAGTTACAGGCCATTGTCCGGGAAGTTTATGAAGAATTGGGACTTCGGATTCCTGTGGATCGTTTTCGGAAATTACGGGTCTACGGTGAACCGGGACGGATTGCTGCGTTTCGTGACGGAAGCGTTTGGCGCATGGTGATCGTGGTGTTTGGCTTGGAATTTGACTCCATGCCCCAGTTGAAAATTAGTGCGGAATCCCGGGAACTGCGGTTTTTCAGCAAGGAAGAATTGGAAACATTGGAGATCGTGGTCACACATCGGGATATTGTGGACGAATTGTTTCTGAATATTTTACCCAATGCGTAAGAAATATTTGTATATTTCCAGCAAATTGTGAATTTTTTCAAATAATACTTGTATATTCATAAAAATCATGATAAAATGTATAAAGACGGCGCAGTATCCTAGTCAGAATGTCCATTTTCCAGGAAGGGCCTAAAAATCCTTTGAAGGGCACATCGATGAAGTCCCTGGTGTCTGCTTTTTACGCCCAGTTTAGGGTGGATGCTGGGGGTTAAGGTTTTCGGGCGCGCTCCAATGGCATGGAGCTCACGACCCGATTTCCGTGGAGACTTGAATTTTGTGCGACGAAGTTGTGAACTCCTGTTTTGGGAAGCCTCTTCGCGTACGAATCAGGTATGAACCTGCAAGGCGGTGCACAGAATCGTGTGCTGTGTGCAGTGTAGCCTGCCTTGAGTGAACATGCGGGGAAGGGAGAACAGGCATAACGGCTTTGTGGCCACATTGCTTTATGTCATCGCTCCCGGAAACCATGCTTGCAAAAGAGGCTAAGACTATGGCGCGTTCTGCCGTGGAAATCACCTAGGCTGTCGTTTTTGGGCAGACAGGGGATTACAGTACGGACTAAGTGGCAATCGGGTATTTATGTTGGCAACACATAGGCGGACGGATCAAATGGAAACGGCCTGCGCGGCAACGGCAGGTTTTGTCCGGGGAAAACCAACCCGACCTAAGCCGTAAGATTTATCCTGTCTGCTGCCGTCTTTTTTGAATATAAGAGGAGAATTCCTGTGTCGAAATATAATGAGACTGCTCTGAAAAGGGAGCGAAAGAAGACAATTCGCTGGGTCGTTACAATTTTTATTGTTACGATGCTTGTGTCCGGTATGATCACACTGGTTTCTGATGAGATCATGTCAGTCAGCGGCCTGGCGGTTGCGTTTGTGGTACTGCTGCTGATTATTTTCATCGGCGTGATCTTTGATGTGATCGGCATGGCGGTGGCATCGGCTGATGAAAAGCCGTTTCATTCCATGGCAGCAAGAAAGGTGCCCGGATCCCAGGAGGCACTGATGCTGCTGAAAAATGCGGAGCGCGTCAGCTCTATTTGTAATGATGTGGTTGGTGATATCTGCGGCGTTGTTGCCGGTTCTGCTTCTGCTACGGTAGCTGTTCAAATATTACAGAAGTTTGAGTTTTCAGCACCGCAGGTCGTGTCACTTTCGCTGTCTGCTCTTGTGGCAGGATTGACTGTGGGCGGCAAGGCTATCGGTAAGTATTTTGCCATTCATTCCTGCACAAAGATTGTGCATAATGTAGGTAAGATATTCTATTGGTTTCGCCATATTCCGGATATGTTCCGTAAGAAGACTTAAAAACAGATAGGTTGTGTCCGTTTTGTCCATACTTGATAAAATTCATGGTCATGGAGATCTTGTGAACCTGCGCCCGGAAGAACGGGAGACTCTCTGCAATGAGATTCGGGCTTTTTTGGTAGAGCATGTTTCCAAAACAGGTGGTCATCTGGCATCTAATTTAGGTGTTGTGGAGTTGACCGTGGCCATTGAAACGGTGTTTAATACGAATATTGACCGTCTGGTTTTCGATGTCGGCCATCAGTCTTATGTTCATAAGCTGCTGACAGGACGCCAGGCGGATTTTGACCGTTTGCGTCAGATTGGCGGTATTGCCGGTTTTCCCAAACCTTCGGAAAGTGAAAGCGATGCGTTTGTTGCCGGTCATGCATCCAGTTCTGTGTCTATTGCCTTGGGCATGGCCCGGGCCCGCACATTGCAAAAAGAGCATTATCACGTGGTTGCGCTATTTGGCGACGGCGCTGCAACAGGCGGTATGATTTACGAGGGATTAAATGATGCGGCTGTGAGCAAAGAGCCCATGGTGATCATTTTAAATGACAATGAAATGTCTATTGACCGCAATGTGGGCGGCATGGCGAAACATCTTTCCCGACTGCGCACCAAGGAACGCTACTTGGGCGCAAAGCGTCGCTATCGCCGTTTTCTTGACAAAATTCCCGGCGGCAGCACAATTTACCGCTTTTCCAGCCTGGTGAAAGACCGCTTGAAGAACATCGTTTTACCGGGTACTTTGTTTGAAAACATGGGTCTTACTTATCTTGGGCCTGTGGATGGTCACGACCTGAATGAGTTGATTCGAATTTTGCGGGTCGCCAAAGGTATGGGCGAGCCTGTGGTTGTTCACGTGATGACAAAAAAGGGCAATGGCTTTAAGTTTGCAGAGAATGAGCCGTCCAAGTTTCACGGAGTGGGAATGTTTAACCCGGATTCCGGGGAAGTTCCTGCCAAAAGCGCACCTGATTTTTCTGCTGCATTTGGTAATGCCATGGTGCAGCTGGCAAAGGAGCATCTGAATCTGTGCGCAATTACTGCGGCAATGCCCGGTGGAACCGGGCTGCTGAAGTTTAAAGAACTTTATCCCAATCGCCTGTTTGATGTGGGTATTGCAGAGGAACACGCTGTATCCATGGCCGGTGGACTTGCCAAACAGGGAATGGTGCCGGTTGTGGCGCTTTATTCTACGTTTTTACAAAGAACCTATGATCAGCTGTTGCAGGATATTGCCATGCTGAAACTGCATGTGGTTTTTGCAGTGGACAGAGCCGGCTTGGTTGGTGAGGACGGAGAGACGCATCACGGTACCTTTGATACCGGTTTTCTGCGGCAAATTCCCGGTATGACGGTACTTTGCCCCGGCAGCGAGAAAGAATTGAGCGAAATGCTTCGCTGGGCGGTGGAGGACCATGACGGTCCGGTGGCGATTCGCTATCCCAGAGGCGGCGACCGGGGGTTAAGTGAGTCTTCGTTTGCAGCAAGTGATGATATTGCAAAGGTTGGTGCTCTTACTTGTCATCGCAAGGGTAACGATGCGGCAATTCTGACTTATGGCGTATATGTTTCAGAGGCGCTTCAAGCGGCGGAAGAATTGTCTGAAAAGGGTGTTGACACTACTGTTTTGCGGCTTATGTCCATAAATCCGCTGCCAATTCAGCAGATCAAGGAGGAATTGGGCAATTGCAGACGGCTCGTTATCGCAGAAGAGGCGTTAAACGGCTGCGGTGTTGCCGATGCCCTGATTTCCCGTTTGGTTCAGGTCTTGCCGGATTGCCGATTTGAAACCATTGATTTGGGATCAAATTTCGTTACCCACGGCAATATCAGCGAATTATATCGCCACTGTTCGGTGGATTCAAAGGCGATTGTTCGCCGGGTAACGGAGGTGCTTGGTAATGAAAATTAAGAAGCGGCTTGACGTCCTTCTGACTGAGCGAAACCTCTGCGAAAGCCGCGCTAAAGCGCAGGCTGTCATTATGGCCGGGCAGGTATATGTTGCCGGACAGAAAGCGGACAAGCCCGGTGTTTCCTATGAAGAAACGGTTGAGATTGAGGTACGCGGCGAGACCTGCCCCTATGTGAGCCGGGGCGGATTAAAACTGGAAAAAGCGCTGCGTAGCTTTGGCGTTGACCCCAGTGGGTATGTTTGCAGCGATTCTGGAGCGTCTACCGGCGGCTTTACCGATTGCCTGCTGCAACAGGGCGCAAGGAAAGTTTTTGCCATTGACGTTGGTTATGGACAGCTGGACTGGAAGATCCGTTCTGATCCACGGGTGGTGGTCATGGAACGCACCAATGTGCGCTATGTGACTCCGGAGCAACTGGGAGAGCCACTGGATTTGTCTGTTGTGGATGTTAGTTTTATTTCCCTTCGAATTGTATTGCCTACCATCAAGACCTTGCTGAAACCCGGCTCAGGTCAGGTGCTCTGCTTGATTAAGCCCCAATTTGAGGCAGGAAGAGAAAAGGTTGGCAAGAAGGGTGTAGTTCGCGATCCGCAGACTCATAAAGAGGTGCTGGATGATTTTCTTGCGCTTACCGAAGAACTGGGATTTACAGTTCGCGGTTTGACATTCTCTCCGGTGAAAGGCCCGGAGGGGAATATTGAATTTTTGGGACATTTAACTCTGGCGGATGTGCCCGGCATTGTGCCGGATACAGAGCAGCTTGTCAGTGATGCCCATAACACGTTAAAGGGGTGAGATATCATTGAAAAACGTGATATTAACACCGAATCCCTACCGGGATAAGGATTTTCAAACGGTTCGGGAAGCCTACCGTATTCTTACTGAGGTAGGTGTGAATACGAAGATTTGTCTTCCTTTTGATGTGGACAGTAGTTTTCAATTGCCCAAAGATCTTCGATTTCATCGACTGGAACGGGAACTGCCCAATGCCGAATTGATCGTCTGTTTTGGCGGTGACGGTACTATTTTACACATGGCTAAGATTGCCACCAGAGCCGGCATTCACATTCTGGGTGTCAATATCGGCACCATGGGTTTCATGGCAGAGCTGGAAGCAACAGAACTTGACCAATTAAGACGCATTGCCACAGACGATTTTACCGTAGAGAGCCGCATGATGCTGGATGTGACGGTGCACCGGGACAGAAATATCATTTTCCACGATATCTGCCTGAATGATGTGGCGATCACAAAGGGTGCCGCCGCCCGGGTTGTGCACCTGAATATTTCCTGCGATGGCGTGCAGGCCATGGAGTGCAACGGCGACGGTGTGATCATAGCTACTCCCACCGGCTCTACGGCGTACAGCCTGTCTGCCGGAGGTCCTATTGTTGAGCCTGGGGCAGAGAATATTCTCATTACTCCTGTTTGCGCTCACGATATTGGAAGCCGCTGCATTGTGGCGTCGGATCGCCGTGTTATTACGGTGCAGATGACCCGAAATTTCAGGAGAAATGCGTTTTTGTCTGCTGATGGGGGCAAGGTTCTTCGCATGAATATGGGTGATGTGGCGACTGTTTGTAAATCCAGATTGGAGACAAAGCTGATACGAATGAAGGACCGCAGTTTTTATGATTTAATTAACTGCAAGTTCAGAAATACCGATTGAGGTGAAGATATGAAAAGTCAACGGCAAGCAAAAATTATGGAGATCATCTCCAATCGAAGTGTTGAGACTCAGGAACAGTTACTTGCTGAACTGCAAAAGGAAGGTTTTCACTGTACGCAGGCCACCATCTCCCGGGACATTAAGGATCTGCGGATTGTAAAAGAGCAGACCAGCTTCGGCACGTACCGTTATACTGCCGCTACCGACGAGGTGACCGGTACTTTTTCCAGCAAGCTCAATACAATCTTCCGGGAGTGCATCACCGGCTATGATTACGCCCAGAATATTATTGTCATTCGCACGCTGCCCGGTCTTGCATCGGCGGCTGCATCTGCAATCGATGCCATGAACATGAGTGTGATCGTTGGTACTTTGGCCGGTGATGATACAGTTTTTTTGGTTATGCGTGATAACAATGCCGCTGCGGCATTTTGCGGAGAGATCAAGAATTTAATGAACGTATAAATGGAGGCAGCGCTATGCTTAGTGTGCTTCATATTGAGAATATTGCGGTGATTGAGCACTCGGACATTACCTTTGATCGGGGTTTTAATGTCCTGACGGGTGAGACCGGTGCAGGTAAATCCATTGTGATTGACGCCATTTCTGCAATTTTAGGCGAGCGCGCATACCGTGATATGATCCGTACCGGAACAAACAAGGCCGCGGTGCAGGGTGTTTTTACCGACGTGCCGGAATATCCCTGGTTCTCGGAAAACGGTGTTCCTTATGAACAGGAAACGGTGATTCAGCGGGAAATTTTCCAGGACGGGCGGAATGTGTGCCGTGTAAACGGTGCTTTGGTTAGCGTTTCAGTTTTGCGGAAATTAGGCGCACAGCTGATCGATATTCACGGCCAGCATGATTCTGCGTCGTTGTTCGATGAAGCAAATCACCTGGTATTTCTGGATGCGTTTGCGGAAAATGAGTCCCTTCGCAGCGATTATGCGGTATCCTTTGAGGCGTTGCAGAAGCTTCGTCTAGAGATTGAACGGATGACCATGGACGAGAGCGAAAAAATCCGAAAAATGGAGACGCTTCGCTATCAAATTGATGAAATTTCCAAGGCGAAACTTCGATCCGGAGAGGATACGCAATTGGAAGAGCGGCGCAAGGTGCTCCAAAATGCGGAAAAACTGTCCGATGGGATCAATGAGGCCGCTATCTGCCTTTACGGTGGGGACGAATCCGATGGCGCAGCGGCGCTTCTTTCTCAGGCACAGCGGGAGCTTTCCCGTCTGGCGCGGTTTACGGATGGCTATGCAGAGTTAACGGAGCGGGCAACAGACCTGATGTACCAGGTACAGGATCTGGCGGACGAGGTCCGTTCTGCAAGGGATGATTTGACGTATTCTGCCGATGAGTTGGAGCAGATTGAGTCCAGACTGGATGTGATCCATCGGCTTCGCCGCAAGTACGGAGCTACCTGTGATGATATTTTGCAGTATATGGACAATGCGACTCGGGAACTGGATGAAATTGAATTTGCGGACGAGCACATGGAGAAGCTGAAAGCAAAGCTTAATGTGGCGTTGGGTGATGCCCAAACGGCAGCTTCTGCACTGCGTAAGAGCCGTTTGGCGGCGGCTAAGGTGCTGTCTGAGAGAATTTTATGTGAGCTTAATCAACTGGATATGCCCAAGGTACAGTTCTCCTGTGAATTTCGTGAGATCGAATTGTCGCCAAACGGGGCAGATGCAGTGGCGTTTTATATGTCTGCCAATGCAGGTGAAGCGCTTAAGCCTTTGAGCAAGGTGGCATCCGGCGGTGAATTGGCCCGGATTATGCTGGCTATGAAAAATGTCCTGGCACAGCAGGATCAGGTGCCGACGCTGGTTTTTGACGAGGTGGACAACGGTGTTTCCGGCCGCGCTGCACAGAAGGTTGCGGAAAAGCTACACAGCGTGGCTTCCAATAAGCAGGTGCTTTGTGTGACCCATTTACCTCAGATTGCGGCGATGGGTGATGTACATATGCTCATCAGCAAGGCAGAGCGGGACGGACGTACTTACACCACAGTTAATCCCTTGGACCGCGCCGGGCGGGTTCGCGAGCTGGCAAGAATCATTGGCGGCGCAACTATAACAGAAAC
>JAZNFY010000003.1:0-77925 GCA_045589195.1 Faecousia sp. | reverse complement strand
CATCAGATCCTTGATGATGCAGTACATCTTAACAGTGAACTCCCACTGCTTTTCCTTTTCCTCGGGAGTGAACTTGATGCGAACCTTCTCGCCCAGGAAGTCGACTTCTTCGGGGTTGTCGTCGCGGCCTTCCTTGCAGTGCTCCTTGGTCCATGCCAGAGCCTTCTGGAACTCTTCTTCGTTGTAGATGCCTTCTTCCATACGGCGCAGGATCTCGACTTCGTCGACGGACTCAACGCGCATGCCGAAGTACTCTTCCATCATGCTCTGATCCATGATAGAGCCGGCAATACCCATGCACTGGGAGCCGATCTGCAGGTAGGACTTACCACGCATGGTAGCAACAGCAACAGCGGCGCGGCCGAAGCGCAGCAGTTTTTCCTTCACATCCTCGGGCATCTGAGTAACCTGGTCACGATCCTGAACCTCATGACCGTAAATGCCGAATGCAGGCAGACCCTTCTGGGCATGACCGGCAAGAACAGCAGCCAGGTAAACTGCACCGGGACGCTCAGTGCCGTTGAAGCCCCAAACACCCTTAATGGTGTGAGGATCCATATCCATAGTCTCGCTGCCGTAGCACCAGCAGGGAGTGACGGACAAAGTAATGGAAACGCCTTCCTTCTTAAACTTGTTGGCGCATGCAGCTGCCTCAGGTACACGTCCAATACAGGTGTCAGCCATAACAACCTTCACAGGTTCACCGTTGGAGTAGAACAGATTCTCCTCGAACAGCTTCTTGGCGGATTCCGCCATTGCCCAAACCAGGGGCTCCAGGGATTCACGCATCATCTGGGGGCCGCGGCGGCCGTCAACGATGGGACGAATGCCGATAACCGGATAATCGCCTACATATCTGTTTTTTGCCATAGTTTTTCCTCCTTATTCTTGCTGCAATTTACACAGCTACATTAAATATATAATATTAAAACACCGACGTGCTCTAACCAAATTTATTTCGGCGTCAGCTGACATTTAAGCTGCGTCATTCTGGGCTCGCCGTTATACCCTGTAAGCCGGTCCACCAGATAAGCCGCTGCGGTTTGTCCGATCTCCTGCTCCGGCTGATGTACCACCGGCAGCGGTGGTTTGAGCATAGCGCAAACCTCCACGCAGTCAAACCCAAATACGTCCAGATCCTCAGGAATATGGAATCCCCGTTCCCGGGCTGCGGTGATCAGGCCCATGGTAATGTCATAATTGGTGGTAAACACCGCTGTGGGTCGGTCCTCCAACGCCATCAACGTTTCAAAGCCACGATAACCGGTTGAAAAGGTGTTCTGACCGCTGATGACCAATTCATCATCGTATAATATTCCGTGATCGGAAAGAGCACGCAGATAACCCACCAAACGCTCTTTTGCAGAGAATACGGATTTGGGGCCGGTTATAATCGCCACTCTCCGATGACCCTTTTCCACCAACCGGCTGATGGCACGGTAAACTGCGCCTGCATTGTCCACCAGCACTGCATCGCTTTTGACACCGGGTATGATCCGGTCCACCTGCACCATGGGAATGTTGCAGTTGGCAGTAAGTTCATAGAACTCGTCTGCTGACAGATCCTCCGGCACATAAACCAATCCGTCAATGCCGTTTGTAATCAGAAAGTGCAGATTGTCCCGCTCCAAACCGTGGTTGGAGCCGTAACAGGAGATCAGGGTATGATAACCCCGCTCCCGCAGCGCCCGATCCAGTGCCGAGACCACTGTGCCGTAAAATGGCGCGGTCATATCCGGAAGCAGAATCCCAATGGACGGACTGCGCTGGGTTTTTAAATTTCTGGCAAAGGGATTTACCCGATAATCCAGCTCTGCGATGGCCTGCTGAATTGCCTGGGCATTGTCCTGTTGAACCGTGCCGCCGTTTATGTATTTGGAAACTGTGGACATTGCCACGCCGGCTCTTTGCGCCACATCTTTGATCGTTGCCATAAGGCCCTCCGTTCCGTCAGTAGGGCGAAACGTTTCGCGCATTTTTCCCCTCTGTCTGCATATTTCTTAAATATAATATATTAAATTCGCTTTGTGCTGTCAATACAATTTTTTTAAAAACATCTTGATTTTTTTGTGGATTTGTTATAATATATAGCCAAGAAGAGCCCTGGCAAAAGAGGTTTTGGCGGATTTGCCCAAAAAATCGTTTACCATAATCTCTAAATTGCCCTCGCTTTTCATCAAGGTGCACAGGCGAAACGTTTCGCTCTGTTTTTTGCTGTTCTACCGAAAAATTTTTTAAATGTTCATATCCAAAAAGACGGACTTTTTTCTGTCTCTCTTGCGCGGTTTTTCGTCTTTTTGGTGCGCACATAACCAGCTAAATCAGGAAAGGTGATAAGAATAATGGGTGAAGTCATTCTGAAAATGCAAGGCATTCAGAAATATTTCTCCGGCGTGCATGCGCTCAAGGGCGTAGACTTTGAGCTGAAAGCAGGCGAAGTCCACGCACTAATGGGTGAGAACGGTGCCGGTAAATCTACATTAATTAAAGTACTGTGCGGAATCCACAAGCGGGACGGCGGCAGCGTGGAGCTCTTTGGCAACGAAGTACATTTTAATAATATTTCCGACGCCCAGGATGCAGGCATCAGCGTCATCCACCAGGAGCTGAACATGATGAACCACCTGACCGTGGCTCAGAACATGTTCATCGGACGTGAATTTAAAAAGGGCGGCTTCATTGATGATAAGGCCATGGAAGCCGAAGCACAGGCACTGTTCGATCGGTTAGGCGTACATATCGACCCCACCGTCCGCTTGGGCAGCCTCACCGTCGGCAAACAGCAGATGGTTGAAATTGCCAAAGCAGTTTCCCGGGAATGTAAGCTTCTGGTTCTGGATGAGCCCACCGCCGCTCTTACCCTCCCGGAAGTGGAAGCCCTGTTTGGAATTATGAACGACCTGAAAAAGCAGGGCATCGGCATGATCTACATCTCCCACCGTATGGACGAAATCAACCGGATCTCCGACCGGGTCACCGTTATGCGTGATGGCGAGTATGTGGGAACCGTAAACACCGCCGACGTCACCAAAGATGATATCGTAAAAATGATGGTTGGCCGTGTAATCATGGGCGAGCAAAAGGAAGTCAGCAATGTTTCCGCTGACGCTCCTGTGATTTTGGAAGTCAAGCACCTCAACGCCGGCAAGGAAGTGCGGGATGTGAGCTTTCATCTGCGCAAGGGCGAGATTCTGGGCTTTGCAGGCCTCATGGGCGCTGGCCGCACGGAAGTTGCCCGGGCGCTGTACGGCGCTGACCACCGCCAAACCGGCGAGATATTCCTCAACGGTAAAAAAGTCAATATTAAGACTCCTTCCCAAGCCGTTAAGCACGGCATCTGCTACCTCAGCGAAGACCGGAAGCGCTATGGCTTGATGTTGGATAAATCGGTTACGGATAACTCCGTTTTGGCTTCCGTGGATCAGTTCATCACTGCCGGCTGGATCAACGACGGCAAGATGCGCGAAGCCGCCGCCAAAACCAACGCGCTGATGCGTACCAAGACCCCTTCCATGGAGCAGCTACTGAAAAACCTCTCCGGTGGCAACCAGCAGAAAGTCATTATCGCTCGCTGGCTCATTAAAGACTGCGACATTTTCATCTTCGACGAGCCCACCCGCGGCATCGACGTGGGCGCCAAGAGTGAGATCTATGCACTGATGGACGAACTGGTTAATCAGGGTAAATCCATTATTATGATCTCTTCTGAGCTTCCCGAAGTGCTTCGCATGAGCGACCGCATCGTGGTCATGTGTGAAGGCCGTAAGACCGGCGAGCTGGACATTTCCGAGGCAACCCAAGAAAACATTATGCAACTTGCTACCATGCGAGAGGAGAATTGATATGAGCAACAACACTTTATTGAACCGCGGCAATAAGCTTCAGAATCTGCTGCGCTCCGGCAAGCAGAACCTGGTCATTATTGCCGCCGCCATCGTCCTGTACGTTATCTTCACCATGATCAACCCCGGCTTTGCCAGCAGCCACAACCTGCTGACCATGACCAAGTCCTTCGTCCCCTACGCCATTCTGGCTCTGGGCATCACCTTCGTCATTGCCACCGGCGGTATTGACCTGTCCATTGGTACCGTGTGTGTCGGCTCTGCTGTTTTTGCCGGCGCTCTGTGCCGCACCACTGTTACCGTTACTGAGAACCTGTGGCTGACAATTCCCATCATGTTGAGTGTTGGTCTGATCTTTGGCCTGGTCAACGGCCTGCTGGTAGCCAAGTGCAAACTGGCTCCCTTCATTGCCACCCTGGGCACTATGCTGGTTTCCCGCGGTGTGACCGCTGTGGTAGCTGAACTGGTTCGCGAAACCTCTTCCGCCGTTAAGTACCCCACCGTCGGCTGGCTTCAAAAAACCTTTGTAAACTACGAAGGTTTCCCCATCGGTTTGATTTGGGTGCTGGGTCTGACCATCATTTGCATGGTCGTCATGTATAAAACCAAAATCGGCCGCTACATTCTGGCCATCGGCTCCAACGAAGAAGCCGCCCGTCTGTCCGGTATCAACGTTGATAAGTATAAGATCATCGCTTATGCCATCGGCGGTACCTTCGCCGGCATCGCCGCCATGTTCTACACCGCCGCCAACCCCTCTTTGACCATCGCAGCCGGCAACGGCATGGAGCTGGACGCCATCGCAGGCGTTTACATCGGCGGCACCAGCACCACCGGCGGCACTGCTTCCATTGCCGGTACCATTCTGGGCTCCATGATTCTGGTCATCATCCGTCAGGGTCTGAACATTGCCCTGAGCAGCGGCAGCGTGGTCTCCGCTACCAACATCACCTACGCAGTTACCGGCGTGATCGTTGTGGGCGCTGTTATGCTGGATATCTTGAAAAAGAAGGCCGCTGCCAAGGTTAAAATTCCCCTTACCGAGAAAAAGGCAATCGCTGCGGATAAAGCAAAACCCTGACAGTCACTTATTTCGTAGTAAAACCGAGAGGTTTTATATATATTAAAACAACAAAAATTTTAGGAGGAAAACAAAATGAAGAAACTGATTGCATTGCTTCTGGTTCTGGTTATGGGCGTGGCTCTGGTAGCCTGCGCTCCCACCGAGACCGACTCCAAGGGCGTCATTGCTGTCATTGCAAAGGGCGAAACCCACGCTTTCTGGCAGGCTGTTAAAGCCGGCGCTGAGAAGGCTGCTGCTGACAACGGTTACACCATCACTTTCCGCGGCCCCACCAAGGAAAGCGAAGAGTACGTTTCCGAGCAGCGCGAAATGGTTCAGGCTGCTCTGAACAATGCCAACGTGAAGGCTATCGTTCTGGCTACCATCGGCCTGGGTTTTACTGATGAGCTGAACGCTGCTTACGACAAGGGCCTGCCCGTTGTCGAGTTTGACTCCGGTCTGTACGAGGGCGGCGCTGACCTGAATCCCGACAAGGATCCCACCATTGGCTCCGTTGCTACCGACAACGAGGCTGCTGCTGCCATCGTTGCCACCAACTTCTATGCTTACCTGAAAGCTCAGAACGTTCTGACTGACGGCTACAAGGTCGGCATCATTCAGCACGACTCCTCCGCCACCGGTATTGACCGTGCCAAGGGCTTTGAGGACAAGATCAAGGAACTGGCTACCGCTGACGGCTACGAGCTGAGCATCAACCTGCAAGTCAAGGCTAACAACGAGGGCGAGTACGAAATGGCTCTGAACGCTCTGCAGACCTGGGGCGCACAGTCCATCTTCATGACCAACGAAGGCATCATCAACGAAGTGTTCCCCGCTATCAGCGTTAACACCGAGCCCTACAAGGACATCCTGTTCTGCGGATTTGATGCTGGCACCAACCAGCACGACTGGATCAAGGACGCCGGCGCTACCTACCCCCTGCTGGTTGGCTCCGTCGCTCAGGACTCCTACAACATCGGCTACAAGTCCGTTGAGCTGGCCATCGCCAAGCTGGAAGGCAAGACTGTTGCTGACGTGGGTATCCCCGGTGTTTGGTACACCAAGGAGAACATCGATGCTCTGAAAGAGCAGAACATTTTCTACATGGGCTAATCCCCAAGCTTTTTACAACAGTTATAAAGTAAACGGCTAAAACCGACCGGCACCACTTCGGTGGTGCCGGTTTTCTTAAAGAAAACCCTTGCTCTGCTTGACAGCTGAAAGCTGCTAATTGTATAATAATTAATAGCTTTGAACTGTAAATCAGGGAGGTAGCAAAATGGCAAAAATCAAAAACTTTATTGCGTTTGACCTGGGCGCCAGTAACGGCCGGGCGATTCTGGGTCAATTTGACGGTGAGAAAATCACCATGACCGAGCTGCACCGCTTCGAAAACAACTACATCGAAATGGGCGGCGTATTCTATTGGGACACGCCCTACCTCTATAATCAACTAAAACAGGGCCTGCTGGCCTTTCAGCAGGGCAGTTACGGCGAGCTGGACTCCTTTGGCATCGACACTTGGGGCGTAGACTACGGCCTGCTGGACAAAAACGGTCACCTTGCGGGCATCCCCCGGTCTTACCGCCTGGGTACGCAGGAAGATATTGATGCCGTAAAAACGAAAATTCCCGAACAGGTGCTGTACAGCCGCAGCGGCATCGACACTTCTCTGGCTTTCAACACCCTTTATCAGCTTTACCGCAGGAAGCGGGAAGATGACGCAGCATTACAGATCGCTGACACTCTGCTTTTGACCCCGGACCTGCTGGGCTATTTCCTCACCGGCGAAAAAGGCACGGAATACACCATCGCCACTACCACCCAGCTTTATAATCCCACCACCAAGGATTGGGACTGGGAGACCATCGACGAACTGGATCTGCCCAGAAAAATCTTTACAAAAATCGACAAAACCGGTACTGTTCGCGGCCATCTTCGTCCGGAACTGTGCCAGGAACTGGGCATAAACCCCGCCGCTTTTGTAGCCGTTGGCAGCCATGACACTGCCTCTGCGGTAGCCGCAATCCCCGGCAGCGGAAGTTTCGCCTTCTGCTCCTCCGGCACATGGTCACTGTTTGGCGCGGAAATGGACACTCCGGATCTGCGCCCCGAAGCCGCTGCCGCCGGTTTCTCCAACGAAGGTACGATCCAGGGTGGCTTCCGTCCCCTGCAAACCATTATTGGCATGTGGATCATTCAGGAATGTCGCCGGGATTGGATGAAAAACGGCATGAACATCTCCTGGGACGGCGTGGTCAATCAGGCCCGGGCAGCGGAGCCCTTCCGCTCCATCATCAACCCGGACTCCCCCGAATTTTACTCCGGCGGCAACATGGAACAGAAAATCCAGGACTTCTGCCGCCGCACCAACCAGCCCATTCCGGAAACTGTCGGTCAGATCGCCCGGTGCGTCTACGAATCTCTGGCGCTGAAATACCGGTACGCCCTGGAAGGTCTGGAAAAGATGAAAGGGCAGCGCATTGACTCCCTGAATATCGTGGGCGGTCCCATCAACAACCGGTTCTTAAACCAGCTCATCGCCGATTCCCTTGACCGGGAAGTCATTACCGGCCCTGTGGAGGGCGCTGCCATCGGCAATCTGCTTACCCAGGCCATGGCGCTGGGCGATATCAAGGATCTGGACCACCTGCGGCAGATCGTCCGCAATTCGGAAACCGTAGAAAACTGGACTCCCCACCACACCGAGCAGTGGGAACAGGCCTATCAAAAATTACTATCCTATTTATCCTAAGGAGGCAATATCATGAGCGTAGATATGAGCAAATGGGCTGAAATAGCCAAAAAAAACATTCACAACCGTCCCGCCGGTGAGGGCCGCCTGGCCGGTAAGATCACCATCGTCACCGGTGCTGCCCAGGGCTTCGGCAAAGGCATTGCAGAGGAGCTGTACAAAGAAGGCGCTACTGTCATCATCGCAGATATGAACCTTCCCCTGGCGGAAACCGTAGCCAAGGAAATGGGTGACCGGGCATGGGCCTTGGCCGTGAACGTGTCCGATGAGGAAAGCTGCGCCAATATGGTGGCTCAGACCGTAGAAAAGTTTGGCGGACTGGATATTATGGTCGCCAACGCAGGCGTGGTCCGCTCCGGCCCCATCGCGGACTTTGAGAAAAAGGATTTCGACTTTGTCACCGCCATCAACTACACCGGCCTGTTCCTGACCTGCAAGTACGCAGCCATCATCATGCAGGCGCAGCACGAGGCTGACCCCACCGCTACCTTTGACATTATCGCCATGTCCTCCAAGTCCGGCCTGGAAGGCTCCAACAAGAACTTTGCCTACGCCGGCTCCAAGTTTGGCGCCATCGGCCTTGTACAGTCCTTCGCATTGGAGCTTTGCGCTTACAACATCAAAGTCAACGCCATCTGCCCCGGCAACTATCTGGACGGCCCCCTGTGGTCCGACCCGGAAAAGGGCCTGTTCGTGCAGTATCTGAAAGCCGGCAAGGTGCCCGGCGCCAAGACCGTAGAAGATGTGCGTCGCTTCTATGAGGCAAAGGCTCCCATGAACCGGGGCTGCCTGCCCATTGACGTTGCCCGGGCAGTTATGTACTGCGTGGAGCAGACCTACGAGACCGGCCAGGCCCTGCCCGTAACCGGCGGTCAGGTCATGCTGAACTAAGGGGAATTTTTATGATTGATATTGCAGTTTTAAATCTGCTTAATGCACCCACGAAGCAAGAGCGGCTGGCAAATTTAAAGGCTATTCTGCCCCAAACTCAGTTCCCGCCCATGGTGAGCCAGTACATCAACAATCACATCCACACCACCTATTCCTTCTCGCCCTACTCTCCCACCGCCGCAGTCTACGCCGCCCGGATGGAGGGTCTGTGCACCGCCGGTATCATCGATCACGATTCCATTTCCGGCGCAGAGGAGTTTTTAGAGGCGGCCGCCATTATTGACATGCCTGTAACCATCGGCATGGAAACCCGGGTCTCCATGGACGGCACCCGTTTGGAAGGTCGCCGCACCAACAACCCAGATCAGGAGGGCGTCAGCTACATGACCATTCAATCCGTTCCCCATGACAAAATCTCTGTTCTTACGGAGTTTTTTAAGCCCTACCAGGCTGCCCGTCACGCCCGGAACCGGAAAATGATTGACAACATCAACCGCCTTTTGAACCTTGACATGGACTATGACCGGGACGTACTGCCCCTGTCCATGGCTCACGAGTTTGGCGGAGTCACCGAGCGTCACCTGATGTATGCGCTGGCAATTCGGCTGGTCAAGGAAGTGGGCAAGGGTGAACCGATGATTGAAAAACTCACCCAGATGGGTCTGCACCTCAGTGAAAAACAGCGCGCCCAAATGCTGGACTTAGAATATCCTTTCTATGAGTACGATCTTCTTGGTATGCTCAAAGGCGCATTTGTTCCCCAGATCTTTGTGGATGCCACCGATGAGTGTCCCAAGCTTTCCGACATGGTAAAACTTTGCCGTGACATTGATGCCTATCTGTGTTATGCTTACCTGGGCGACGTGGGCGACAGCGTCACCGGCGACAAAAAAGCGCAAAAATTTGAAGACGATTATCTGGACGACGTATTTGAATGTCTCAAAGAAGAGGGCGTCAAGGCAGTCACCTACATGCCCACCCGAAACACCCCCCAACAGCTGACCCGTCTGCGGAAACTGTGCGACGATTACGGCATGTTCCAAATTTCCGGTGAGGACATCAACACCCCCCGCCAGAGCTTCATCATCAAAGCCATGGAAAACCCCCTGTTCCAGAATCTGATCGACGCCACCTGGAAGCTCATTGAGCACGAAAAACAATAAAAACATTCTCTAAGGAGGAAATTGATATGAAAACCAAAGCTGCCAGAATCCACGGCAAGAACGACCTGCGGTTAGACGAGATCACCCTGCCTGAGCTGGGCCCCGATGACGTGCAGATCCGTGTTGTTTCCGACTCCGTATGTATGTCCACCTACAAAGCCGTCCTGGAAGGCGAAGATCATAAGCGCGTTCCCGACGATTGCGCCGTGAACCCCACCATTGTGGGTCACGAGTTCTGCGGCGACATCATTGCCGTAGGCGAAAACTGGAAACACAAATATAAGGTCGGCGACAAGTTCGCCATTCAGCCTGCTCACTACTACAAGGGCTCTCAGATGGCTCCCGGCTACTCCTATCAGTTCTGCGGCGGCTCTTCCCAGTACGGCAATGTGCCCATCGAGACCCTGCTCATGGACTGTCTGCTGCCCTACAATGCCGACGCATACTTTTACGGCTCTCTGGCTGAACCCATCAGCTGCGTAGTTGGCACTTTCCACGCCATGTACCACACCAAGGCCGGCTCCTACGTCCACGAAATGGGCATCAAAGAAGGCGGCAAAATGGCCATGCTGGCTTCCGTCGGCCCCATGGGTCTGGGCGCTATCGACTATGCACTGCACTGCGACCGCCGTCCCAGCCTGCTGGTGGTTACGGACATTGACGACGCCCGTTTGGAGCGCGCCGCTTCCATCTACACTGTGGAAGAGGCCAAAAAGCAGGGTATCGAGCTGCACTACGTAAACACCAAGATGGAAAACGCCACTGAGTATCTGCGCAGCCTTACCGGCGGCACCGGCTACGACGATGTCATCTGCTTTGCCCCTGTCAAGCCCCTTATTGAGCAGGCCGGTGATATCCTTGGTTACGACGGCTGCCTGAACTTCTTCGCCGGTCCTACCGACACGCAGTTCAAAGCTCCCTTTAACTGGTACAACGTTCACTACCTGTACACCCACGTGGTGGGCACATCCGGCGGCAACGGCGACGACCTGCGGGAAGCCATCGCCATGATGAGTGCCGGCAAGCTCAACCCCGCCGCTCTGGTCACCCACATCGGCGGCCTGAACGCAGTGGTGGATACCGTGAAGAATCTGCCCAGCATTCCCGGCGGCAAAAAGCTCATTTACAACCACATTGACCTGCCTCTTACTGCCATTGCGGACTTTGAAGAAGCGGGCAAGACCGACCCTCTGTTTGCAGAGTTGGATCGCATCTGCAAAGCCCACAACAATCTGTGGAGCGCCGAGGCCGAAAGATATCTGCTGGCCAACGCCAAAGCCATCTAATCCAACAAAAAGCCTCCCTTTTGGGAGGCTTTTTTCAAAAGGAGTATTGCTATGAATCTTAATAATACTGTTCTGGGCATCGAACTGGGCTCCACCCGGATCAAGGCCGTCCTCATTGACAAAGACTACCGCTGCGTAGCCTCCGGCAGCTACTGCTGGGAAAATGATCTGACCGACGGTGTCTGGACGTATCCTTTGGAAAAGGCCGTAGCGGGCGTCCGGGCCTGCTACACCGATCTTCGCCGGGATGTAGAAAACAAATACGGCCAACCCTTAACAAAGGTGGCCGCCATTGGCATTTCCGGCATGATGCACGGTTATCTGGTTCTGAATCAAAACAATCAGCAGCTTGCCCCCTTCCGCACCTGGCACAACACCATCACTGCCCCCGCGGCAGAGGCACTGACAGCGCTGTTCCGGTTCAACATTCCCCAGCGTTGGAGCATCGCACATCTGTACCAAGCTATTTTGAACAACGAGCCTCACGTAAAAGACATTTGCCACCTAACCACACTCAGCGGCTATATCCATTACCTGCTCACAGGAAACTTTGTCATCGGTGCAGGAGAAGCCTCGGGTATGTTCCCATACGACAGCGATACCGGCGATTATGACAGCAGCCGTCTGGCGCAGTTTGACGCGCTCATCGAAAGCCGTCACTTCCCCTGGAAATTGAAAGACATTCTGCCTACCATCGTTCCCGTTGGCACAGACAGCGGCACATTAACTGCCCGGGGCGCGGCCCTTTTAGACGAAAGCGGCCAACTGGAAGCGGGAATCCCCCTTTGCCCACCGGAAGGTGACGCCGCCACAGGCATGGTGGCCACCGGCGCAGTTCTGCCCCGCACAGGCAGTATTTCCGCCGGTACTTCCGCATTCTCTCTGCAAGTGCTGGAACGCCCCTTGAAAGGCTATTACCCGGAAATTGACGTGGTGGTCACCCCTGCCGGCAGACCTGTGGCCATGGCCCACACCAACACCTGCGTTTCCGAGGCAGACGCCTGGGTCAAGCTCATCGCCGACGCCCTGACGGCATTGGGGCACGAAGCGGACATAAATCTGCTCTACCCCACCCTTTTTGGCAAAGCGCTGGAAGGGGACCCAGATTGCAGTGGCATCATCTCCTACAACTATTTTGCCGGCGAGCCCCTTTCCCAAACGGAAACCGGCAGACCCATGCTGATCCGCCTCCCGGAAAGCAAAATGACCATCGCCAACTTCATGCGCGCCCAATTAAACGGCGCTATTGCCACTTTGAAGCTGGGCATGGATATGCTGAAAGAAAAAGAGCAGGTGGAATCAGACCGGCTCTTGGGCCACGGCGGCTTTTTCAAAACCCCCGGTGTCGGTCAGCAGCTGCTTGCCGATGCGCTGAATGTGAACATTACCACCATGGATACCGCCGGCGAGGGCGGCCCTTGGGGCATGGCTCTGCTGGCAAGCTATATGGTGAACAAAGCTCCCGGCGAGACCATAGAAAGCTTCCTGCAAAACCGGGTCTTTGCCGATGCCAAGAGCACCTGCATCTCCCCCGACCCGGCAGGCGTGACAGGCTTTGAGGCCTATATCCGCCGCTATAAAGCGTGTCTTCCGGCCCAGCGAGCCGCCGCTGCGCTAAAATAACCCCTTGCAAAATGCAAAATACGTGCTATACTTGACCATGCGGAATTACCGGAAGAAAGAAGGCACTGTCACGTGCGTGGGATTAAAAAACATTACCATTGGGTCGTTGCTTTAATCGTTTTTATAGAAACCATCATTTTCGCAGGATTTGTCAACAGTTTCAGTGTTTTTACCGTTCCCATCACAGAATCTCTGGGCATCACCCGGGGCGCTTACTCACTGGCAGTCACCGCCCGCTCAATATTCGCATTTTTAAGCACGCTGTGCACCGGATACCTTTTTTACCATTTCGGTTACCGGAAATCCGCGATCTTCTCCCTGTTTTTGGGCGCAGGCTCGCTTTTACTCATGGCATTTTCCCGCACCCTTTCCATGTTCGCCGTTTCCAACAGTCTTTTTGGCCTTGCCTGCGGCGTATGTACCACCGCAGGTGTGGTACGCATCGTCAAAAGCTGGTTTAAAAAGCACCAGGGCTTGATGCTGGGCGTGATCTCCATGGCAACAGGCATCGGCGGCAGCCTAATGACTACGGTGCTCACGGAAATTATCGTCCGCAACAGCTGGCAATTTGCCTTTATCCTTACCGCGCTGCTGATCATTGTAGTAGCCATTACCTATTTTGCCTTACGGGACAATCCCAGCCAAATGGGCCTTACACCTTACGGCGACTATCACTCGATGAAGACGCCCAGCAAAAAGGACATGAAGCACGCTGAATGGGCAGGCCGCACCTTTCAGGAACTTCTTCGTCAACCCCAATTTTATTTGATGATCCTGTGTACTCTGCTTTCCTGCACCTGCGTATACCTTACCTTCACGGTGCTGGTTCCCCATTTTCAGGATAACGGTTTTTCCCAAACAGAGGCTTCCGGCTATTACAGTATCTTAATGCTGATTCTCTCCGTTTCAAAGCTGCTGGGCGGCTGGCTAATTGATAAAATCAACGCCAAAAAGGTTACTGCGATCTGTATGATCTGCGCGGCCATCAGTCAATGGCTCCTGTGCGATGTTTCCAATCCCATCGTTTCCTATTTTGCCATTGTTATCCACGCATTCAGCCTGCTGACCACCACCATCACCATTCCCATGCTGGCGATGAACCTGTTCGGTTATCAATCTTACGGCAGTACCACGGGCATTTTCCTGTCCCTGGTGAACCTGGCAAGTATGCTGGCGACTCCTATCGCCAACCTGTTTTATGACCGATTAGGCAGCTATTCTCCGGTTTTCCGGGTGGCTGCTGTACTGGATCTTGTGGTTTTGGGCCTTTATCTGCTGCTTTATTTCCTTTGCAGTAAGGATAAGAAAAAATGGCTTGCCCAGCACGCTGAACAAGTATAAAAAGCGGGAGGTTACAAACCTCCCGCTTTTCCTTTATAATCCCAGATCCCACATCAGCCGGGACAGCACATACTTATCCCGAATATCTCTGGTAGCTGCGAGAATCACTGGAAAATATTCCTCCGGCGTTCCCAGCTCTTCCAAGGTCTTAGGAATCCCCATATCGTCCAATAATGCTTCCAGCTCTTTTATCGATGGTAATTCCTGCTCCATAATGCTAAGAATCTCCGGCCAATACTTCAAAATAATGTTCAGCCGCTTTTCATGCTGGGAAAGATCGTACTTGCCCTCTTTCTCTTCCAGGACAATCATGCTCTCCGCTCCCTTGCCTAGAAAACGGCGAAGCTCATCACACCACACTCCATAATCAAATTCCTGGGCATGCATCAAAGCCCGCTCCCGATCCGGTTGGCATTTTTTCAGTTTTTCATACATGGAAACCGCAAGATAAGTTCCCACGGCGCACTGGATGCCGTGCAGCTCAACAGGCGTATGGAATTCCACCCCACGCATATCCAGCACGTGAGAAATATAATGCTCCACGCCGGAGGCTGGCCGGGAAAGTCCAGCATAATTCATGGCGACACCGCCAATAACCAAGCCCTCAAACACCGCTTCCACCGCGGCCTCATCCCGATTCAGCAGCCCACGACTGTTATCCACGCAGCGCTTTAACGCCTCCCGCACCAACCGGGCCACTTCTTCACAGTAATACTCTCCCGTAATCAAATGAGAGATCCGCCACTCGCAAATGCTTACGTATTTGGCAAGCATATCACCCAAACCCGAACGCATCAGATGCAGCGGCGCCTTACACAAAATTTCCGTATCGCCAATGATCACGTCTGCCGCCTTGGTATTAATGGACACTTTCAGTCCGTCCCGGGTCATGGAAGACGTGGCAGAGGCATACCCGTCCATAGACGGCGCTGTGGCCACGATCACATAAGGCGTTCCCGCCACTGCGCTGAGCATTTTTCCGATATCGTTGACCACGCCGGAGCCCACAGCAATCACCACATCGCAGTTTCCGTCAAAATGCATCACCGCAGCGCCCACACTATGCTCGTCGGGTTCCGGTTTTTCCCAGGGCAGTATATAGCTGACATAGGGAATCTTTTCTTCACCCAAAATTCGGCAAACCTGTTCTCCGGCCGCCTTATATGTATTCTGATCCGCCAGAACGAACACTTTTTTGGGCGAAAATTGCGCCAAAATTTCTCCCAAGCCATTGAGTACGCCTTTTCCGGACACCACCTGCGTACCAAAGCTGTGACATTTGCCGCAGGCGCAGACCTTTCCGTTCATTTCCTGCAATAATTGAAGTCCCATATTCTCACGCTCCTGCGCCTATTATACACCCAAATTCCTGCCAACGCAATCCTGTTGACTTTTACCCCAAAAATCCGTATGATAAAGAAAAACGGGAGGAATTGTTATGGATTTTTCTACCATTGCCAAAAACCGCCAGTCCTGCCGCAGCTACAACCCCGACCGGGTCGTAGAGCGTGAAAAGCTGGACGCCATATTGGAATCTGCCCGCCTTGCCCCCTCCGCCTGCAACGGCCAGCCCTATCATCTGACTGTATGCACCGGCGAAACCGCCAAAGAAGTGGCCAGAGCCACCATGGGCATGGGTATGAACAAATTCGCCATCCAGGCGCCGGTGATGATCGTCATTTCCGAAGAACCCTACGTCAAATCCGCCGCTGTGGGCGCAAAGCTGAAGCACAACGATTACCGCTCCATCGACATCGGCATCGCCGCCGCATATTTGACCGCCGAAGCAACTGCCCAAGGGCTCGGCACCTGTATCCTCGGCTGGCTGGATGATCAGAAAATCCGGGATATCTGCGAACTTTCCTCGCCGGTACGGCTGGTCATCGCCTTAGGCTACCCCAGCGCCGACGACACCCTGCGAACCAAAAAGCGCAAGGATCTTTCCCAACTGGTAACAGAAAAATAAGAAAGAGGCAACCATATGACCATCGGTTATTTTAACGGCGAGATCGACAACATCGAGCAGCTGAAAATCCCACTCTGCGACCGC
The DNA here is from genome assembly GCA_045589195.1 of Faecousia sp. Classification (GTDB taxonomy): domain Bacteria; phylum Bacillota; class Clostridia; order Oscillospirales; family Oscillospiraceae; genus Faecousia. The sequence continues at coordinate 61,911 of JAZNFY010000003.1, read as the reverse complement.
TCTGTATTCTTTGGCGATGCGGTATACGACGCCGTTCTGGTTCTGAACAAAAAGCCCTTTACCCTGGATCTGCACCTGGACCGACTGTACCGTTCCTGCCAGCTGACCCAGATCCCCTTTACCATGGAACGCAGCGCTCTGGAAGCGGAAATCCGGCGGCTGATCGGTTGTTCTGAGGGGGACGAATCCATGCTGTATATCCAGGTCACCCGGGGAGCCGCGCCCAGAAAACACGAGTATCCCAAAGTGCCCCAGCCCAACCTGATTATGTACGTCAGTCCCATTCACATGGCAAGCAAGGATACAAAAGCCAGCCTCGTAAGCTTTGAGGACCTGCGTTTTCAGTACTGCAACATCAAAACCACCAACCTGCTGCCCAATGTCTTTGCCTCTCAAAAGGCCGTCTCCTGCGGCGCAACAGAGGCGCTGCTGCATCGGGGCGATCGAGTTACTGAGGCTGCGCACAGCAGCATTTTGATTCTAAAAGATGGAGCTGTGATCATGCCGCCGCTGGACAATCTGATCCTGCCAGGCATTACCAGAGCCGTGGTGCAAAAGGTCTGCGAAGAAAACGGGATTCCTGTTGAACACCGGGTCTTTACGGTAAACGAACTGCTGAACGCAGACGAAATCATGCTTTGCAGCACCACCAAAAATGTGATCTTTGTCTTTTCTGTGGACGAAAAGTCCGTAGGCGGTAAAGACCGGGCACTGGCTCTTCGGATTCAGGAGCTTTTCCTTGCCCAGGTATTTGCCCAAACCGGCGTGAAGCTATAATGCAAAAAACCGTCAGCAATGCTGACGGTTTTTTATGTTTCATCAACGGATCTTCCGAACTCTCAGAACGCCTTCCATGGCCTTCAATTCTTCAATTACGGAATCCGGAGCAGGATGGTCAAGATCCAGCATGGTGTAGGCATATTCCCCACGGCTTCTGTTCACCAGGTCGGAAATGTTGATATTTTCCTTAGCCATAGCACCGGTAAACCGACTCAATGTATTGGGAATATTCCGGTGTAGAATCGTCACTCGGCCGGCCTTGTTACAAACACCCATATCGCAGTTGGGGAAATTAACGGAATTGACAATATTGCCGTTTTCCAGATAATTGATCACCTGTTTTACCGCCATCTTGGCGCAGTTATCCTCGGATTCTTCTGTGGATGCACCCAAATGCGGGATTGCCACCACGCCTTCCATGTTGGCGGTGCGGTCATTGGGGAAATCGGTAATATAGCGCTTGACCTTACCGGATTTCAGCGCAGCTTCCAGATCGTCGTCGTCCACCAGCGCATCCCGGGCAAAATTCAGCAGGATCACGCCGTCTTTCATCTTTGCCATGGCATCCTTGTTGATCATTTTCCGGGTGCTGTCCAGCAGCGGTACGTGCACCGTAATGATATCGCAGGCCTCATAGATTTCATCCAGGGTCTTCACCGGAACGATATGGCTGTCCAGATGCCACGCCGCATCAATGGAAATATAGGGGTCATAGCCGTAAACCTTCATGCCCAGAGCAATGGCTGCATTGGCAAGGGGGCCACCGATGGCACCCAGGCCGATAACGCCCAGCTTTTTGTCCATGATCTCATTACCGGCAAACTGGGACTTGCCCTTTTCCACCTTTTTGGCAATATCGCCCTCACCTTTAATAGACTTGACCCATTCAATACCGCCAACTACATCGCGACTGCCCAAAAGCATGCCGCAAATGGCCATTTCCTTCACGCCGTTGGCGTTGGCGCCGGGGGTGTTGAACACCACCACGCCCGCTTCCGCGCAGCGATCCAGAGGAATGTTATTGACGCCTGCGCCGGCTCTTGCCACTGCCAACAAATTCTCCGGCAAATCCAGCTCATGCATAGCTGCGCTGCGCACCAGCACCGCATCTGCATTCTCAAAGGTCTGAGTGGTCTCATAATTGTCCGTCCACAGCGCCATGCCCTTTTGAGAAATTTTATTCAAAAAATGTACGCGAAACATGATTTTTCCTCCTTAGCCGTTGCGGCGCTCGAAATCCGCCATAAACGCTACCAGCTTTTCCACGCCCTCCAAAGGCATGGCGTTATAAATGCTGGCCCGCATGCCACCCACACTGCGGTGACCCTTCAAATTTACAAAACCGGCTGCGGTGGCTTCCTTCACGAAAGCCGCATCTTTGGCTTCGTCACCGGTGATAAAGGGCACGTTCATCAGCGAGCGGTCCTTTGCTTCCACCGTACCATGGAAGAGCTTACTGTTATCCAGGAAATCATAAAGAATGGCCGCTTTCTTCTCATTGTGTGCTTTCATCGCTTCCAGACCGCCCATCTTCTTCAACCACTGAAACACCAGGCCGCACACATAGATGCCATAAGCCGGGGGTGTATTATAAAGAGAGCCATTGTCCGCATGGATCTTATAGCGAAGCATAGTTGGTGTGCCGGGAAGCACATCCTCCGTGATCAGATCTTCCCGAATGATGGCAATCACCACACCCGCAGGGCCGATATTCTTCTGCACGCCGCCGTAGATCATGCCGTACTTGGTCACGTCCACCGGCTCAGAAAGGAAGCAGGAAGAAACGTCCGAAACCAGGGGCTTGCCCTTAGTGTTGGGCAAGGTTTTGAATTTCGTACCGTAAATGGTATTATTCTCGCAGATATACACATAATCCGCATTTTCACTGATGGGCAAATCGCTGCAATCGGGAATGTAAGAGAAGGTCTTATCCGCCGAGGATGCGATTGCATTGGCCTGACCGTAAAGCTTTGCCTCCTGCCATGCCTTCTTTGCCCACTGACCGGTAATAATATAATCCGCAACCTTATTCTTCATCAGGTTCATGGGAATCATGGCAAACTGCTGGCTTGCGCCGCCCTGCAAAAACAGAACCTTGTAGTTTTCCGGAATGTTCATCAAATCCTGCAGATCCTGCTCCGCGGTATTGAGAATATTTTGATACACAGAAGATCGATGGCTCATCTCCATAACGGACATGCCACTGCCCTGATAATCCATCATTTCCGCCGCTGCCTGGCGGAGCACTTCCTCCGGCAGAACCGCCGGACCTGCCGAGAAATTAAATACCCGTTCCATGTTTTTCCTCCTGACCTGTGTTTCCTTTATAGACGATTGTCTTTTTTCTATGTATAGTAGCACTTTCTATTCTAAAAAACAATAGCAAAAACCGCATTTCGTCACAAATCACTTTATTCTCCCGGTTTTTTTGAAATAATTCGTTTAATTGAACAAAGCGAACCACCGATTGACAATCTGCGCCGGGGGAATTATACTTAAAATATATTCCAGTCTATGCTTTCAATCTCTCCGGCGTTCCCTGCCGGACATGTGAGGTGACCCATTTTGAAATACGGATTTATTGGCTGCGGCAATATGGGCGGTGCCATCGCCCGGGCGCTAAGCTGTGCCACCCGGGACTTTATGGTCACGGACCGTTCCGGCAAAGCAGCCATTCTGGCAGAGGAGCTGGGCGTTTCTTACGGAGATACGCAGTCTCTTGTAAAAAACTGTGACCGCCTGTTCTTAGGCGTAAAGCCCCAGATGATGCAAGAAGTTCTGGAGCCTTTACAGGGTGCCCTGCGGGAGAAAAAGCCCCTTTTGATCACCATGGCCGCGGGTCTCACCACCGCTACCATCGAAGAATTGGCAGGCTGTGACCTGCCTGTGATCCGCATTATGCCCAACACTCCGGTAGCCGTTGGCAAAGGCATGACCCTTTACTGCCGTAACCGTCTGGTCAGTGACGATATTTTGGCGGATTTTCTTTCCGACCTGCGCTTTTCCGGCTGCCTTGACGCTCTGGACGAACATTTAATCGACGCCGCCTGCTCTTTATCCGGCTGCGGACCTGCGTACGTGTACTATTTTATGGACGCGCTGGCAAAAGGCGCTGCCGCCTGCGGCGTTCCCGCAGACAAAGCCCTTGCCTATGCCGCCGCCACCGTTGCCGGCGCGGCAGAAATGCTCACCGCCACCGGTGAAGATCCTCAGGCGCTGATCCATGCAGTATGCTCCCCCGGGGGCAGCACCCTGGCAGGCATGGGCGTTTTGAAAGAGAGCGATTTTTCCAAAACTGTGGAAAAATGCATCGCCGCAGCATATAAAAGAAATCAAGAATTGGGAAAGAGGTAAACGATGGAATACAGACTCCTGGGAAAGACCGGCCTTCGCATCTCCCGTATGGGCTTTGGCGGTATCCCCATTCAAAAAATCGATGCCATAGGCACGAAAAAACTGATACTGCGTCTTATGGATGCCGGCGTAAACTACATTGACACCGCCCGGGCCTACACCGTCAGCGAGACCTTTTTAGGCGAGGCTCTGGAAGGTGTCCGGGACAAGTTTATCCTTGCCACCAAGAGCATGGCCCGGACAAAAGAAGCCATGGCAAAAGATATCGACATCAGCCTTTCCAATCTTCGCACCGACTATATCGACCTGTACCAGGTGCACAATCCCTCCCCGGCTCAGTTAGAGCAGGTCATTGCCCCCGGCGGCGCACTGGAAGCACTGCTGGAAGCAAAAAGCGCCGGAAAGATCCGGCACATCGGTATCACCGCCCACTCCCGGGAGGTATTTGAAACCGCTCTGTCCCTGCCTTGGGTGGAAACAATTATGTTCCCCTATAACATCGTGGAAAACCAGGGTAAAAAGCTGATGCGCCGGTGCACGGAAGAAAACATTGGCTTTATCTGCATGAAACCCCTGGCCGGCGGCGCCATTGAAGACGCCACTCTGGCTCTTCGCTACATCAGCACCAATCCGGATGTGACCGTGGTTATTCCCGGCATGGCCGATCTTGCGGAGATCGACCAAAACCTTGCCGCCTGCTGCGACAGCGCTCCCCTTTCTCAGAAGGAGCTTGCTGCCATGGATCAGATTCGAAAGACTCTGGGCACCCATTTCTGCCGCCGGTGCAACTACTGCGCTCCCTGCGCCGCAGGCATCAGCATCCCCAGTGTGTTTCTCTTCGACGGCTACATTTCCCGCTACGGTTTGGAAACCTGGGCCCGGGAACGGTACGCCACCTTGAGCAAAAAGGCCTCTGCCTGCATCGGCTGCGGCGTCTGCGAGACCCGCTGCCCCTACCAGCTACCCATTCGGGAAATGATGAAAACCGCCGCAATCCACTTCGGCGAATAATGAAAAGCCACCGGCAATCGCCGGTGGCTTTCTGTTTACATGGTATAGTTATCGAAATAACCCTGCACCAGGATAATAGGCGTGCCCTTATCGCCGGAGCCGGAGGTCAGATCACACAAAGAGCCAATCAAGTCGGTCAAGCGCCGGGGCGTCGTACCCTGGGATGCCATATCTCCTTCCAGATTTCCTTTTTCCCGAATCCGCTGTTCGATTGCCTGCTTCAAAGCCTCGCCGCTCAGATCCGCAAAATCGTTATCCGCCAGATATTTCAGCTTCAACTCATTGGGCGTGCCTTCCAGACCGGGAGTATTAGCCACGGAAACGCTGGGGTCTGCCAACTCCCAAATTTTGCCCACCGGATCTTTGAATGCGCCGTCACCGTAGACCATGACTTCTATGTGCTTTCCGGTTCTTTCAAGTAACGCCTTCTGAATATCCAGAACCAGATCGGTGCACTCCTTGGGGAAGAGCTTGATTTTATCTTCGGTGGACTTATTAGAGCCCAGCAGACCGAACTTTTCGTTGTAGCCGCTGCCGTCCACGCTCTCGTTCAAAATATCGTCCATGCCGCAAACCACTTCCGCGCCGGCAGCTTTCAGAATCCGCTTGGTGCGCGCCCGAGTGTGGATATCGCAGGTCAAAACATTTTTGGTGTACTGCAAAATCGCTCTGGGGTTATTGGCAAAGATGATCTCCGCCTCTGCGCCGCTTTCCCGAATCAGATCGCCGTAATACTTCACGTAATCCACCTTGGTAAAGGGGTGCAGATTCTCACCGAACAGCTCCCGATACTTCTGCTCTGTGAGCAGGTCGGAATAGGGATTAACCCCGGCTTCATCCAACTGATCCAAGGAAACCAGCTCATTACCCACCTCGTCGGAAGGATAGCTGAGCATCAAAACCACTTTCTTGGCGCCCTTGGCAATGCCCCGCAGACAAATTGCAAACCGGTTGCGGGACAAAATGGGGAAAATCACGCCGATGGTTTCTCCGCCCAATTTCTTGCGCACATCCTTGGCAATGGCATCAATACCTGCATAGTTACCCTGTGCCCGGGCTACCACAGACTCGGTGACCGCAACCACATCCCGATCGTTCAGGCAGAAGCCTTCACTCTCGGCAGCTTCCACAACGCTGTCCACCACGATCTTCGCCAGGTCATCACCCTCCCGGATGATGGGGCAGCGAATGCCTCTTGAAGTGGTACCAACTTTTCTTTCCATACTGTGACCTCTTTTCCCGGGCAAAATGCCCGGCTCAAATAAAACAACACCAATGTTATATCGCACTTTCAGCGGATTTTCAATGTTTTTTTGTGTATTTTTCTGATTTTCTGAAAAAATTGTAAAATCCCACAAACATTTCCCTTGCGCAAGCCAAATATTTTCCGTTCCCGATTGCGCAATTTGGCTTAGTGTCTGTTTGTTAACCATTTTTCATACAAAGCACATCCCTAAGCCGTAAAAAGGATAACTATTGTATTTTTTTAACAGAAATGCTATACTGGATACAGTTTTCACCAATGGGAGGTTTCCTATGAATATTATTATTGCAGGCAACGGCAAGGTAGGACTGACCCTTGCCCGGCAGCTTTCCGTGGAAAATCACGATATCACGCTGATCGATTCCGACCAGCAGGTACTTAGCGCCTGTGTGGAAAACTTTGATGTTATGGCAGTTCACGGCAACTGCGCCTCAATGGACGTGCTGCTGCAAGCAGGCGTAAAGGATGCAGATCTTCTGATTGCAGTGGCAGGGCAAGACGAGGTAAATCTGCTTTGCTGCACCATCGCCCACAGCATCAACCCCCAATTGCATACCATAGCCCGAATCCGCAACCCGGAATACGCCGACCAGGTGTACGCCATGCGCGATGTGTTTGCCCTGTCCATGATCATCAACCCGGAAAAACAGGCAGCCACAGAAATCCACCGTCTGCTCAAATACCCCGGTTTCCTCCACCGGGACACCTTTGCAAAAGGCAATGCAGAGATCGTGGAACTGCGGGTCGACGGTTCCAGCAAACTGTGCAACATGTCCCTGGCAGAATTGCCGGACATTATAAAATGCAAAGTTCTGGTCTGCGCCGTACTGCGTAACGGCACCGCTTCTGCGCCCAAGGGCGATTTCGTTCTCCGGGAAGGTGACCGGATCTTCGTCACCGCTCCCACAGAAAACTTGACCATCATGCTGAAAAACCTGGGAGTTATCACCCGGAAGGCTCGCCGGGTCATTCTCTGCGGCGGCGGCCGCATCAGCTATTACCTGGCTACACTGCTGCAAAAGGACAACATTTCCGCCCAGCTGATCGAAAGCAATTACGACCGCTGCGTAGAACTGGCTGCGCTGCTGCCGGACACCGGTATCGTCCACGGCGACGCCACCGTCCAGTCCCTTCTGGAAAGCGAAGGCCTGTCCTCCTGCGATGCGCTGATCACCCTGACCGGCCTGGACGAACTGAACATGATCATCTCCCTGTACGGCACCACCCAAAACGTGCCCCAAATCATCACAAAATTAGGATATTCGGAAAACAGCAGCATTCTCAACGACCTGCCTCTGGGCAGTATTATCTGCCCCAAGGAGCTTTCCTGTAACCGGATCATTCGCTACGTCCGAGCCATGCAGAGCCAGACCGGTGCTGCCCTGTCCGTGCATACCATTGCAGACGGCCAGGCAGAGGCGGTAGAATTTATCGTGGACGAAAATACCCGGCACGCCGGAACACCCCTGAAATCTTTAAAGCTCCGCCAAAACGTACTGATTGCCGGCATTACCCACGGTCCGTACACCGAGGTCCCCAACGGCGAATCCACCTTCTCCGCCGGAGATTCCGTAATCGTTGTTACCAGTGGCAGAGGTGTTTTGCATCAGCTGAACGATATCTTCGCATAACGGGGGGCGCTATGAACTATAAAATGATGGGCAAACTGGTTGCCCAAATGCTTTTTGTTGAAACACTGTTCATGCTCCCGGCTATGGCAATATGCCTGTACTATCAGGAAAACACCGCCCTTTTTGCCTTTTTGCAAACCATCGTCATTGCCATAGCCATTGCAGGCATTTTGTACCTAATATGCAAAAGCGCACCCACGGCCATCGGCGCAAAGGACGGTCTTGCCAGTATCGGTATCAGCTGGGTTGCAATCAGCTTGGTTGGCTGCCTGCCCTTTTACTTCTCCAAAGAAATTCCCCAATTCATCGATGCTTTTTTTGAGATCGTTTCCGGCTTTACCACCACCGGCGCTTCGGTAGTGGCAAATGTGGAAGGACTCTCCCACGGTATTCTCTACTGGCGCAGTTTCAGCCATTGGCTGGGCGGCATGGGTGTTCTGGTATTCTTACTGGCCATCGCCCCCCAGGATCGGGACGGCAAAGGCTTTACCATGCACCTGCTCCGGGCAGAAAGTCCCGGCCCCAATGTGGGTAAATTGGTTCCTAAAATGCGCTCCACCGCCATGATCCTTTACTGGATCTATATTGTCCTGACCATACTGAATATCATTTTTCTGGTTCTTGGCAAAATGCCCCTGTTCGATGCTCTTTGCACCGCCATGGGCACCGCCGGAACCGGCGGCTTTGGCGTTAAAAACGATTCCATGGCCAGTTATTCTCCATACCTGCAAAACGTCACCACGGTATTTATGCTCCTGTTCGGCGTGAACTTCGGCTGCTACTATCTGCTGCTCATGCGCCAGTTCCGGGGCGTATTCAAGGACGAAGAGCTGCGGCTTTACCTGGGGCTTGTGGCCGCAAGCATCCTTTTGATCATTTTAAACCTCCGCGGTGTCTATGGTACTCTGGAAGAAACCGTCCGCCACGCCGCTTTTCAGGTCAGCAGCATCGTCACCACCACCGGCTATGCCACCACGGACTTTGATCTGTGGCCCGCTTTCTCCAAAGGAATTTTGCTGCTTCTGATGGTATGCGGCGCCTGCGCCGGCTCCACCGGCGGCGGTCTGAAAATGATCCGGGTCATATTATTGCTGAAAAGCCTGCGCCGGAACATCCGGAAGGTTCTTAACCCCCGAAAGGTACAGGTAATCCGCAACAACGATCATGTGGTATCCGAGCAGGTGCTGGACAATACCAACGCCTACCTGGCTGCCTACGTTTTCCTTTTGGTTGCGGTGGTTCTCTTGATTTCTCTGGATAACTTCTCCTTTGAAACCAATTTTTCCGCCACCTTGGCCTGCTTAAATAACATCGGCCCCGGCATGGCTGCGGTAGGCCCCACCTGCAATTACGGCGCTTACAGTGTTTTCTCCAAGCTGCTGCTGTCTTTCTGTATGCTGGCTGGCAGATTGGAAATATTCCCCATGCTGATCCTGTTTTCCAGAAGCACATGGAAGCATCAATAACGAAAAATACCCACGGAAACATTTCCGTGGGTATTTTATTATCCCTCTTTATACTTGGGCTCACAGGTCAGATTTACGCCCAACCGCTTGAATACCTTTTCGTCCACCGCGGACAAGATCACCGTAGAGTGCACCTCGCAGCCCCGCAGCTTGCTCAGCTGCTCCATGGCCAGCTCCGCTGTGGGATTGGTGGCGGCGCTGATGGACAGGGCAATCAGCGTCTCATCCGTGTGCAGCCGGGGATTTCGGTTGCCTAAATGCGCCACTTTTAAATGCTGAATGGGATCAATGGCCACCGGAGAAATCAGATGCAGCTCATCGGGCATGCCACCCAAGGTCTTCAACGCATTCAAAAGCACCGCGGCGCATGCGCCCAGAAGATTGGAGGTTTTGCCGGTGACGATTCTTCCGTCGGGCAACTCCATCGCCGCAGCGGGCAAACCGGTCTTTTCCTCTCTTTCCAAAGCGGCAGCCACCACACGGCGACCGGAAACATCCACATGGGCCTTTTTCATCAAAAGCTCCAGCTTCGGCACAACAGCATCCGAAGCCTTGCCCTGCTTCTGCTCACACAGCGCCGCATAATACCGGCGAACAATCTCCTGCCGGGAAGCTTCCTTCGCCGCACGATCATCCACAATGCAATTGCCCACCATATTCACGCCCATATCTGTGGGAGACTGGTAAGGACACTTGCCCAAAATCTTTTCAAACATAGCCACCAGCACAGGGAACGCTTCCACATCCCGGTTATAGTTGACCGTGGTAGTGCCGTAGGCTTCCAGATGGAACGGATCAATCATGTTCACATCGCTCAAATCCGCAGTAGCTGCCTCATAAGCCAGATTCACCGGATGATTCAGCGGCAGATTCCACACCGGGAAGGTTTCAAACTTCGCATAGCCCGCCTGCACGCCCCGCTTATGTTCATGATAAAGCTGGCTCAAACAAGTGGCAAGCTTGCCGCTGCCGGGACCGGGTGCGGTGACGACCACCAGCTCTCTGGTGGTTTCAATATATTCATTCCGGCCAAAGCCTTCATCACTGACAATATGGGAAGTATTGGAAGGATATCCCTCAATGGCATAATGGTAATAAACCTTAACGCCCATGCCCTCCAAACGGGAACGGAAGGCCTTGACGCCGGCCTGATCGTTAAACCGGGTCAGCACCACACTGGAAACATACAGGCCGAAATCCCGGAACACCTTGATCAGCCGGATCACTTCCCGGTCATAAGTAATGCCCAGATCGCCCCGAACCTTATTCTTCTCAATATCTCCGGCGTTAATGGCGATCACCATTTCCACCTGGTCTTTCAGCTGGATCAGCATTTTCAGCTTGCTGTCCGGCAAGAATCCCGGCAGTACCCGGGCTGCGTGGTTATCGTCGTACAGCTTGCCGCCAAATTCCAGATACAGCTTCCCGCCAAACTGACCAATCCGCTGCCGGATATGCTCAGATTGAGTTTGCAGGTATTTGTCATTATCAAATGCGATGTTGCCCATGGTCTCACCTCTTTTTACAACCTACCAAATTATTGTACTAAATTCAACAAAAAATAGCAAGCCGTTTCTGAAAGTTTATTTTGTTAAAAAGGGCGTCGAAATACACATTGCTTTTTGGGGCATGCTATGGTATGATAACCTCGCTTATGAGCCAATTGTTTTGCTCCTGGAGGTTTTTTTATGCAATATTTGGGCATTTCTTTTTCCATTGACCATGCGCCCCAGTTGGATCCCGAATTTATTCCTTTCGGCATCTGGGCGGCGCAGTATCAAAAAGGCGCAACCCAACCCATTGCCATCGCCATTGAGCGGGAGCAGGGTCAAATTTCCGTACGCCACACCAAAATTTACGGCAGCGCCCAAATGGCAGAGGCAGACTACCGCTATGTAGAGCGCTATGTCAAATTCCTTCTGTGGTCCATCGGCGGCTTCCGAATCAGCATTTGCGGTTGCAGTGATCTGACCAAAAAATTGCAGCAGGCCTACTCGTTAAATGGCGAACGGGCCTTTGACTATGATTTCTTCCAGAAGCTTTATGAGCGCCCCTTAGAAATCATTGACCTGCCCCTTTCCGCCTGCCCCACTGCCAACGAGTCCCCCAAGCCCATTGGTGGCCATTTGGAAGGCTGCCGGATCGGCTTTGATGCCGGTGGCTCCGACCGGAAAGTCTCCGCCGTTGTAGACGGTGAGGTGATCTATTCCGAAGAAGTGGTTTGGCATCCCAAGAAAAATCCGGATCCCAACTATCAATACCAGGGTATCCTGGAATCCTTCCGCACTGCCGCTTCCAAAATGCCCCGGGTGGACGGCATCGGCGTATCCTCCGCCGGCGTGTTCATCGGCAACGCTCCTATGATTTCCAGTATTTTCTACTGCGTCCCCAGAGACCGTTGGGGCGAGGTAAAAACCGTATTTGACCGGGCAGCTGCCGAAATCGGCAACGTGCCCATCGTAGTGGCCAACGACGGCGACGTTTCTGCCCTGGCCGGCGCTATGGGTCTTAACTGCGGCAATCTCATGGGTCTTGCCATGGGTACCAGCGAGGCAGTAGGCTATGTTGATCAGGCGCAGCAGGTTCTGGGCTGGATCAATGAGCTGGCTTTCGCCCCTGTGGACTTAAACACCGACGCCCTGCAAGACGAATGGTCCACAGACTTTGGTGTGGGCTGCAAATATTTCTCCCAGGACGCGGTAATTAAGCTGGCGCCCCGGGCAGGCATTGAGCTGGATGAAACCCTCAGCCCGGCAGAAAAGCTGAAAGTAGTGCAAGCACTCATGGCCGAGGACGATCCCCGGGCCGCCGCGATTTTCTCTGATATCGGCAAATATTTGGCTTATACCATCGTTCTTTATTCCCAGTTTTACGATTTGAAACATTTGATGCTCTTGGGCCGGGTCATGTCCGGCAAGGGCGGCGATCTGATCCTGAGCACCTGTCAAGACGTTTTGAAGGCAGAATTCCCCGCGCTTTCCCAGCAGGTGGAAGTGCTGCTTCCCGACGAAAAGACCCGCCGGGTGGGACAGAGTGTAGCTGCCGCCAGCCTGCCCGCCATAAAATAATCACCCAAAAGGCAGCCTGAATATCGGCTGCCTTTTACCCCAGGGAGGAGTTTTTTATGTTCTATAAAAACGCCCGCATTTTTTGCAGTGACAATCAATTTCACTTCGGCGCATTCGAAGTAAAAGACGGTCTGTTCGGCCAAATTCTGCCCGGCGAGACCCCCGAGGACGCCATCGACCTGCAAGGCGCCACGGTGATCCCCGGTCTGATCGACGTGCATAACCACGGTAATTCCGGCTGCGATTTTTCCGACGGAGATTACGAGGGTCTAAAAAAAATAGCCGCCTATCTGGCAAAAAACGGTATTACCTCTTTCGCCCCCGCCTCCATGACGCTGCCCTATGATGTGCTGGAAAAAGCCTTTGCCGCCGCCCGCCGATTGGTTGATGAAGCACCGGCAAACCACAGCCGTTTGATGGGCATTCAAATGGAAGGCCCTTACTTTTCCGAAAAGAAAAAAGGCGCACAAAACGGTGAATATCTGAAAAACCCCGATTTTGAAGGTTTTCAAAAGCTGTACGAAAGCTGCGGCGGCCTGATCAAAATCGTAGACGTTGCCCCGGAGCTTCCCGGCGCAGCTGAATTTGTGGAAAAAGCCAGCCGTCTTTGCACCGTTTCCGTAGCCCATACGGACTCGGATTATGAGCATGCGAAAACAGCCTTTCAGAAAGGTGCTACCCACCTGACCCACCTGTATAACGCCATGCCCGGCATCCATCACCGCAATCCCGGCGTGATTCCCGCGGCGGCGGAAGACCCCCATGTGCGGGCAGAGCTGATCTGTGACGGTATGCACATTCACCCTGCCTCCATTCGCCTCGCCTTCTCTATTTTCGGCAGTGAACGCATGATCCTGGTCAGCGACGCGTTGCGCTGTTGCGGCATGCCCGACGGAGAATATGAGTTGGGCGGTCAGCCGGTGTTCCTGTCCGGCGGCGTTGCCAAGTTGGCAGACGGCACTCTGGCCGGCTCTGCCACCAACCTGTTTGACTGCATGCGCAACGCCATTTTGTTTGGCATCGAAGAAACCGCGGCCATTCGCGCCTCGGCCATCAACCCCGCCTGTGCCTTGGGCGTACAAGACAAAGTGGGCTCTATTGCCCCGGGCAAATATGCCGACTTCATCATCTGCCGCAGCGACTACACCGGAAAACGGGTGTTCATCGGCGGCGAAGAAATAAACTGATACAAACCAGAGGATCATATGCTGCAACAATTTATAGGCGATCGGACATTTTACCGACGGATCATGACCATCGCCGTTCCCATTATCATTCAAAACACCATAACCAACTTCGTCTCATTGCTGGATAACATCATGGTCGGTCAGGTGGGCACGCTGCAAATGAGCGGTGTCGCCACTGTCAACCTGCTGCTGTTTGTGTTCAACCTGTGCATTTTCGGCGCAGGCGCAGGCGCGGGCATTTTCACCGCCCAGTTTTACGGCTGTCAAGATCACGAAAACATTCGCCATACCTTCCGCTTTAAGATCCTCGTGGGTCTTGTTCTGACCGCCGTGGGTATTGCCCTGTTTTACTTCTTTGGCTCACCGCTGATTCAGCTTTACCTCAACGACGAAGAAAATCCGACAAATGCTGCCCTTACTTTGGAATACGGCCTTTCCTATCTGGAAGTGATGCTCTGGGGACTTCTCCCCTTTGCACTTTCCAACGCCTACTCCGGCACACTCCGGGAAACCGGACAGGCCACTGTTCCCATGATTGCGGGTATCGCAGCGGTGGCAGTAAACCTGGGACTGAATTATGTGCTCATCTTTGGCCACTTTGGCGCGCCGGCCATGGGTGTCCGGGGCGCTGCCTTTGCCACGGTGATTTCCCGGTATGTGGAACTGATCATCGTAGCCACATGGACCCACCTGAATCCCCAGAAAAATCCCTTTATTGCCGGCGCTTACCGATCCATGCGCATTCCCGGCAAGCTGTTAAAACCCATTATTCTTCGGGGCATGCCCTTAATGCTCAACGAATTCTTCTGGTCCACCGGTAACGCCACATTAAATCAATGCTTCTCCCTGCGGGGTCTTGAAGTGGTGGCAGCAACCAATATCACCAGCACCCTGTTTAACTTAGGAAGCGTGGTCATGCTCTCCATGGGCGTAGTGGTGGGTATCTCCACCGGCCAGCTTCTGGGCGCAGGAGAGTCAGAAGAAACCGTCCGGGATTCCTATCGGAAAAATACCTTCCTGTCTGTGTGCTCCTGTATCGTAATCGCATTGATCATGGCAGGTATCTCCGGTCTGTTTCCACGGCTGTACAACACCACAGACAACGTACGAAACATTGCCACAGCACTTATTTGCTTCTCGGCGCTGTTCATGCCCTTTACCGCCTTTGTCCATACCGTTTATTTTGCCCTGCGCTCCGGCGGTCGGGCGATTATCACCTTCCTGTTCGACACCTGCTTTATGTGGGTCTGCGTAGTACCTCTGGCCTTCTGCCTGAGCCGGTTTACAGACCTGCCCATCGTTCCCCTGTACGCTCTTTGCCTGGGTACGGACCTGCTCAAATGCGTTATTGGATACTTTATCATTCGCAGTAAATCCTGGATCCGAAATCTTACGCACATATAAAAACAAGCGGTCAGCTGAGCTGACCGCTTGTTTCTTTATACATTAACCTTAGGTAACGGCGATTTTTCCACATTGGAATCTTTAATCAGTTTCTTGGGACACACCGTAGCGCACAAGCCACAATTGTCGCACTTGCTGTAATCAATCACCGCCAAATTCTGATTAACCGTAATGGCATCATTGGGACAAATCTTTTTGCACAACGCGCATCCAATACAACCGGTGGTACAATTGCGGGTGGTCACCGCGCCCTTGGCCAGGGACGCGCAGGCGATCACCACATTCCGGTCCGGCTCAATGGGTACGATCAGTTGCCGGGGGCAAACTGCCGCGCAGCTCATGCAGCCAACGCATTTGTCCTCATCTACCACCGCCACACCGTTTACAACCTGAATGGCATCGTACTGACAAGCCTTCACGCAAGAGCCAAAGCCCAGGCAGCCGAATTTGCAGGAGAGCGGTCCATTGCCGCCTACCTTACTGGCCGCAAGACAGTCATTCATGCCCTCATATTCCGCCTTTGTCCGGGCGCCAAACACCAGATTGCCGTCCTTGTCATAGGTTTTCGCACCGGAGCAACGCACCAGCGCCACCCGCCGTGCAACCTCCACCGCCTGAACACCCATGATCTGAGCCATTGCCTGGGCGCATTCATTGCCGCCGGCATTGCACTTGCCGATCTCCGCTTCGCCGGAAAGCACCGCTTCTGCATATGCGCCGCAGCCGGCATAGCCGCAGCCGCCGCAATTGGCGCCGGGCAGGCACTCGGAAAGCTTTTCCAGCCGGGGATCAACTTCCACATGGAACACCTTGGATGCTGCCGCCAGCACAAGCCCAAACACCAAGCCCAAACCGCCGAGAATACCAACCGCTATTAAAATATCCATGGTATTCCCTCCTTAAAAAATCTTCATACCGGAGAAGCCCATAAACGCCAATGCCAGCAAACCGGCAGAAATCAACGCAATGGGATACCCCTTAAATACTACGGGGCACTCCGCTTTGTCCACACGCTCCCGCACGGAAGCAAACAACACAATGGCAATGGTAAAACCAATGCCGCCTGCCGCGCCGTTGACCACGCTGAACAGGAAATTAAAGCCATTCTGCACATTCACCAGCGCCACGCCCAATACGGCGCAGTTGGTGGTGATCAACGGCAAAAACACGCCCAATGCCTTATAAAGTGCCGGCACGGACTTTTTCAGGAACATCTCCACCACCTGCACGATAGATGCGATGACCAGAATAAACACTACCGTCTGCATATATTGCAGCTTTAAGGCAATCAGCGCCAAATTTACCAAATAACAAGCGGCAGAGGCCAAAGCCATTACAAAGGTAACAGCCATTCCCATGCCCAAAGCCGTATCGATCTTCTTGGAAACACCCATAAAGGGACAAATGCCATAGAACTTTACGAGAATAAAATTCTCTGTCAGAATCGCACTAAGCAATATGCCGAACAGAGCCTGCATCTGACCGTTCATTCTTCATCCGCCTCCTTCTTTGCATTTACATGTCTGCGCCAGCGCATAAACCACTGGAAGCCGGCGATCACAAAGCCCAAAGTCAGAAATCCGCCTACGGGCATCGCCATCAGCATCGCGGGATAGCCCTCAGGAATGATACGGATGCCTTCACCGCCATTTAAGATACCGCCGCCAAAGGTGCCAGAACCCAAAAATTCGCGAATTACGCACACGATCACCAGCGCCACCGTATAGCCGATACCCTGAAACAGTCCATCCAGTGCCGAGGCCAGCACCTTATTTTTGGACGCAAAGGCCTCCGCCCGGCCCAAAATAATGCAGTTAACCACGATCAGGGGGATAAACACACCCAAGCTTTCCGAAAGAGCGGGCAAATACGCTTGCAGCAGCAGATCCACCACCGTCACAAAGCCGGCAATGATCACAATATACGCCGCGATCCGAATCTGAGACGGGATCACCTTGCGCAGCGCAGAAATCAGCACATTGGAGCAGATCAGAATGATAGTCACGCTGATGCCCATGCCGATTCCGTTAAACAAGCTGGTGCTGATGGCCAGAGCAGAGCACATGCCCAAAAGCTGCACAAACACAGGGTTTTTTGTCAGAAGTCCCTCTTTGAACATTTTTCCGATTTCCATAGACGAACCTCCTTAACCCAAATTTTTAATGCATTGCAGCGCCGCATTCACGCCGCTTACCACCGCCCGGGTGGAAATGGTAGCGCCGGTAATGGCGTCGATCTGGCCACCGTCTTTGTCCGCCGCCAGCTCACCGCCCAGACCCACGAACTGATCCCGGAACGCCTGACCCACGGCAGTATTTTCTGCCATCACCGAACCCAGACCCTTGGTTTCCGAATGAGAAACCACGGAAATGCCAGCCACAGTGCCGTCATTGTTGACACCTACCATCATTACGAACGCACCGCCAAAACCGTTGGGCGCGACCTGCACAACGTAGCCAATGTCGCCTTTCCAAAGCTTTTCTACGGTATTGGTGGCATCTTCAAAAGAAAGCTCCTGCAAATTTTCTGCGCCCGGAAGTACCTGCTCCATAGCCTGCTGTATCTTCTGCTGCTGATGCGCCTGAATCAGTGGCGCGGTAATGCTGTTGACACCGGCGAGCACCAGCGCCACAACGGAAGTAATGGCAAGCAGCGTCAAGGACAGCCGAAGTACAAAAGAAAGATTTTTCATTTCTTTGCCGCCTCCTTCCGGGGAGCGCCAAACCTTCTGGGCCGGCCGATCCGGTCAAGCAAAACGACACAGCAGTTCATCACCAAAATCGCATAGGACACACCCTCGGGATAGCTGCCGAAATAACGAATCAAAATGGTGATTACGCCGCAGCCGATGCCATAGATCACCTGGCCCAGCTTGGTAATGGGGCTGGTCACATAATCGGTGGCCATAAACAGCGCGCCCAGCATAAGACCGCCGCCCAGTACCTGGTAGCCCATCCAGAGCATCCGGTCATTGCCCCCCTGGGGAAACAGCAGTGCCAGCACCGCCACCGTAGCGATATAGGCCACAGGAATCCGGAGCGTAACCACTCTGCGAATCAGCAAATAGGCAAAACCGATGAGCAGCAGCAACGCAGAGGTTTCACCCAGACTGCCGCCCACATTACCCAGGAACATATCCCGCAGGCTCTCCGCTGGCAGCTGACCCTGATTCAGCGATGCCATGGGCGTCGCTCCGGTTACCGCGTCCACCGCAGAGAAAACGCCGGCAGAATTTTCAAATCCCACCTTTACCCAAGTGGTCATAATGGTGGGCCAGCTGAACAAAAATGCCCGTCCGGCCAGCGCAGGATTCACAATGTTTTTTCCCACACCGCCAAAGATCATCTTCGCCACGATAATGGCAAAGAAATCACCGATAATCAAACACCAGTACGGTATGGTTACCGGACACACAAATGCCAGCAAAATACCCGTTACCACCGCAGAATAATCGTAAACCTTACAGTCGAGCTTTGTAATGCGGCAGTAGCCCCACTCAAAGAACACACAGGCCGCCACGCTCACCAGCACCACCATCAGCGCCCGGAGGCCAAAAAAGTACACGCTTCCCGCCAGCGCAGGCAGCAGCGCGATGATCACATCGCGCATAATAGTCTTGGTGGTTACAGGGCAGTGCACGTGAGGAGAGCAGGAAATCGTCAGCTCATAATAATATTTCATCTGTTGCGCCAACTGTTTCCACCTCCTTATTTCTTGGCTGCGGCAGCGCGCAGCTTATGCTTGCCGCTGCGGAACGCCAGCACCAGCGGCACACAGGCCGGACAGGCATAAGCGCAGCAGCCGCACTCAACACAATCCATCATATTGGTCTTCTTCATTTCTTCCAGCGAGCCGGAATAAAGAGACTTAAACATCAGCACCGGCATCAGGTGCATGGGACAGGCATCCACACATTTTCCGCAGCGAATGCAGCTGGCATGAGCCACGGAATAACGGTTATTTCTGCCCAAAATGGTCACCGCATTAGTACCCTTGGTCACCGGCGCATTCAGATCATACTGGGACTGTCCCATCATCGGGCCGCCGGAAAGGACTTTATAGGGATTTTCCTTATGCCCCACCGCTTCCAGAAGATCGTTAAAGCTTGTGCCGATGGGTACCATCAGGTTTTTTGGCTCCATGACGATATCGCCGGAAACCGTGATAATTCTCCGGATCAGCGGCATGCCCAAAAACACCGCATCGTGAATGGCCTTGCAGGTAGCAGCGTTAAATACGGCACAGCCCACCGCAGCCGGCAGCCCACCGGAGGGTACTTCCCTGCCGGTAATGGCGTAGATCAGCTGTTTTTCCGCGCCCTGAGGGTACTTGGTAGGCAGCGCATGCACCACGATACCGCCCTTGGGATCCAGCGCGCCCCGAAGGGTCTTCACCGCCTGAGGCTTATTGTTCTCAATGGCAATGTGGGCCGTGTCCAGACCCAGGATCTTCATAATGATCTGCAAACCGGAGATCAATTCTCCGGGATACTCCCGACAAACCCGCTCGTCCGCTGTTATGTACGGCTCGCACTCGGATGCGTTGACGATCACCGTGTCCACTTTGCCGATACCGGAACTGAGCTTTACATGGGTGGGGAACGTAGCGCCGCCCATACCCACAATGCCCGCTTCCCGAATAATTTCCATCAGCTCCTGGGGCGACATCTGCGCCACCGCCATACGGCTGCGACTCTGAATCTCCGGGCACAGCTCCTTTTTATGATCGTTTTCGATGACCACGCTGAGCATGGTAACGCCACTGGGATGAGCGCGCATCTCCACTGCCTTGACCACGCCGGACACCGGCGCGTGCACCGGCACGCAAAGGCCCTCGTTGTCACCCAGCTTTTGACCCACCTTTACCAAATCACCTTTTTTCACCAAAGGCAAACAGGGCGCGCCAATATGCTGACTCATGGGGATCACCAGAATATCCGGCTCCGGAAAATCCAGCACTTTCATTTCCGAGGTATAGTGTTTATTTTCCGGGGGATGAATACCGCCAAAAAAGGGAATTGCCATAAAAATCACCTCTACTGTTTATCCTTTTCTTGCCCTTATATTACTGCATCGTTTTACAAAAGTCCACCAATTTTCGGAATATTACAGCATTTTCCGTTAAAAAGTACGGTTTTATCGATAAGAAAGTTTTTAATACGGGAGTTTTTGATTCCAATTTCTTCCATATTTTGTTGAAAACAGCAGAAAATGTGGTATACTGTAATCAAAGGATGTGAACGCCATGATTACCTTTCAGCGGCTAAATGCCGCAGACCTGGAACGCTACCAAAACGCCCTGTGGAATTCCCGGCAGCGAGGCTGCGAATACAGCTTTGTAAACCTACGGATCTGGGGTCGCCAGAAAGTAGCCTTTATCGACGATTGCGTGGTATTTTTCTCCCAGTTTGACCGGTTCAGTGTCTATCCTTTCCCCCTCATCACTGGGGAAAGCAAAACCGTTCTGGACCTTGTGATCCACGACGCCAAAATGCGTGGTATTCCCTGCCGCATCAGCTCCATGACTCCGGAAAACTGCGCCCTTTTGGAGCAGCTTTATCCCGGACAGTTCCGATTCCACGCCGATCGGGACAGCTATGACTATGTATATAAAATTGACGATCTTGCCAATCTCACCGGCAAGCGCTATCAGAGCAAACGAAACTTTTACAATCGCTTCCAGGCACAACGCCCGAACTGTCAATATCTTCCCCTGGACGATACCACGGAAGCTGCCGCCCGGCAGGTAGTGCAGCAGTGGTACGATGAGCGCCTTGCCGCAGATCCTTTTGCGGACTTCCATTTGGAGCAGCTGGCCATCAACCGGGCATTAAATGAACGGGAAGATTTAGGCTTAGAAGGCATGGTGCTGATCGATAACGGCAAGCCCCTTGCCATGACCATGGCCAGCCGCCTTTCGGAAAACACCTTTGATGTGCACTTTGAAAAAGCGCTGGACGGCATTGACGGCGCATACGCCGCCATTAACAGTTCCTTTGCCCAATATCTTCGGGCAAAATACCCTCAGGTGGAATACCTCAACCGGGAAGACGATATGGGTATTGCGGGTCTTCGCAAGGCAAAACTTTCCTATCACCCGGATCATCTGGTGGCCAAGTACTGGGCGCGGCTTTGGGAGGATGACGATGAACATTGATTTTCCAACCCCACAGCAGCTGCCCCATTTGAAACAGCTGTATCAAAACGCCTTTGGCGACAGCGATGCGCAAGTCCACCTTTTTTTCTCCACCGCCTATGCTCCGGAGCGATGCCGCTGCATCACCGTATCCGGCCGGCTGGCGGCCGCCCACTACTGGCTGGACTGTGAGGATACACAGGGAAAAATCGCATACCTGTACGCCGTGGCCACAGACCCCGCTTTTCGAAATCAAGGCCTTTGCCACAGGCTTATGGAAGATACCCACCGCCTGCTTGCATCCCAGGGCTACCGGGCGACCGTTTTAGTACCCGGTTCTGCCTCGCTATTCTCTCTGTATGCCTCCATGGGCTACAAAAATCTAAACTGCATAGAAACTGTCACCTGCGATGCCGGTATCCCCATCGATTTAACACCCCTTTCTGTAAAAGAGTATGCCGCCGCCCGTCGCCAATATCTTCCCCAGGGCGGCATAATTCAGGAGAAGGAGAATCTTTCCTATCTTTCCGGCATGGCCCAGTTCTACGGCGGTGAAGGTTTTGTCCTGGCGGGCTATTTAAGCGGATCGGAATTTGTCGGCTTGGAGCTTTTGGGTCACGCTGAAAACGCCCCCGGTATCATTGCCGCCCTTGGCGCAGCCACCGGCCGCTTCCGCATTCCCGGCAACGGGCCCTTTGCCATGTACAAAATGCTCGTGGAAGACACCCCACCCCGCTATTTCGGTCTTGCCCTGGATTGATACCAAAACAGCCATAAAATTTCTAAGAATTTGGCAAGATATACAGTCTGCGGCCCATAATTTTCTTGTAAACTGTCTTTATGTTGAATTGACTATTTTACAATTTTCGTCTATAATATACACTGTAATTCAAATGCGTCCTGTAACTGACGGAACCGTGGAGCACCACATGGGAGCAGGACATACGCGAAACGCCGACCGTCTGGGCACACTTTGCTTCGACCGAGGCAGAGTGCGCCCATTTTCTATTACGGAGGGATATGATTTTGAAAAAGGTAGCAATCATCATGGGCAGCGACAGCGACCTGCCTGTGGTTCAGAAAGCAGCGGATACGCTGGCCGCATTTTCCGTTCCCTATGAAATGCATGTATACTCCGCCCACCGCACACCGGTGCAGGCGCATGATTTCTCTGCCAACGCACGAAATAACGGCTTTGGCGTGATCATTGCGGCAGCGGGCATGGCCGCCCACCTGGCAGGAAGCCTGGCAGCCAATACCACCCTGCCCGTGATCGGCATCCCCATGAAATCCACCACCTTTACAAACGGTCTGGACGCTCTGCTGTCCACTGTGCAGATGCCCTCTGGTATCCCGGTGGCCACCGTGGCAGTGGACGGGGCTGTGAACGCCGCCCTGCTGGCCATTCAGATTCTGGCCGTCACCGACCCGGAGCTGGCCGCCAAGCTGGACGCCAAGCGCGCCGCCGATGCACAAAAAGTCCTCTCCAAGGACGCCGCCTTGCAGTAACCTGCTCCGCGCTGATAAATGTACATTATATTTCGAAAGAGGTAATGAATTATGGAAAACCTGAAACTCCTGTACACCGGCAAGACCAAAAACGTTTACGCCCTGCCCAACGGCAACTGCCTGCTGAAATTCAAAGACGACTGCACCGGTAAAGACGGCGTGTTTGATCCCGGTGAAAACAGCGTTGGCCTGACCATCGAGGGTGTGGGTGACGTGAACCTGCGGATGTCCATCTACTTCTTTGAGAAGATCAATGCTGCGGGCATCAAGACACACTATGTAAATGCCGACCTGAGCAGCACCACCATGGAAGTGCTCCCCGCCAAGGTCTTCGGCCAGGGTCTGGAAGTGATCTGCCGCCTGAAAGCCGTGGGTTCTTTTATTCGCCGCTACGGTGCGCTGATTGAATCCGGCGCTGACCTGCCCTACTATGTGGAAACCACACTGAAAGACGATGCAAAGGGCGATCCACTGATCACCAAGGATGCCCTGGTGGACATCGGCGTCATGACCAACGAGCAGTACGAAGACTTAAAAAACATGACCCAGAGAATCACCAAGATCGTTGCTGACGATCTGAAAGAAAAGGGCATGGAACTTTACGACATCAAATTTGAGTTTGGCTACGCCCCCGACGGCAAGGTCATGCTCATCGACGAGGTTGCTTCCGGCAACATGCGCGTATACAAGAACGGCGAATATGTAGACCCCCTGACCCTGAACAAGCTGTTCTTTGCCTGATAGTTTTTGATACCTTTGAAGACTCCCCTGCAAAGGGGAGCCTTCGGACCTTTCTTAACACCGTTGATCTGACGCAAAAGGAGTATTTCTCATGGGCGGATTTTTTGGAATTGCATCCAAGCACGACTGTATGATGGACGTGTTTTTCGGTGTGGACTACCACTCCCACCTGGGTACACGCCGGGGCGGCATGGCTGCCTGGGACCCGGAAATCGGGTTGCAGCGGGTGATCCACAGCATCGAAAACGCACCCTTTCGCACCAAATTTGAGCATATTTTCAATGAGATGCAGGGCAGCTCTGTCATCGGCTGCATCAGTGACTCCGATCCTCAGCCCTTGCTGATCCGCTCCAAGCTGGGAACCTGCGCCATCTGCACGGTAGGCATTGTGAACAATGCCTCCGCCCTTTCGGAGCAGTACCTAACCATCAGCGGCGGGCATTTCGACGCCATGACCGGTGGTAAAGTCAACTCCACCGAGCTGGTGGCTTCCCTGATTTGCCAAAAGGACAATTATGCCGACGGCATCCAGTTTGTCCAGAGCGTTGTGGAAGGAACGGTCAACATTCTGATCCTCACCGATGACGGCAAGCTCATTGCCGCCCGGGACCGTCTGGGACGTATTCCCGTACAGATCGGCAAAAACGACGACGGCTACTGCGCCTCCTTCGAAGAATTCGCCTTCACCAAGCTGGGTTACGAAAAGGTCTGTGAGTTGGGCCCCGGCGAAATTGTGGAGCTCACCGCCGACACCATGACCCAGCTTCGCGCTCCCGGCACAGAAATGCGCGTATGCGCCTTCCTGTGGAGCTATTACGGCTATCCCACCTCCACCTACGAGGGAATCAACGTGGAAGCCATGCGCTACCGCAACGGCGCGGCCATTGCCGAGCGGGATATGGAGCAGGGCCGCAGCATGGAGATCGACTATGTGGGCGGAGTGCCCGACTCCGGCACGCCCCACGCTATCGGTTATGCCAACCGCACCGGCAAACCCTTTGCCCGGGCGTTCATTAAATATACGCCCACCTGGTCCCGCTCTTTCACCCCCGCCAAACAGTCGGATCGAAAAAAGATCGCAAAAATGAAGCAGATCCCCGTCCATGAGCTGATTCAGGACAAGCACCTTTTGTTTGTGGACGATTCCATCGTCCGGGGCACTCAGCTGCAAGAGACTGTGGAATTTCTCTATGAGAACGGCGCCAAGTCCGTCCACATGCGCTCTGCCTGTCCGCCCATTATGTATAGCTGCAAATACTTAAACTTCTCCCGCTCCACCAGCGACATGGATCTGATCTCCCGTCGGATCATTGTAGAGTTGGAAGGAGAAGAAGGCTTAAATCACATTGATGAATACGCAGACGGTAACACTCCCCGGGGCAAGGCCATGCGCAAAGCCATCTGCGATAAATTTAAGTTCTCCTCTCTTGGCTTCCAGACGGTAGACGGTGTCATCAAGGCCATCGGTCTGGACCCCTGCAAGCTTTGCACTTACTGCTGGAACGGCAAGGAATAACAAATATTACTTCTGAAAAGGAGCTTCATCATGGATCACAAGAACTCTTTCTCTGCCAGCTACGCCGCTGCCGGTGTGGACATCACTGCCGGCTACAAAGCCGTTGAACTGATGAAAAAACACGTTGCCCGTACCCGCAAC
This sequence comes from Faecousia sp., assembly GCA_045589195.1. GTDB lineage: Bacteria > Bacillota > Clostridia > Oscillospirales > Oscillospiraceae > Faecousia. Next base: position 36,704 of record JAZNFY010000003.1, on the reverse strand, counting down.
GAAGGCTGTCTGGACGATGTGGGCGGCTTTGGCGGCTGCTTCGGTCTGCCCATCGCGGGCATGGAAGAGCCCGTTCTGGTCTCCGGCACCGACGGCTGCGGCACGAAAGTAAAGCTTGCTATTTTAATGGACAAGCACGATACCATCGGTATCGACGCAGTGGCCATGTGCGTCAACGACATTATCTGCTGCGGCGCAAAGCCCCTGTTCTTCCTGGACTATATTGCCTGCGGCAAGAACTATCCCGAGAAGATCGCTGCGATCGTTTCGGGTGTTGCCGAGGGCTGTGTCCAGTCCGGCGCCGCGCTCATCGGCGGTGAGACCGCGGAGCACCCGGGCTTAATGCCCGTTGAAGACTACGACCTGGCCGGCTTTGCCGTTGGTGTCGTAGACAAGAAGAAAATTCTGGACAATACCCGTATGCGCGCCGGCGACGTAGTCATCGCTCTGCCCTCCACCGGCATCCACTCCAACGGCTTCTCCTTGTGCCGCAAGGTCTTTGATATTGACAACAATAACCCCGAGCTTTACATTCCCCGGGAAAGCTTAGGTGGCAAGACCATTGCCGAAACCCTGCTGACTCCCACCCGCATTTACGTCAAGAGTATTCTGGCTCTGCTGGAAAAGGTAGATGTCAAGGGCATCTCCCACATTACCGGCGGCGGCTTCTACGAAAATATTCCCCGCTCCATTCCCGACGGTCTGTGCGCCAAAATCGACAAATCTGCTGTGCGGATCCTGCCCATCTTCCACCTGATTGCCAAATGGGGCAACGTTCCCGAGCGGGATATGTTCAATACATACAACATGGGCGTGGGCATGAGCGTTGTTGTCCCCGCCGAGCAGGTTGACCAGGCGCTGGAAATTCTCCGCGCCAACGGAGAAGATGCCTACGTCATCGGCCAGATCATTGCCGGCGAGGAAAAGGTGATCCTGGAATGAAAACGAAGATCGCAGTTCTGGTCTCCGGCGGCGGCACCAACCTGCAAGCGCTGATTGACGCCCAGGGCAAGGTGCTCCACAGCGGCGAAATCGCATTGGTGGTTGCCAACAATGCCGGAGCATATGCCTTGGAGCGGGCAAAAAAAGCCGGTATTCCCACCGCCGTTGTGCTGAAAAAGGAATGCGGCTCCCAGCTGGCCTTTGAAGAAAAGCTGAAAGCAATTCTTACCGAAAACGGCATTGAGCTGATCATTTTGGCAGGATTTATGACCATTCTGACCGAGAATTTCACATCCTGCTATCCCAAGCAAATCATCAACGTCCACCCCAGCCTGATCCCCAGCTTCTGCGGTGAAGGCTTTTACGGACTGAGAGTCCACGAAGAAGCGCTGCACTACGGCGTAAAAGTCACCGGCGCAACGGTGCACTTCGTCAACGAGATTCCCGACGGCGGCGAGATCATCGCCCAAAAAGCGGTGGATATTCTCCCCGGCGACACCCCGGAAATCCTGCAAAAACGCGTCATGGAACAGGCTGAATGGGTTCTGCTGCCCCAGGCTGCGGAAATGGTCTGTGCAAATTTAGGAGGGAAATAATATGAATGTCTATGAAATCGACACCATGAGCAACAAGCTCTCTACCAATACATATCCGGGCAGAGGCATCGTCCTGGGCATTACACCCGACGGCAAGAAAGCCGTTGCCGCCTACTTTATCATGGGCCGCAGCGTCAACTCCCGGAATCGGGTCTTTGTACAGGAAGCCGACGGCATCCGCACCGAAGCCCATGACCCCAGCCTAATGGTAGACCCTCACCTGATCATTTACCACCCCGTCCGGGAAGTGGGCCAGGGTCTGATCGTTACCAACGGTGACCAGACGGACACCATCTGGGAATATCTGGCCAAGGGTGAAAGCTGGGAAGCAGCTCTGCGCACCCGCCAGTTTGAAGACGACCGTCCCAACTGGACACCCAGAATTTCCGGTTTGCAAGCAAACGACGGCAGCTACAAGATGTCTATCCTGAAAGCCGCCGATCCCGAGGGCGAAAACTGCGCCCGTTTCTTCTGGGAATACCCCGCCACCGCCGGACTAGGTCACTTCCTGCACACCTATGTATGCGACGGCAACCCCGTGATCCCCACCTTCCAGGGTGAGCCGGAGCGGGTCGCCATCGACAACGACATTGATGCGTTCACGGGCGAGCTTTGGGAAAACCTGAACGAGAACAATAAGATCTCCCTGTTTGTCCGCTATACCGATCTGAAAACCCGGGAGATTCAGCAGCGCATTATCAACAAACATTGCTAAGCAAAATACGAGGAGGTAACATAATGAAAGAATTTGAATTGAAATACGGCTGCAACCCCAACCAGAAGCCTGCTAAGATCTATATGCACGACGGCACCGAGCTGCCCATTACTATTTTGAACGGCAGACCCGGCTTCATCAATTTTCTGGACGCCTTCAACTCCTGGCAGTTGGTTAAGGAACTGAAAGAAGCCACCGGTATGGCTTGCGCCACCTCTTTCAAGCATGTTTCTCCCACCTCTGCTGCCGTGGGCAAGCCCCTGCCCCTGGATCTGAAAAAAGCTTGCTTTGTTGAGGACGTGGAAGGTCTGGACGAAAACCCCCTGGCTTGCGCTTATGTCCGCGCCCGGGGCACCGACCGTCTGTGCTCCTTCGGCGACTGGGTGGCTCTGAGTGATGTGTGCGACGAGCTCACCGCAAAGCTGATCGCCCCCGAAGTTTCCGACGGTGTTATTGCTCCCGGCTATACCGACGAAGCTCTGGCCATTTTGAAAGCCAAGCGTAAAGGCAGCTATAACGTGGTCGCCATTGACCCTGATTTCGTTCCTGCCGAGCAGGAGACCAAGCAGGTCTACGGCATCACCTTTGAACAGGGCCGCAACAACTTTAAAATTGGCGAGCACCTGCTTCAAAACATTGTCACCGCCAACAAAAATCTGCCCGAGTCTGCCAAGACCGACCTGATCATCTCTCTGATCACCCTGAAATACACCCAGTCTAACTCCGTCTGCTTTGCTTACGACGGCCAGGCCATCGGTGTAGGCGCCGGTCAGCAGTCCAGAGTTCACTGTGTCCGTCTTGCCGGCGGCAAGGCTGATACCTGGTTCCTGCGCCAGCATCCCAAGACTCTTTCTCTGCCTTTCCGTGCTGACCTGGGCCGTCCCGGCCGTGACAACGTTATCGACGGCTACATCAACGGCAACGAAGAAGATGTGTGCGCAGAAGGCATCTGGCAGAACTACTTCACCGTCCGTCCCGAGCCCCTCACCGCCGAAGAAAAGCGGGCATGGCTGGATTCCCGTGACGCAGTTGCTCTGGGCTCCGACGCCTTCTTCCCCTTCCCCGACTCCGTCAAGCGCGGTGTTGCCTCCGGCGTCAAGTACATTGCCGAGCCCGGCGGCTCCATTCGCGACGATCTGGTCATTGAAGAATGTGACAAAAACGGCGTCGTCATGGCCTTCACCGGCATGCGCCTGTTCCACCACTAATCCTTACCTCAGGGGACGGTTCACGCCGCCCCCTGTCAGTGCGTTTTAAGCATATAAAACCTTACGGAGGTCAAACATGAACATTCTTGTCGTTGGCGGCGGTGGCCGGGAACATGCCATCATCCGCTCCTTGAAGAAAAACCCCGACGTTACGGAAATTTTTGCTTTGCCGGGCAACGGCGGCATCGCAGCAGATGCCACCTGTGTGAACATTGCCGCCACAGATCTTGACGGCATCGTTTCTTTCGCTGCAAGCAACGCCATCGACTATGCGGTGGTGGCGCCGGATGATCCTCTGGTGCTGGGCTGCGTAGACCGCCTGAACCAAATCGGCATCCCCTGCTTTGGTCCCAAGGCCAACGCCGCCATTATCGAAGGCAGCAAGGCATTCTCCAAGAATCTCATGAAAAAATACGGTATTCCTACCGCTGAATACGAAATATTCACAGAGCTGGACAAAGCGCTTTCCTACTTAGACTCCGCGCCCATTCCCACTGTGGTCAAGGCCGACGGTCTTGCCCTGGGCAAAGGCGTTATTATTGCCATGACCCGGGAAGAAGCCAAAGAGGCCGTCACCGACATGATGGCAAATGCTAAATTCGGCAAAAGCGGCTCAACCGTGGTCATTGAGGAATTTCTCACCGGCCCGGAGGTTTCCGTCCTTGCATTTACCGACGGCAAATGCGTCAAGCCCATGGTCTCCTCCATGGACCATAAGCGCGCCGGGGATCACGACACCGGCTTGAACACCGGCGGCATGGGCACCGTTGCCCCCAATCCCTACTACACCCCGGAAATCGCGGCAGAATGTATGAAGACCATCTTCCTGCCCACTATCGCCGCTATGAACGCAGAAGGCAGAACCTTCACCGGCTGCCTGTACTTCGGTCTGATGCTCACACCCAACGGCCCAAAGGTCATTGAGTATAACTGCCGGTTCGGCGACCCGGAAACCCAGGTTGTGCTTCCCCTGCTGGAAAGCGATTTGCTTACCGTCATGAAGGCCACTACCAATGGCACATTGGCAGAAACGGAAGTGAAATTCTCCGATAAACACGCCTGCTGTGTGGTCACCGCCTCCGCAGGTTACCCCCTTAGCTATCAAAAAGGCTTCCCCATCACCATGACCGAAGAAGCCAACGCCCACACCTTTGTAGCCGGCGCAAAGCTTGCCGACGGCAAGCTGGTCAATTCCGGCGGCCGTGTCACCGGCACCACCGCAGTATGCGACACTTTGGCAGAAGCGGTAAAAGAAGCCTATCGGCTTGCCGATGGGGTACAGTTTGAAAACGCCTACCGCCGCAGTGACATTGGTCAGCGGGCGCTGATGGCCTAATGAAATTAACAAATGGAGGTTCATCCATGGTTTACCGTGTATATGTAGAAAAAAAGCAGGGCCAGACCCACGAAGCGGACGGTCTGATGCAGGAGATCCGGGATTTTCTGCAAATTCAGGCGCTGTCCTCTGTGCGGGTGCTGAACCGTTATGATGCAGAAAACTTGGACCGACAGCTGTTTGACTATGCCGTAAATACCGTTTTCTCCGAGCCTCAGGTGGACACTGTCTCCTTTGACGTTCCCAATGGTCAGGTGGTCTTTGCCGTGGAGCCTCTGCCCGGTCAGTTTGACCAGCGGGCAGACTCTGCCGCCCAGTGTATCCAGATTCTGAGTCAGTGCGACCGCCCCACCGTCCGTTCCGCCAAGGTCTACGTGCTGGAAGGTAATTTGACTGACGAGCAAATTGCCGCCATCAAAAAGCATGTCATTAACCCGGTGGAATGCCGGGAAGCCAGCCTTGACCTGCCGGAAACGCTGGCTGTGGAATACGCCATTCCCCAAAGTGTTGCCACGGTCACCGGCTTTATCGCCATGGACGAAAAGGCCCTTTCTGATCTGCTGGACAGCTTAGGTCTTGCCATGGATCTGGACGACCTCCGTTTCCTGCAAGACTATTTCCGGGATCAGGAGCATCGGGATCCTACCATCACTGAAATCCGGGTGGTGGATACCTACTGGTCTGACCATTGCCGCCACACCACCTTCTCCACTCACATTGACAATGTAAAAATCGACGATCCCGCCGTGCAGGCCGCTTATGAGCGGTATCTGGCCGCCCGGATCGAAGTCTACGGCGAAGAAAAAGCCGCCAAACGTCCCCAGACTCTCATGGACGTAGCCACCATCGGCACTAAAACGCTGAAAAAGCGTGGTCTGCTTCCGGAACTGGACGAAAGCGAAGAGATCAACGCCTGCTCCATTCATGTCACCGCCAAGGTGGACGGTGAAGACCAGGACTGGCTCCTGATGTTTAAGAACGAAACCCACAATCACCCCACGGAGATCGAGCCCTTTGGCGGCGCTGCCACCTGTATCGGCGGCTGTATCCGCGACCCCCTGTCCGGTCGTGCCTATGTGCACCAGGCCATGCGCGTCACCGGCGCAGCCGACCCCCGGAAATCTCTGAGCCAAACTCTGTCCGGCAAGCTGCCCCAGCGCAAGCTCTGTCAGACCCCTGCCGCCGGTTACTCTTCCTACGGTAACCAAACCGGCCTTGCCACCGGTCACGTGGCAGAAATTTACCACGACGGGTATGTTGCCAAGCGTTTGGAATGCGGCGCTGTGGTTGCCGCTGCCCCGGCCTACAATGTGCGTCGGGAACGCCCGGCCCCCGGTGACGTGATCGTTCTGCTTGGCGGCCGCACCGGCCGTGACGGCATCGGCGGTGCCACCGGTTCCAGCAAGAGCCACAACTTAAAATCTCTGACCACCATGGCTTCCGAAGTCCAGAAGGGCAACGCCCCCGAGGAACGGAAAATCCAGCGGCTGTTCCGCAACCCCAACGTCACCCGGCTGATTAAGCGCTGTAACGACTTTGGTGCCGGCGGCGTGCCCGTTGCCATCGGCGAATTGGCTGACGGTCTGCGGATCGACCTGGATGCGGTCCGCAAGAAATACGACGGCCTGGACGGCACCGAAATCGCCATTTCCGAATCCCAGGAGCGTATGGCCGTAGTGGTTGCAGCTGATGACGCAGATACCTTTATCGCCTATGCCCAGGAAGAAAATCTGGAAGCCTACCGGGTTGCCGTAGTTACGGAGCAGGCCCGCATGGTCATGAGCTGGAAGGGCGCGGAAATTGCCAACCTGTCCCGGGCGTTCCTGGATACCAACGGCGCCAGCAAACACGCCACTGTGGAAATTGCCAAAAAGGATTTGTCCGCTCTGAGCAAGGCCATGTACGGTTCTCTCCGGGAAATGGCGGCAGATCTGAAAACCGCCAGCCGCAGAGGTCTGGTGGAACGTTTTGACGGCAGCATCGGCACCGGCTCTGTGCTCATGCCCTTCGGCGGCAAAACCCAGCGCACTCCCGCCCAGGCTATGGCAGCCACTCTGCCCGTTTTGCCCGGCCAGGTTACCGACCAGGGCAGCGTATTTGCCTGGGGCATGGATCCGGACCACATGAGCGTCGATCCCTATACCGGCGCCCGCGCCGCCATTTACAGCAGCGTGTCCAAACTGGTTGCCGCCGGCGCTGACTATAAGAAAACATACCTTTCCTTGCAGGAATTCTTTGAGAAACTGCGGAATGAGCCCACCCGCTGGGGCAAGCCCTTTGCGGCGCTGCTGGGCGCTCTGGATGCCCAAATGGAGCTGGGCGCTGCGGCCATCGGCGGTAAGGACTCCATGTCCGGCACCTTCCTCGACTATGACGTGCCTCCCACGCTGATCTCCTTTGCCATCGCGCCCATTGATCAGCAGCAGGTTCTGTCCCCCGAATTTAAGGCCGCCGGCAACCCGGTATACCTGTTTGGCGCGGCAAACGATGGCGCTGAGAGCACGAAAGCCGCTTGGGAAGCCTTCCACGACCTGCACTTAAAGGGTAAAGTCAAGGCCGCTTGGGCAGTTGAAAACGGTCTGGGCGAAGCCGTCATGAAGATGTCCTTCGGTAATAACATCGGCTTCATCTCCTGCGGCGCAGTCAAGAATCAGTGGCACCGGACCCTCTGGGGCACCATTGTCGCCGAGCTGACAGAGGATGTGACTCTTCCCGGCGTCACAAAGATCGGCACCACCGCTTCCGAGCCTGTGATCGATCTGGACGGTGACCGGGCATCCATCAGCGAGCTTCTTTCCCTCAACGAAAGCGTTCTGGAAAAAGTGTATCCCACCCGGGCTGCGGAAAAAGCCGCAGAAATCCCCGTATTTGGCTACACCGGAAAGAGCCTGGCCGCTCCCGCGGTAAAGGTCGCCAAACCCAAGGTTCTGATCCCCGTATTCCCCGGCACCAACTGCGAGTACGATTCTGCCCGGGCAATGCTTTCTGCCGGCGCCGATCCGGAGATCTTCGTGGTGCGCAACCTCAGCGCTGAGGACGTGACCCGGAGCATCGAGCAGTTTGCAGCCAAGATCGCCCAGAGCCAGATGATCTTCATACCCGGCGGCTTCTCCGGCGGTGACGAACCCGACGGTTCTGCCAAATTCATCACCGCTTTCTTCCGGAATCCGGAAATCAAAGAGCAAGTGACCCGGCTGCTGGATGATCGGGACGGCTTGATGCTGGGTATCTGCAACGGCTTCCAGGCGCTGATCAAACTGGGTCTTGTGCCCTACGGCAAGATCATCGACACCGACGACCAGTGCCCCACCCTGACCTACAACACCATTGCCCGCCACCAGTCCAAGATGGTACGCACCCGGGTGTGCACCAACAAGAGCCCCTGGCTGGCAGGCACGGAAGTGGGCGAGATTTACAGTGTGCCCATCTCCCACGGCGAGGGCCGCTTCTTCGCCAGCGAAGATCTGGCCATGCAGCTGGCCGCCAACGGACAGATCGCCACCCAGTACGTGGATTTGGACGGCAACCCCACCATGGATACCGCCTTCAACCCCAACGGTTCTCTGTTCGCCATCGAGGGCATCACCTCTCCCGACGGCAGAGTGCTGGGCAAGATGGGCCACAGCGAGCGCTGGCAAAAGGGTCTGTACCGGAACGTCCCCGGCGAGTACGACATGAAGCTGTTCCAGTCTGCGGTGAAATGCTTCCGCGGATAAGCGCAACAAAAAGTTATGTAAACCCGGCAGGCAATCGCCTGCCGGGTTTTTCTAATCACCACCACTCCTTGCCTCCCGCGCTTGTGAGGGAGGTGGCTTTGCAGAATGGCAAAGCCAGAGGGAAAAACCAAGCTCCCAAAAAAGCAAAGCCGCCGTTGTTATTTATATTGAAAAATATATTGAAAAATATATTGAAAAACAGAAGTACTTGTGCTATCTTTACGTTGTGAAAACGATTAAACTCTTACAAACTTGACCAATTCTAAGCGATTATTATTTAAGGAGAATGTGTAGCATGATCTTTACCATGATCGGCGGTGGAGCCCACCGTCTTCTATCCACAGCTCGTTGCGCACTGCGTGATGGCGTTTTTGCAAATGGTGGAGAAATTCGAGTTTACGATTTAAACAAGCAACGTGCAGAAGATATGGCCTCTTTATTGTCCAAGAGTCCGGAGTACCGGAAAAGTCCTGTCAAGATTTCCTGGGATTTAAACCTAGACGAAGCTCTGGAAAATGCTGATGTTGTCAGTGTGACCTTGCTGGCCGGTCCTTTTGATATGATGAGCCGTCAGAGTATTGCCAGTTATGACTTGGGATTTATTGGCTCTGACAATTTATCCTATTCCGGTGCTTTTCTGGCTCTGCGTGGCGCTCCCATTTTGATGAATGTGGCAAAACGCATGGAGGTTATGTGCCCAAAGGCGATTTTGCTGGACTTTGCAAACCCTGTCAGTGTTCTTTCCGCAATGGTACGTCAGTATACTTCCATTGAATGCTATGGTGTATGCGAAGGCTTTAACAATCACCAGTGGGATCTGAATCGTATTCTCACCGGCAACGATGCTCCCAACCCCAATTATGTAGTAGATGTAGCCGGTATCAACCACCTGAGCTTTATTACCAACGGTACATTGGACGGGGCTGATCTGTTCAAACTGATAGAGGCACGTATTCAGGAAGCCCCCAACGCTCCAAAATTGGTGAACTTCTCTGCGGATAAGGCGCCACATTTGGTTAAACAAATGCGAAACGGCTTAGAACAGATCATTGCCTTCTTCCAAAACAGACATGCATTGTTATTCTCCAACGAGGGTGATGGCATCAACCACTTCTACCACGAACAGGCAGTAAAGTCCTTCCGGACACTGGCGTTGAACGAAGAAGGCACCGCTCTGAACGATAGCAGCAGTACCCAATTCGACAAAGAGATGAAAGAAGCTCTGGCTGTTCGTGCGGAAGCAAATCTTCAATTTACTAAGTGGGCTAAAATGCCCGCCGACGAGATTCCCTGGAACGATCCTACCAACCATGTATTTCATATGCCTCCCGGAGGCGATGTGCAATCCATGATCTTATGCGGTCTGGCCGGTATTCGACCAATGCGTGTTGCGATCAGTTCTATCAACGACGGCAATATCGTCAACTTTGAGGAAGGTTTAGCCTGTGAGTTTACCCACATTGTAGACAAAGACGGTATCCATCCTGTGAAAGACTTAAAAGTTCCGACCTCTGTTTTGGGTATGCTCTCTTCTCTGGCAATTCATCAGACCCTGTTGGCAAATGCTTGCGGCAGCGGTGATGCCAAGGATCTGTACGAAGCGCTACTGGCTTACCCCATTGGTGCGGATACCAAGGCGGCCAGAAAGCTATGGAAATTCCTGCTGCATGACTCTGAAAAGTACATTGCCCCCACCTTTATGGAACTAGAAAAGTATCTGTAAAAACACCATTGCTCCAAAAGCTTTCCCCCAGTGGAGGGCGTTGAGCACACAAAAAATCCGACATATCTTGTATCTCATATTTTGTATCTGAAAAGGACCGGCTTAACAGCCGGTCCTTGTGTCCTGTTTAAGAAAGCTCCATTCTGGGCGTGATCTTTTCCATGGCATTTTTCATAGCAAGATACGCATCCTCAGAAATCTTGCTGATATAATTGCTTTCGTAAGCCGCCATGGCTTCCCGGATCCGCACCACACGCATGCTTCCGCCGATTTGCGTTTCATCCAGGGTAAAAATGGGAATATATTCCACACCCGTAATCCTGCACTGTCCGGTTGCGCCGTTTTTGGTGATCTCCAAATCCAGCAGCACCGAATAATCCGTACCGGCATTTTCCGCATCGCCGAAGAAATCGCCCAAAGAATATGCAACCAACGTGCCCTTATTTGGATCAAAAACCGCCTTTTGCACGTAATGTGAGTGACTTCCGATGATCGCATCCACTCCCTGTTCCAGCATGAGCTTGGTAATGGTCTCCTGGGTGGTGCTGATTTTACTGTTATATTCACTTCCCCAGTGAAGCAGCGCAATGGTTACGTCCGGCTTCTGATCCTGCACATCCTGCAAAATTTCCTTGATCCCCTGCGTATCCACCTGCTGATAGGCGCTGTTATAATCCTTATAAAGCAGGTTAACGCAATCTTCATTCCCCTCAGGCAAGCCCATTCCGTCCATGCCCTTGGTAAAGGCCACGATGGCCACCCGGATTCCCTGAACATTGCGGATTATAAACCCGCCGGACTCCCGGAATTCCTCCGGCGAAGCATACGCGCCCAAAGGCTCAATGCCCACAGAACGAATGGCCTGCAACGTACTCCGCAGACCGGAAAGTCCGTTGACTACGCTTTGGGAATTAGCCGCCTGGATCAGATCCACGCCTGCATTGCGCAGCGCCTGCACCATCTGTACCGGCGCAGATTTATGCTCCGTGCCATAGGGCGCGCCAAAAAGGCTACCCTCAAAATTCAGCGCCGCCAAATCTGCTCCGCCTAAAATTGCCGCCACATCCATAAATGCGGATGTATAATCATAACCGCTCACCGCAGTACCGGCAGCAACGGTCTTATCCGTCACATTCAAGTCGCCGCCGGCTACAAAATGGATCACCTGATCCGGCACCTGAGGTACAGGCTCCGTTTCCTGGGTGGTTTCCGATTCTGACGAACTGGGCGGACTTTGCAAATTGGGATCCTCCGGCAGCGGACGGTTCACCAAGCCCTTAGTGATCAGCAACGCCGCGGCACAAAGCACCATCGTCACCGCCGTAATGATCACGCCGATTTTCAGCAGTTTATTCTGGGTCTGGGCAATTTTTCGCTCCTGCTCCCGCTCTTCACGGCGCTTATTTAATTCGTCATTGTCAAACGCCATGATGAGTCTCCTTTACACAGGTAGTTTTTTCATTATACACCATTTCCACCGGACACACAAGACCCATAACCGAAAAACGGCTGCCAGTGGCAGCCATTTTTCATTCTTGGTAACTGAGCGTGCCGCCTGAATCCTTCACAAATTCCTTCCATTGGGCATTGGTGTAATTATAAGTCATCAGCCGCATGCCGCCGAAACCGTACATAATGCTGTAATTTTCGGTAAAGTAATCGGTTTTATAAGACAGCATGGACGAAGCGGTATTGCTGCACAGAGGAATACAGTAATACTTGCCTAAAAACGCCTTCTCCAACTGGCTCAGGATCTGCAGCTTCACTTCATTGGAAGCATCCGCATATTTACCGGCGCCCACCATACAGGTAGACCACTGCTGCCAGGTCATGGTGACCTTCTCATCTCCCACCGTCAGAGTCAGTGTTTCGGTTGTGGGGTCATAGCAACCTGCCTCATGCAGATCCGCATAAGTAGGATCGCAATAGCAGCGGAACATATTAAACGGATAAAATGCTGCGCCGCCCCACGCTCCACGCCCCATAGCGTATACGCCGTTGGCAACATCCGCATACCGGTCTTTCAGATTGTCCACCGGTACGATCTGCACCTGGCCAAATCCGGAGCCTTCCACCGCCGCATTGATATACCGATTCAGCAGCTCCACCTGTTGCAGATCATACGCATCGGCAGCTGCGGCAGACAGCGCCAACCGAATGGTAATATTTTCACCCTCAGTATACAAGCCCGCATCCACCAGTTCTGCGCAAGCCTCCGTCATAAGTGCCTGGGCCTTGGTCAGATCATAACCGGTAATGGAAGCATAGGCCTCATCCAATGTGGCATAGTCCGTTCCCTCGCCATAGGAAACACCGTACAGCTCACAGATGGACTGTTTCGCAGCGGGCGTATCCCGATAAACGGAAAGAGGATTCTGATAAACATCGTAATAATACCGGGTGTTGATCAGATAAAACGCAGGCTTAAATCCGGCAGTGGCAGAAACAAACTCGGACCGCTGAATCGCCAGAGAAAATGCCTTTCGGAACTTCTCATTGGACAGCACCACACCGTTAACATTGGTACCGGCCTGATCCATCGCCTGCAAAGATTCCAACGCAGTATGGAAGAACAGCCGCATGGTATAGGTCTCGTCCACATGATACCGCCGGGGAGAGGCTGCATAGGCTTTCACATCTTCCCCCATCAACGCCAAGTCATCCAACTCTCCTGCCAGAAATGCGTTTTTAGCCTCCTGGTCGCTCATCTTCTTAATGACGATCTTTTCCGTCATAAACTGGGGCTGAGTCTTGCCGTCTACCTCGAAGAAGGTGGTGGAAGACAGTGTGCCGTCCTTATTTTCGGTATATTCCCAGTATTGATCGTTCTGAACAAAAACCATTTCTTCGCCAGTGACATCCTTCAATTTATATGGCCCATAAGAAGCGGTGTTTTTCAAAGAAGTGCCGTAAGTCGTTGTGATCTGTCCGTTTTCACCCTGCACCTTGCAGCGCTCGTACAGATCCTCCTTGACCAGCCAATTGTTCATACAGAAGGTCAAAAAGTTGTCCCGGTCATACTCAGTCAGACACACATAGCGAATGGTATATTCGTCTGCCTTATAAAGGCCCACCGTATCATAGGACACCGGCTCGCTGACTCTGCCCGTATCATAATACAAAAGCTCCTTGTACAGATTTTCATTTATCGCCGTCTTGGCTTCATCCAGGTAAAGGCTCTCTCCGAACGCAGCGCAGTAGCCGTCCAGAACCTTCAAAACCGCCGGTCTGGATTGATCCGTGATCCGGACATAACCCTCCGCATCTGCAAACTGAACCACCGCCTGGTAATCCTCCCTGGCGATATAATTGCTGTTGCAGAATACCTCGTAAATAGACCAGCCGGAAAAAGTCATGGTTTTGCTGGACAGATTGATAAAAAGCTTTTTGTCCGTCAGATCCAGGCTATAATCGGGCTGCTGATCCTCTGCATAGGCCGGCACGACCACGTCATAAATGGGGCTTCCCTGGTGATAGTAGGCGTAAGCACCGGCAATTGCTGCGTCACCGGAAAAATAATCCTTGGCCCGATAATTTCTCATTTTGGGATTCAACAGCTGCTGCATGGAATAAATGTAGGTATCCGCATTGATGGGTGTGCCGTCATCCCAGCACATCTGCTGGCGCAGACGGATTTCGTAGACGTAGCCTTCCTCCATATCCTGTGCTGTCTTATCCTTCGGCAGGATGCAGAAATACTTAATCAGATCCTCCTGCTGATCTCTGGTCACATCCACAATCTCAGAAGCGGCAACAAATATCCACTGGTGCTCTTTCTTGACCGAGTCCTTCACCGTCAAATCCGCCAACGGCGCTTCCATATAGTGCAGCACTGCATGATCCGCGTCCTTCTGCCAGGTGTGCGGATTCCAGTTGGTGGCAAGCTCCGCAGAATATGTGTTATAAATATATCTGGTAGTATCCCTTCCCAATGACAGGAAGACCGCAATCAGCACAACTATGCCAATTGCCGCCAGCGCCAGCAGTCCATTTTTCTTCATTTTTTCCTCCATTTTTTCTCTGTCCGGGGACAGCTAAAAACAACGGTTTTTATTTAACTTTTAACCATTCTACTATATTTTTCTGAACTTTTCAATCTTTTTCAGTTTTTGAAGGAAAATCCCCCTGCTTTGCCGGGTTTTCTTTCCGGTTGTTTTTGCTGCCAGCCTTTTTCCTGCAAAGAACCCGATTGCATTTTCCCCTCTGCCGTGATAAAATAGCTGTAATCCAATGCTCGAAAGGAGGTGCCGTCATGCGCCGGGCATTTCTTGCGATCCTGTGCTGTCTTATGCTTATTACAGCCGTTTCTGCCGCCAGTACTGTTCCTGAACTGCAAAGCGCCACCACCGTTTACTCCGACGGCACTTCTCAGGTGCTGCTCACTGTGCAGCTGCAAATTGAAGAAGTCCCCGGTAAGCTGACCTTCCCTCTGCCTGCCGAGGCAAGAAATATCACCTTAAACGGCAGCCGTGTCCGGGCCAATGCTTCCGGCAATGTCCGAAATGTAGACCTGAGCGGCACAATCCGTGCTCCGGGCAGCTATACCCTTCTTTTAAATTACGAACTTCCCGATGCCGTCACCCTGGAAAAAAACGGAAAACTTTTATTTACGCTGCATCTGCTCAGCGGTTTTGCTTACCCCATCGAGAATATGAGTTTTTCCGTTCAGTTCCCCGGGCCGATCGAAAGCATTCCGGAATTTACCAGCACCTATCACCAGGAAGCGGTGGATTCCATCATGGACTATCGCATTGACGGTGCTACCCTTCACTGCGCTTTTACCAGTCGGCTGAAAGACCATGAATCGCTGGCCATGACCATCGGTGTATCCGACAAACAGTTCCCCCAGCCCATTTCCAAGCGGTGGAGCCTTAGTACCGACGATCTTGCTATGTATGCCTGCGCTCTTCTGGCGCTTGTTTATTGGCTGCTGACTATGCGCTGCCTGCCCCCCCGCCGGGTACGCCAGACGGACGTTCCCCACGGCATCACCGCCGGCGAGCTTGGCTGCTGCCTCACCGCCCAAGGTGTGGACTTTTCCATGATGATCCTCTCCTGGGCGCAAATGGGCTACCTACTGATCCAACCGGACGACAACGGCCGGGTCTTACTGCACCGAAATATGGAGATGGGCAACGAGCGAAGCGATTTTGAGATCCGCACCTTCCAGGCGCTGTTCGGCAGGCGCAAAACCATCGACGCCACCGGTTATCACTTTACCCGAATCGCCGAAAAAACGTCACACAATCACCCGGGTGTCCGGTCTTACTACCTGCCCCGTTCCGGCAACCCCCAGATCTTCCGCATTCTGTGTGCTGCCATGGGCTTTTTTGGCGGCATCTGCCTTACCGTTTCCTTTGCAGCAGATACCATCTGGCAGATCCTTTTGGGAATTCCCCTGGTTCCCCTTTGCGCATTCCTTTGCTGGCAGATCCAGACCGGTGCGGCGCTGATTCACCTGCGGCAGAAAAAACGACTGTATCTGGCGCTGGCCTACACCGCATTTTTACTGCTGCTGAGCATTCTTGCATCGGAGCTGAATATGGGTACTGTACTGCTTTTGTGCCAATGGCTGGGCGGCCTGGCTGCTGCTTACGGCGGCCGGCGCAGCGAAAACGGCAAAGAGCTTCTGAGCAGCATTCTGGGGCTTCGGCGGCATATTACTTCCGTTTCCCGGGAGTCGCTGTACAATACCCTGCGCACCAACCCGGAATACTATTATAATATTGCCCCTTATGCATTGGCTCTGGGTGTGGACAAGGTACTTGCCAGGCAAATGGGCAACCGAAAGTTGCCCCCCTGTACCTATTTAACCACCGGCATGGACGGTCACCTGACTGCCCAGGAGTGGAATCTGCTGCTGCGCTCCACCATTGCCGCGCTGGACGAACCTCAGAAAAAGCCCCTTTGGGAATATTTATTAGGAAAGTAAAAAGCGTGATGCAAATTGCATCACGCTTTTTTCTCTGCGTTCAATTCATCTACCACAATATCCTGATACGGATTCACCACCACAGTACGGTAGCTGTGATAAATCACCATCCCCGGCTTTCCGGAGGGGTGTTTTTTTACCTGCTTGACCGGCATCACATCCACAGGAACATTTTGTCCGTCCGCTGTCTGGGCGTAATAGGCCGCCAGCTGCGCCGCCTGGGTCACCGTATCATCGGGCACCGGCTGCCCGGCGCAAGCGATGATCACATGGCTGCCGTGAGCCTTGGACGCATGCAGCCACAAATCGTCCTTCCGGGCCATTTTGAAGGTCAGCTCCTCATTCTGCCGGTTGTTGCGACCTACATAAACAGAAAATCCGTCGGTGGTCATAAACCGCATGGGCGGCTGCCGGGAAACCTTCATTTTTCGCCGGAGCGCATCCGCCTTCATATAGCCCCCGGCTTGCAGCTCCTGCCGAATCTCTTCCAGCGCCGTTTCCGAATCAGCCCGATCCAGTTCCTCCAAAACGCTTTGAAGATAACTCTTCTCCTCCTGGCCCAGGGCGATCTGACGGGTCAATTCCTTTTCCGCATTCTTCATACGGGCGTAATCCTTATAAAATTTCGCCGCATTCTGCTGCGGTGACAGCAGTGGTGACAGCGGAATTTCGATCACCGGCATTTGCTCATCGTAAAAATCCTCCGCCGCCAGCATCCGCTGACCCCGCTGGATCCGATGAATATTGGCGGTGACGATATCGCCCAACTGGCGCAGCCGCTCCCGGTCATAGGTAGCAGAAAGCTCCTTTTCCTGGATGGCCAGCTTTTTGGTCAGCCGGGTGCACAGATTCTGCACTGTTTTTCGAATAACCTGCCCCTTTTGGCGAATGGCATCCTGCCGATCCTTTACTGTATAACACATATCCAGAAGCTCGCTGAATGACCTCGCCTGTGTGCAACCTCCGTACTCTAAAATGGGGCAAAATGCATATTGTTGCACCGTTCCGGAGGCATTTGTGCAATAAAACGGCCCGGGATTTTCCGTGCATTTTCGGAAAAATTCTGCCAATTTCTCCGCCAAAGGCGCAATTTCCACGCCGTTCAAACGGGCATCGGTGCTCCCGGCGGCAAAAAGCGCCGCCTCTCGACAAACCAATAGGGACAGTCCTCCCACCGAATCCATCAGCCGATCGGCCAAAAGATCTGCGCCGGGTGCTTCAAGTAGGTTTACATAACTTTCTTTATCCATATCCCGTGGGTTTTTCTTCCCCACCGGCTCCGGATCCTGGTAGTACATGCCCGGCAGCGCCGGCCGCTTTCCTTCATCCAGCCCCACCCGGCGCAGGCAGTCGATGATCCGCCCCTCGGGTGAAAGCAGGTACACATTGCAGGTTCTGCCCATCAGCTCCACCACAAGACGCTTTTCCACCAAATCGCCCATTTCATCGGTGCAGCTGAACGTAAATTGCGCGCAGCGCTCCATCTCCGGCTGGGAAATCCCAATCAGCCGACCGCCGGACAAATGCTTTCGCAAAAGCATACAGAACATGGGCGGCTCCGGTGGATTGTCCGGATTCGCCTGGGTCAGATGCAGCCGGGGCGCCGCGGGATTTGCTCCGATGAGCAGCTTGACTCTGCCCTCTCTATGCCGCAGGTGAAAGATCAACGTATCCCGGGTGCACTGGTGAATCTTCTCCACCCGTGGCTCCGGCAGCGCCCGGATCTCCTTTAACACACAGGAAAGATAAAACGCATCAAATGCCATTTTCTTCCTCCATTAACATACCGAATAGCTCATTCAGCCGGGAAATATTTCCCGCCAAATACAGCGCGCCAAACAGTGTTTCCAACCCGGTGGCCATGGCATATTCCCGGGGCGTGGCCGACTTGGGCGCGGCATGGGAATGGGCGTTTTTTCCCCGGCGGTAATATGAAAGCTCCTCTTCCGTCAATAGCGGCAGCAGCTTTTCCGCAAACTTCGCCTGAGTTGGCGCTTTCACCAGCGCCACCGCATCCCGGTGCAGCGTTTTCACCGTCTGGTCGCCCTGCATACACAGGTAGCTCCGGCACATCAGCTCATAGACTCCATCCCCAATATGGGCAAGGCCCAGGTTGGAAATCGCGTCGATCTGCCGCTTGTTCATATCAGGCTGAAAATAATTTTCCACCGCGTACACTCCTTGTTAAACCGCCGCCGGTTCTTTCATCACCAAATTCAGGCCCTCCGGATAGAAGAACCGTATTTTTTCCTTTGCCAGAGAGATATCCACCGTCTGGGCCATGCGAAGCTCACCATCGAGGCTGATGGGGGTCGGCTTATCGCAAATAATCCGCAAAGAATCGGTGCGGAAATGACGCACCAATTTGGGCAGCTGCGCATACTTCCCGTCCTTATACTTGCCCACCACAGAGGGCACCTGCAACCGGGACACATGCTCCACCAGCAGCACATCCAGCAACCCATCGGTGGGGTCTGCCTGAGGTACCGGATGAAATCCGCCGCCGTAATACTGACCGTTGCACACGCAGATCATGGTCAGCCGCCGGTCGATCCGCTCGCCGCAGATCTCCACTACGTAATGCTCGCTGATGCCCTTGATCACATTGATGAGGGTCGACGCCACATAAGCCCTGAATCCGTGAAGCAGCGGCAGCCGCTTGTAGCCGGCCACATCCGTGCCGATTCTGGCATCCAGGCCCACGGAGCAAATGTTCAGGGATATGTCATCATTGCAGCTGATCAGATCCATTTCCATCTCCCGGGCGTGGATCAATCGCTCCAAATCGAAAAACGCTTTGGGATCATCAAACAGTTTCACGAAATCGTTGCCGCTGCCGCCGGAAAATACTGACACCGCCACATTGGGGTAACCCACTGCGCCTGCCACCACTTCGTTAAGCGTGCCGTCGCCGCCGCAGGCATAGATCCGATACGCTTCCCCGGTCTGGGCGGCTTCCCGTGCCAGCCGGCTGCACTCGCCGGGGGCTTGGGAAACTTCAATCCGATAGTCAAGCTCCTGCTCCCTGCACACCCGGTCAATGACCTTGGTATATTCTTCCGTGCGGTCGTGATCTCCCGCCGCAGGATTGATGATAAAAAGATGCTTCATAACTTTTCCCCTATTTTGTTCTGCCTGTGTCCGTATACATATAACAGTCGCACTTGATCATGCCGTTATATAACTTCCGCTTTTTGTCCGCCCGGCGTCCAAAATAATGCTCAAACTCGGGCTCGGAGGTGATGATATATTCCTTCCACCCGTCGGCATATTTCCAATGGCGTCCCATGGCGCTGTACAGCCGCTGGGCGCTTTGCAGTTCCATCATTCTCTGTCCGTAGGGGGGATTGCAGACGATAATGCCCTCCGGTGCGGGCAGGCTCATTTTGGTCGCATCTCCATCCCGGAATTCGATGACGCCGCTCACACCTGCCTTTTTGGCATTGGCCATGGCAAGAGACACACACTTCGGGTCGTTATCCGAACCCAAAATTCGGTAATTCCCCTTAAATTCCCGATCCATGGCTTCTGCCCGGGCGTTGCGCCATGCGTTTTCATCGCTCCAAGCAAACTGCTCCGCCGCAAATCTCCGGTTTAATCCCGGCGCCCGGTTTTTTGCAATCAGCGCAGCCTCAATGGGGATCGTGCCCGAACCGCAGAACGGATCCCACAAAAACTCTCTGCCCCGGTAACGGGCAAGTATGACCATGGCCGCCGCCAAAGTCTCCCGCAGAGGCGCATCGTTACCCACCGCACGGTAGCCCCGCTTATGCAGGCCCGCGCCGGAAGTGTCCAGATAAAGACTCACCTGGTTTTTCAGAATCAGAAATTGCAGCTGATATTTTGCACCGGTCTCCGGCAGCCAGCTAACACCGTATTTTTCGCCCAAACGGCGGGACGCAGCTTTTTTGACGATGGCCTGGCAGTCAGACTCACTCATAAGCTGGCTATCCAGACACTTGCCTTTAACAGGAAACTGGCCGTCCTTAGGAATGAAATCCTCCAAATTTGCCTGGTACACCCCTTGGAACAATTCTTCAAAAGTCCTGGCCTCAAACTGAGCAAGCACGATATGAATCCGCTCCCCGGTACGCAAGCAGATATTGGCCTTAGCCAAGGTGTTGAGATCACCGGTAAAAAGCACCCGACGGTCCTCCACCCGGACATTTTCCACATTCAGCCGGCGCAGCTCATCGCCGGCGATGCTCTCCAAACCAAAGAGGCAGGGAGCAGCAAATTGCATTTCAGTCATAACTTCTCCTCAATTCAAGGAATAATCTTCGAGGGTTTTAAGTATCGCTCCTGCTCGGAAAATACGCAGCCGCAGTATTTTTGCATGTACATTTGGAGCTCTCTCGCCCGGTCCTGCCCCGCCCGAAAATAAGGGCGGAAATCCCGATACAAAAATTCTACGCCGTATTCCTTAGCCGCCCGTTCCGCTACCTGGCGCATCAGCTCATGGTTCTGGTAGGGACTGATGAATAATGACGAGGTAAAACTGTCAAACCCACCTTCTGCCGCTGTCCGGGCAGTTTCAAACAGCCGCATTTCATAACACTTCACGCACCGGTTTTCAATATCCTCCGCCACGGCCCGGACAAATGGGCGCAAACCGTAATCGTCCCGTTCCAGCAAGGGCAGGCCAATAGCGGCGGTATACTCCCGGACGCAGTTTCGCCGGGCCCGATACTCGGTAAAGGGGTGGATATTGGGGTTAAACCAATACCCGGTTACCTCATATTTGTCCTTTTGCAGCACCTCAATGCACTGATTGGCGCAAGGAGCGCAGCAAATATGCAAAAGTGTCTTCATAATTGCCTCCAAAATCGTTAACCTGCATGATCTCACAATCCACAGGTTTACATAACTTCTCCAATCACGCCGTCCTCATATATTCCGGTGACGGTAACGGCGCACACCCGGTTATGCAAGTTCTCGCCCCGGGCATACACTTTCACGTAATTGGGTGCATGTCCGGTAAAATACCCACCCTCCTGCTCCTCAAAGAGCACCTCCTGCCGGGTGCCGACCATAGCCTGACAGTATGCTTTTCGCATCTTCTCCGCCTCCGCCATGGCCTCCCTGCTGCGTTTTTCCTTGGTGGCGTTATCGTGCTGCCCGGGCATTTGATCCGCCGGAGTGCCCGGCCGCCGGGAGTAGGGGAAAATGTGCATATCCGCAAATTTACATTTTTGAATAAATTCCAGGCTTTCCCTGAATTCTTCTTCCGTCTCTCCGGGAAATGCCACGATCATATCCGTAGTAATGGCGCAACCGGGGAAATAACGCCGCAAAAGCTCCACGCTTTCCAGGTACCGGGCGGTATCATACTTTCTTTTCATTCTTTTCAGCACCGAATCGCAGCCGGACTGCATGGAAAGATGAAATTGGGGGCACAAGTTTGAATGCTTGCTCATCTCCCGGCAAAACTCTTCCGTAATGACCCGGGGTTCCAGGCTGCCCAGCCGCACCCGCAGCCCCGGCACCGCCCGGCAAAGGCCGGCAATCAAAGTCTGTACGCCGGGTTTTCCCGGCAAATCCACGCCCCAGGAGGTAATCTCAATGCCGGTAATCACAATCTCCCGGTAGCCCTTTTCCTGAAGCGACTTTGCCTGCTCCACCGCCAATTCCAAGGGCGCTGAACGCACCGGCCCACGGGTATAAGGAATGATGCAGTAGGAACAGAAATTGACACACCCGTCCTGCACTTTCAGCATAGCCCTCGTCCGCTCCCGAAGCCCACCGGCAGGCAGCACTTCAAATTCCCGGCGCCGCAGCGGCTCGTCCACATTCTCCCGGGACTTTCCGTCCTGCGCGGCAAGGATCATATTGTCCAAAAATTCTTTCCGACGGTTGCTGCCGCCCAAAACATCCACGCCCAGCCGGCGCACCGCCTCCGCCGCATGCTGACTGTAACAGCCGCACACGCCGATCACCGCCTCCGGGTGCTCCCGGCGGCAGCGGCGGATCACCGCCCGGTTCTTTTTATCCGCCACCGCGGTGACCGAACAGGTGTTAATGATGTACCCATCGCAATCTTCCTGAAAATCGGCCACCGTATACCCCAAAGACAACAAAAGCTGCTCCATAGCCTGGGTCTCATATTGATTTGTTTTACAGCCCAGGGTATAAAAACCAAATTTCATAACAACTTCACCAATTTCCAAGGATCATTTTTGTATACTTCGTCTAACCTGTCAATTGAAAACTGTCCGGATTTTCCTTATAATAAGGTTGTTCGTTTCGGACACCTTCCCCATTTTAGCTCTATTATACACGTTTTTTTCTTCGTTGTATAGCATCAGGAGGCAACTTATGAAGGAATTTCACATCAATATTCGCTCCTTTGGGGAAGTTCGGGAATTTATTTCCACGGCCACAGTGCAGCCCTTCGAGGTTTTTGTGGGCAACGACCGGCAGATTGTCAACGCCAAAGGCTTCATTGGCATGGTAAGCCTGGACTTTTCCCACCCGCTGAAAGTCCTGTGCGACTGTGATCAGGACAGTTTCCAGAACTTCCGCCAGCAGGTCAGCCACTTTTTGGTATAATTTGGGCTCTTTGAGCATCGTCCCGGGAACACCCGGGGCGGTTTTTTTATGGAGGTTTGACATTATCTTCCGCCCATGATATCATATTTTTAATGTTTCACTGCACCCCCTGGGAGGTACATTTATGCAGCTACTTCTTCTGACGCTGTTTTCCGTAGGCATTACTGCGCTGGATCAGTTTTCCAAATATCTGACCGTGGAAAATATTCCTCTTTACGGCAACGTACCTTTTCTGCCCGGCATTGTACGGCTGACCTACGTCCAGAATACCGGCGCAGCTTTTTCCATGCTGGAAGGACAGCAATGGCTGTTTGCCCTTCTGTTCATCGTGCTCACCGGGCTGCTTTTGGTGGAGTTTTTCAAAAAGCCACTGCCCTTTTCCCGGTTTGACCGCTGGTGTATCGCTGCTATTTACGGCGGAGGCCTGGGCAACATGATCGACCGGGTGCGGCTTGGCTATGTGGTGGATATGATCCAGACGGAATTTATGGATTTTCCAGTATTTAATGTGGCGGACAGCTTCATCACCTGCGGCTGCATCGCGCTGATGATCTCCTTGGTTTTCTTTAACAAAGGCTTTTGGAAGGACGAAAAGAAATGACGGTATACGCAGACCTTTCCGGTGAACGGCTGGACGCATTTCTAGCCCGGACCGTTGAAAATCTGACCCGTTCTGCGGCGCAGAAGCTGCTGGACGAGGGATGCGTTATGCGAAACGGCAAGCCCGGAAAGAAAAATGACAAGCTGAATCCGGGAGACGAGATCATCATCACCCTGCCGGAGGTCCGGCCTGTGGACATTGCTCCCCGGGAAATGCCCCTGGATATCATATACGAAGACGAGGATGTTCTGGTCATCAACAAGCCCAAGGGTTTGGTGGTACACCCCGCCGCGGGACACACGGACGACACCCTGGTCAACGGCCTTCTTTACGCCCTGGGTGACGACCTTTCCGGCATCAACGGTGAACTGCGCCCGGGCATCGTCCACCGCATCGACAAAGACACCTCCGGCTTGCTGGCTGTGGCGAAGAACGATTTTTCCCACCGCCACCTGGCCTCTCAATTAAAAGATCACACCATGGCCCGCACCTATGAGGCCATCGTCTGCGGCTCTTTCCGGGAAGATTCCGGCACAGTAAATGCCCCCATCGGACGGCATCCAAGCGACCGGAAGAAAATGTGCGTTACACAGCGAAACAGCCGGGATGCCGTGACCCACTGGGAAGTGGTTGCGCGCTACCGGGGCTATACCCACATTCGCTGCCGCCTGGAAACCGGCAGAACCCACCAGATTCGGGTGCACATGGCCCACATCGGTCACCCCATTCTGGGCGACACCGTATACGGCCACAAAAAGCCAGAGCTGGGGCAAGACAGCCAGTGTCTCCACGCCGGCCAGCTTTGCTTCCGCCACCCCCGGGATCTGCGCCCGGTGCTGGTATTCGCACCGCTGCCGGACTATTTCCTGCAAGTGCTGGAAAAACTCCAAAAAATGAGCTGACAGAAAGGCAATTTCATGTACTCTGACATTCTGCTGACCGTGGATTTTGACCGCACCCTCACCGGGCCGGACTCTTCAATCCCGGAACGAAATATAGAGGCGATCCGCTACTTTATGGAAAACGGCGGTGCTTTCACCATGAACACCGGCCGCAGCGTCAACACCATGGGCGCGCTGCTGGATATCATTCCCGTTAACGCGCCGTTTCTTTTGTATAACGGCAGCGCCGCTTACGACCCCAAAACTCGCCGGCTGACCCAAGTCAAAACCCTTGATCTGGATATTTGGCAAACCATGGACGAAGTACACCGGGCATTTCCGGAAATGAATCTGGAAATTCAGGGTGAGCGCACCCATTACCTGTACAGTGTCAGCCGGGAATATGAGGACATGTACGATAATCTGGGGTGGCACAGAACCCCCGCAGTACCGGGTATGGACGTAGGGCCGTTTATGAAATTTGCCCTGTTCGGAACAGCCCACGGCAACACCGTGGCCAACTTCTTTTCTGGCACAAAAGAGGAGATCGCCCGCATAGACGAAGCGGAGCGTTGGCTGCGGGAGCGTTACGGCGCTGTGGCAGAAATTTACCGGGCTGCACCACGAATTCTGGACGTACACGCCGCCGGCGTCAGCAAAGGCCGCTGCGCCCGGGAATTACTTCAACACTTGGACCGAAAAATTCTCGTATGCGTAGGCGACGCGGAAAACGATCTTACCATGATGAATGAAGCCGATTTCGCATACTGTCCGTCGGACGGTGTCATTTCTCATCTTTACGAAAATGTCTGCCCCTGCGGCGATGGCGCGGTAGCAGATGTAATCTATCGGAAGATCCCGGAGATTCTGAAAAATAAACCTTGACAAAAGCCATAACCTATGCTAAAATCCTCTGGCTGAAACAGCCAGAGGACATGGATTTGCGGGTGTAGTTCAATGGTAGAACACCAGCCTTCCAAGCTGGATACGCGGGTCCGATTCCCGTCACCCGCTCCATCAACACGCGCCAGTAGCTCAGCTGGATAGAGCAACTGCCTTCTAAGCAGTAGGTCGGGGGTTCGAGTCCCTCCTGGCGTGCCAAATTCATTTGGCAAGGCAGAGGGTCGAGAAAGATCAAATACAGCGCGGATGAGCGCTGTCGGCGAGGGCTGGACCGAGCCGCTCCTTGATTAAACGAGTCCCTCCTGGCGTGCCAATTCAGCTTCCAAAAACAGAATATGGTGGATGTAGCACAGTTGGTTAGCGCGTCAGATTGTGGCTCTGAAGGTCGTGGGTTCGACTCCCATCATCCACCCCATAAAAAAGAGAGTGGCTTTTGCTACTCTCTTTTTTATATTGGTATTTGTGGGATGACGGGAGTCGAAAGGCCGACGTTGCTATTTCCACAATTGACATCCACCCGTTTCCAGTTATAATGGGGTTATACCAATCTTACTGCAAGAAAGGGTATCGCTATGACTGATATGACGCAAAAAATCATTCAAGCTGTGGACAAACACAAAGATCTGATCGTGGGTGCGCTGGACTTTATGTGGGAAAATCCCGAAACCGGCTTTCACGAATGGAAAGCCACCCACTATCTGGAAGAAAAATACGAAGCGCTGGGCTATGAGCTGACTAAGGCCGGCAACATCCCAGGCTTTTACACCGTTATCGACACCGGCCGTCCCGGCCCGGAAATCCTTGTTCTGGGCGAACTGGACGCGCTGCTGTGCCCCGGCCATTTCCATGCCCATCCGGAAACCGGCGCAGCCCACGCCTGCGGCCATAACGCTCAATCCGCTGCCCTTTTGGGTATTGCCGCCGCGCTGAAAGAAAAAGGCATGCTGGACGGCCTGTGCGGAAAGATCCGCCTGTGCGCCGTGCCCGCAGAAGAAACCGGCGAGATTCCGTTCCGCCAAAGTCTGAAAGACCAGGGTGTTCTCACCCATTTCAGCGGCAAACGGGAATTTTTACACCGGGGTTATTTTGACGGTGTGGATATGGCAGTTCTGGTACACCACCTGCCCGTTGACTATTACAGTGTCGACGGCCGCAGCGTTGGCCTTGTTTCCAAACGGGCAACCTTTAAGGGCGAACCGGCTCACGCCGGTGCAGCACCCCACCTGGGCAAGAACGCTCTGTACGCCGCCACCCAGGGACTTTCCGCCATCAACGCCATTCGGGAAACCTTCCAGGAAAAGGATTACATCCGCGTCCATCCCATCATCACCGAGGGCGGCAGCGCCATCAACACCATTCCCGACCGGGTCACCGTTGAAACCTATGTCCGTGGCCTGACCTTGGGCAGCATCGCCGAGGCAAACCGGAAAGTCAACCAGGCTCTTATTGGCAGCGCCCTGTCCATGGGCGTAGAATTGGAAATCAACGATACCCCCGGCTCTATCCCCATGATCGACAACCCGCAGCTTGCCGCCGTAGCCGGCGAAGCCATTCACGCCCTTTTGCCGGACGCGGACTTCTACTTCTTCGACAAGGTGGTCACCGGCAGCACCGATATGGGCGACCTTTCCGCCCTGATGCCTACCGTACACGCCTATATCCCCGGCGTATTCGGCAAGGGTCACGGCAACGACTACCGGGTCACCGACCCGGATCTTGCCTGTCTGATGTCCGCAAAATGGCAGATCGCCATGCTCCGCATCCTTCTGGAAAACGACGGTATGCGGGCGAAGGAAATTCTGGCCACTTCCACACCCAGATTCGCGTCCCCGGCGGAAATGTTCGCTGCCCGGGCAGAAATGGATACCCAGGGTGACCGGATCGTCTATCACGAAGACGGCACCGCCACCGTAACCTTATAACAAAAACCCACATCGGTTCGGTGTGGGTTTTTTCTTAGTGTAATTGCTCGGCAAAATCTGCACCGATACCGTAATCCGTGAACATCAAATTGATATCCACCTTTCCGGAAATTCCGGGTAGAGTACCCTGATTGGTATACTGCCACAGATCCACCCGACAAACAAATTCCACAGAATGGTCATACTTGGCAAGCCACCAGGGAAATTGTTCCAGCTCCTGCATGTAAAGCCTGTCCAGCGCCTGATTGGTGTTAAAATACACCATGGGCTCGTATTCGTCCATCGCCACCCTGGCGCAAAAGGCCAGAGTGCAGTCCGTCAACGTGCGGCGATCCACATTGGCTGAGCGAGCTGTCTCGTTTACATACTCCCAGTCATACACCAACGGCAGATCCAGGGAAAAACCGTCCAGAATTTCCAAGGCATAATTTGCCTCTTCCCGGGCCTCCTCCACCGAAATCGCCTGGGAGAAAAAGTACGCACCCACAGCGATCCCCGCGGCTTTCGCCCCTTGCAGATTGGCCATGGCATAGCTGTCTTCAAACAGTTCGCCGGTGCCGTACGCCCGATAACCCAGTCGCACAAACGCGAACTTCACCCCGGACGCCGCCACCTTGGTCCAGTTCACCTGCCCCTGGTGGGAAGAAACGTCAATGCCCATCAGGGCATTTCCCCCGGTATATACCAGTTTTCCGTCCACCGTCTTAAAATCCTCGGTGGTAAAAAGGCTGGCGGGCATCACATATTCTGTTGTCTCTGTTTCTTCCGCCGGCGCAAGCTCGCAACCGGACAACGCCAATATAAAAACAACCAAAAAAATCAGCAAACTTCTTGCTTTCACGGTATCTCCTTTCTCTTTCTCAGAGCATACCTACTAAAAAATTATCCCCACAAACCGTTGGGATACAGGCCCTGCCGGGTCTTTTCCTGCAACGCGGCGACCACCACCGGCTTATCCTCCGCATAGGTCACGCCGTACCACTTATCCGCAGAGGAAAGCACCTTTACCGTTGCTTTTCCGCTTTCCAGCAGCTCACTGACCACAACCGGGAGCATAAACTCCTTTTTCGCCGGATTTAACGGCATTTCCTCTTTCAGGAACACCGGAAACCGGGCAGCCAGCTCATCTAAAAACACAGGCGTAAAGCCCCAGGTATTCATGGATACCGGGGTCTTTTCCGGCAAATCTACCCATATTTCACCGTCTTCCGTAAAATGGATGCCGCCTTCATATTTTTCAATCCGCAGTCGCTCCACCACTTGGACAAGATTACCCTTCTCATCCACGGTACACACGCCCCGGGCAACGCTGCCGTGTTCCGTCACCGTATTGCCCAAATAATAACTGACCATGGAAAAATCGTATGTTTCACCGTCCCGGGCATTGCAAAGCGCTTCAAAAATCGTCTTGAATGCGGCCTTGCCGTAAAAATCGTCTGCATTAATAACCGCAAAGGGCGCGCCGTCGATCTGCTCTGTGGCACAAAGAATGGCATGACCCGTGCCCCAGGGCTTTGCGCCCCGCTCCGGAGGAACGGCGACACCCTCGGGCATATATGTTGTCTGCTCCTGATAAGCATAGCGAATCTCCATGGGGCACTTTTCCAACCGCTTACCAACGGTGGCCATAAAGTCCTCACGAATGGCCTCTTTGATAATGATAACCGCCGTTTCAAATCCGGCTTCATGGGCATCAAAGAGAGAATAATCCAGAATAGCCTCGCCGCAGCTGCCCACCGGGTCGATCTGCTTCAAGCCGCCGTAACGACTGCCCATACCCGCTGCCATGACTACCAGTACAGGTTTTTTCATTCTTCGTTCCTCCCAATTTGCAGGCAAATATCCTGCTTTTTTAATTTGTTCCAAGAAAACTCACCAACCAATTCCCGAGCGGATACCGGCTGACTCCGATCGATCAGCCCCGCGCTGTACGCAAGGATTCCCAGAAGCTTCTCCGGAGAAAGCGTTTTCCGCAGAGCGCCTAAATCCAGATCCTTATCCCGCTTGCTCAGCCGCCTGCCATCGGGAGCCACCAGCATGGGCACATGACCGTAAGCGGGCGCAGCAAAGCCAAAAAGCTCCTGCAAATACATCTGCCGGGGGGCAGAACCCATCAAATCTACGCCGCGAACCACTTCCGTGACACCGGCCTCACCGTCATCCACGGTGACTGCCAGCTGATACACATACACGCCGTCCGCCCGACGTACCACAAAATCTCCGCACTCATTTAAAAGATTCTGTTCAAAATGCCCCTGACATAAGTCAGTCAATTCCCAGCTTCTGTCCGGCACCCGCACCCGCCACGCACCGGGTCTGCCAAAAGCTGCCTGCTGGGCAAGGGTCAATTCCCGGCAGGTTCCGGGATACACATAAGTACCGTCTGCCCTGTGGGGCGCATTTACATTGTGCAAAAGGCTGCGGGTGCAGTAACAGGGATACACTAAACCCATATCCCGCAGCTTTTCAAAATACCGGTCGTACACATGACTGCGGGTGCTTTGGGCCGGGGTCTCCTCATCCCAGGTAAGCCCCAGCCACAGAAGATCCTGCCGCAAAATTTCAGCAAATTCCCCGCTGGTTCGCTGGGTATCCAGATCTTCCATGCGCAGAATCCAAGCGCCGCTCCGGGATTTTACCGAAAGCCAGGAAACCAGCGCGGCAAACACATTGCCCAGATGCATCCGTCCGGAGGGGGTAGGGGCAAAACGCCCCACCGGCGCACCGCTTCGCATCATAGCTGATACGCCACCAGCCAATAGATCATCACGGCGATAATGCCCAAACAAAGAGCGCTGGCGGTAAACATCAGGCCCACAGTCAGCCGATCCTCTTTTGCTTCCGTTGGCTGCTTCCGGGCAGGTCTTTCCTTCTGCGCCGAATTCTTCTTAACGGCAGGCGCCTGCTCCGTAAAGTATGGCTCTGCCATCACTTCCCGGACAAGGGCGTCGTTCAAAATATCCTGTTCGTCCTCCGGTCTTGCCGGAGCAAAGGAAATATCCTCAACCAAAAGCTGCTGTAACTCTTCCCGTTCCTCGCTCATCAGCAAACACCTCCCTTTTGGCCTATTTTACCCCAATTAACCCTCTGTGTAAAGTATCATTCCCGAAAACATTTTCTTTTTCCATATTTTTTCGGCAAAAACCGCAGGCTCATACCTGCGGTTTTGAATCTTTGCATAGCCCGGCAGTTCCGGGAAAACCTAAGAAAAACAGGCTTGGAGGTCTTTATGGTCTTATCCTTTCTTCGCACTGTGGTACTATACCTGGTCCTCATTGCCGTGATCCGGGTCATGGGCAAGCGGCAGGTGGGACAAATGGAGCCCTCGGAATTCGTTGTCACCATGCTGGTGGCAAATTTGGCCTCCATTCCCATGCAGGACAACGGAATCCCGCTCTACTCCGGCATTGTGCCCATTTTAACCGTTCTCGGAGCGGAGCTTGGTCTGTCCCTTCTTTCCTTGCGCAACATGCTTTTTCGCCGACTGCTTTGCGGAAAGCCGGTGATTCTGATTGAAAACGGAAAAATTTTGCAGCAGAACCTTCGCTGCACCCGAATCACACTGGACGAGCTTACCGGCCACCTGCGGGAAAAAGATGTGCTGGATATCACCCAGGTACAGTACGCCATTTTAGAAACCAACGGAAATCTTTCTGTATTTCCCTATCCAAAACATATGCCCGCCAGCGCCATGGACGCAGGGATCCAGGCAAGAAAGCAGCAGCTTCCCATAACCGTCATCGGCGACGGTTACCTATACCGGGAAAACCTGAGCGCCGCAGGCAAAGACGAAAAATGGGTGGAACAATACCTGCACCGGCAGCGCACCGCCTTAAAGGATGTGTGGCTGCTCACCGTAGACGGAGCGGGGAAAACCGTATTCTTCCGAAAGGAGAAAGGCAAATGAAACGACTGTGGATCGGCATGCTGGTCGTGGCCGTGCTGCTGGCCGGAGGTATTTTAGCCTCTTTAAAGCTTGCTTCCGTTCACAAGAACCTTTCCGGTCAACTGGAAGCAGCGGCCACTGCCGCCGAAGCAGAGGATATGGAAAAAGCCCACACACTGCTGATAAACGCAGAACAATACTGGAATAAGCACCGCGCCTTCTCCGCCGCCTTTTCCGATCACGAACCCATTGAAGAATTGGACATGCTGTTTTCTCAGGCGCAAATCTGCAAAAACTTAAACCTTACCGCTCAGTACGCCTTGGTCTGTTCCCAGCTTTCCCACGTTTGCGCCGCCATTGCAGAAGCCATGGAGCTGACCTGGTGGAATCTGTTATGAGCTGCCTTTTGCCAGCTCCAATATCCCCCGGGCAAGAGCACCGGCCGCCAGCATTGCCTCTGCCCGGGTGTTCCCAGCCGCCCCAACCTCAATGAGCAGGCTGCCCGGGGTCAAGTCCATATTAAACCGGGCCGAACGCAGATTCACCTGCCGGGTCACCCCCGGATCGGAACGCTCCAAAATTGCCGTAAGTTTCAGTCCCAGCGCAAGATTTTCCTGCCAGTCAGGATGGACGTTCCCACCGGCATCGGTGCCCACCACTACCATCAGCTGAGCAGACCGTTGCCCTCCCACTGAACCCACGGTAACCATCTGTCCGCCCGTACCCTCAGAGGCATCCCGGTGCAGATCCAGCACCAGCTGAATGGTTGGATATTGTTTCAAATATTCCTGAATAGATGCCCGGGCATTGGTGTAGGCCTTATTATAGGACGGATAATCGTGATAGGTCGTATCGTGCACCACATTGATTCCCGCCTCTTTTAGAATCCGAACCACTTCCCGCCCGATAGACACCATATTATAATCCTCATTGAGCGTCCGGTATGCCGCATGCTGCTTATAGCTGTCTCCGGGCGCTTTGGTAAAGCTTTCCGTGGCATGACTGTGCAGAATCAGCACCGTAGGCGCATCGGCGTAAAGATCCCAAACCAGTGGTTTACATAACAACTTGTCCAAATCCGGCCGATAGCTGCACCCGTAATTCACACCCGTCAGTTCCCCGGCAGAAAATACCGGCCGGGTATCCTCCGGCACCACCGTAGGCTCATCCGGCACTTCCTCCGGCGGCCGCGGTTGCACCGGGTGAGGAAAGCGCACCACCCTGCCTGTATGAAAATACGCCACCAGCGAGAGCACCCTCTGCTTTTGCAGCAGCTCCCCCACAGAAGGTAAAAACCCTCCGCCCAAAAGGCGGAGGGTTATTGCAAAAACCACAGCCACCGCACCGGTTTGCAGCACCCGCTTCTGCTGATCCATAAAAACTCCTCCGATCTGTTTGTCGAAAAACCTCGGAACAATCGGAAATTGACGACTGCTTTTTCGCCCGGCGGCGGCCATTATTCTATTTCTCCGGCTGCTTCCACCGGGGGCGTTCTTTCCTGTTTTCCCGCATTGCCCGGAAAAAATCCTGCAAAAGCGCACCCGATTCCTGTTCCAGCACACCCCGGGTCACTTCCGGGTGATGATTAAACTCCATAGCAAAAAGGTCGCACACCGAACCGCATGCGCCGCATTTACTATCCGGCGCACCAAACACCACCCGGGGGATCCGGGCATTGATGATCGCACCGGCGCACATGGGGCACGGTTCCAGGGTCACATACATGATGCAATCCCAAAGCCGCCAGCCGCCCAGCTTCCGGCAGGCATCCGCTATGGCTTCCAGCTCTGCGTGACCCAGCGCCGTTTTGTCCGTTTCCCGGCGATTTCTGCCGCGACCTACGACCACACCGTCCCGAACGATCACGCAGCCCACGGGCACTTCCCCGTCTTTTGCCGCTTCCCGGGCCAGTTCCAAAGCCTCCAACATATATGTAAGATCGTCCATAGGGCATTTCCTCCCGGCGCTAAGATACGCCTATCATACCCCAAGGGACTGCTTTCGTCAAGATTCCATGAGCATGGCCGCAAAAAGCACCGTAAGCTCCTGCCGGGAAAAGGGCCGGTTTCGTCTGGCGCTGAGCCGCCTGTCCATTTCCAGCAGACTGTGCATCATGGCGCCTTGAGAAATTTTCGTTTCCTCCGGTGTATTTGCCCTTCCGGTCAAGAGGTAATCCGTAGACACTCCAAAAAGCTCCGCCATGGCCACCAACGTATCCGCTGACGGCTCCCGACGCCCCTGCTCGTACATGCCAATGGCGCTGGCGCTGATATTCAACTTCTCCGCCAAAGCGGCCTGAGTATAACCCGCCTGCCGCCGCAGCGCTCCGATTCTTCCTCCCAACATGGTACAATCCTCCTTTTTCTGTTTCACTGTGGACATGGAAATTATACTCCGTCCACCGGGTGAAAAGAGGAGAATTCTGTTGTCTACACGTTTCGACGGACACCACACAAATTGTGTAGTATAATATTTACTGGAAATATCTGGAAATGATTGGGTTTTTTGTCCGCCCTTTTCGACAATCTTTTCAGAGCTTTTCCCAATATACGAAAGGAGGATGCCTATGGGCACGAAAATTCAACCGGTTTTGTACATAGACCCCCAGTCCAAACCCCCGGCAGGCTTCTGCCGAAAATGCCTGGGCGCACTGTACGCGCCCAGCATGATCTGCCTGCGGTGTCAGCGAGACGTGCCATGACCCTACACGAAATGAGTAAGGACTATGAGGCTGCTGCGGTACTTTTGCGCCGTCGGCTGCGTCAGCTGCGGCTTTTACTGGCTCAGACACAGGACCCGGAAGAAATCTGGCACATCAAGCGGCGCATTGGAGACCTGACCCCCATGCTCACCCAGATGAACGAATTGAAAGAGCTCACGGAGCACTATTACGACAGGGGGTACTACCGAAGTGAAAAATATACTCTTTGACAACGAGATCGGTCTGCGGTTGCCCCGGGAAATACAGCTGAAACGAATCCGGCGAGTCATGGATTCAGAGCTGACCCACTGCCAGCGGGAGACCCTGTATGCCTACTACTTCCGGCAGCTGACCATACCCCAGATCGCCCGGGAGCAGCAAGTGAACAAAAGCACCGTATGCCGCACCCTGCATCGGGCGGAGGATCGGATTCGCCGACATCTGAAATACTGATTTTTTGCCGTGAAAGTTTCTCACGGCTTTCTTTTTTTGAAAAAAGTGATATTTCTCCCCCATCCGGGGTTTTCCTTTGAAAAAAACTGTGATAAAATAAAGAAAAACTGATTTGGCAGGTTATAGAATGAACCAATGTATTTTATTCTGCGCCGGGGACTTTGACGGCATTTGCGAAAATCACGGTCCGGACGCCTATATCATCGCCGTAGACGGCGGCTTGACCCATACCCAGGCGCTGAATCTTTCCCCAAACGCTGTTCTGGGCGATTTTGATTCCCTGGGCTATGTGCCGGAAAGCGCAATTCTTTTTCCCAAAGAAAAGGACGACACGGACACCCTGCTGGCTCTTCGCCACGGTCTGGATCTGGGATGCCGGGAATTTTACCTTTACGGCGCCACGGGCGGCACCCGGCCGGACCACACCGTTGCCAATTACCAGGCGCTGCAATTTTTATGCGACCGGGGCGCAGCAGGTTACCTTGTGGGTAAGGATCACCTGGTCACCGTGGTCAAAAACGGCAGTCTTTTCTTCCCCGCCAGTTGCAGCGGCTTTCTGTCCGTTTTCTGCCTTGGCGCTGACGCAAAAGGTGTCACCTTAGAGGGACTTGCCTACCCTCTGACCAAGGGCACAGTCACCGCCGGTTTCCCCATTGGCGTCAGTAACCGCTTTACCCAAAGCGCCGCCACCGTTTCCGTGGAAGACGGCAGTCTTTTGGTCATCTGGGAACGGCAAAACGGTTTTCCGAAACGAAACTAAGCTTGCAAGGAGGTCTTTGCCTTGAAAAAACAGAAAAACGAGCCTCAGCGGCTGCCGGTAGAGATCTTCAACGCCGACCCGCTCCGGGGGTTGAGCGCTGAGCAGGTCAAGTTTCGGGCGGAAAGAGGCTGGTCCAACGGCCTGACCCAGAGCGCCTCCCGCAGCGAAAAAGAGATCATTTTAGAAAACATCGTCACCTTCTTCAACCTGGTGTTTGTGGTGTTGGCGACGGTGCTGGCCCTCAGCGGTTCTTCCATAAAAAACATGACCTTTTTAATTGTGGTGATCTGCAATGCCGCCATCGGCTGTTTTCAGGAGATCCGTGCCAAGCGGGCGGTGGATAAGCTGACCCTGGTTGCCGCCCAACAGGTGCAGACCATCCGGAACGGAACGCGCGCCGCCATTCGCTCCGATCTTTTGGTTCGGGACGATATTGTGGAATTTTCCTCCGGTAACCAGGTCTGCGCCGACGGAATCCTGCGCACCGGTGAGCTGTGGGTCAACGAATCGCTGATTACCGGCGAAGCGGACAATGTGCACAAGCTCCCCGGTGATGAATTGAAGTCCGGCAGCTTTGTGGTGGCCGGACAGGGCCGGGTACAGCTGACCGCCGTGGGCGCAGACTCCTTTGCCGCCCGGCTGGCTTCCGAGGCCAAAGCAGACCCCCACGCAGCCAAATCAGAAATGATGCGTTCTCTGGATAAGCTGATCCGGGTAGTGGGTATTCTTCTGATCCCCATCGGCCTGGTGCTTTTCTACCAGGAATTTAAGGTTCTGCACCTTTCCTTCCAGAAAAGTGTAGAGGGTACGGTATCTGCTCTGGTGGGTATGATCCCCGAGGGGCTTTACCTGCTCACCAGCATCGCCATGGCCGCTTCCGCACTGAAATTGACCCGCCAACGGGTGCTGGTGCAGGATATGAACTGCATTGAGACCCTGGCCCGGGTAGATGTACTGTGCGTGGATAAAACCGGCACCATCACCGAGCCCCAAATGGAAGTGGACGACGTAATTGCCCTGACAAACGACCCTCCCGAACGTTTAGAGCAGCTGCTTGCCGCATTTTACGCCGGAACAGAGCCGGAAAACGATACCGGCCGGGCCATGGGCGAAATGTTCGCAGGCAAAAGCGGCTGGGTATGTACCCGCCGGATTCCCTTTACTTCCGCCACCAAGTGGAGCGCCGCCATTTTCCGGGACCAGGGTGCCTTCGTCATTGGCGCGCCGGATTTTATGGTGGAAAAAGCAAACCGGGAACTGCTTGACTGCGTAGAGCAATGGTCCAGTCAGGGCTACCGGGTACTGCTGGTGGCAGAATATGACGGTCAGCCGGAAGCGCCCTTGCAGCCAGACAGACTCCGCCCCTTGGCTCTGGTGCTGCTGACCAACCGCATTCGCCCCGAAGCGCCCGAAACCTTTGCGTACTTTGCCCAGCAGGGTGTAACCATCAAAGTCATTTCCGGTGACAACCCGGTCACCGTTTCCCAAATTGCCGGCAAAGCCGGTATTCAAAACGCCGATGCCTGCATCGACGTTTCCTCCCTGGAAACCCAGGAAGATTTTAATAACGCCGTAAAAGAATACACCGTCTTCGGCCGGGTCACTCCGGATAAAAAGCGGATGCTCGTGCAGGCTCTGCGACGTCAGGGACACACCGTCGCCATGACCGGTGACGGCGTCAACGACGTGCTGGCCATGAAAGATGCAGACTGCGGCATCGCCATGGCCTCCGGCGCCCAGGCCGCCAGTCAGGTGGCCCAGATCGTGCTTTTGGAATCGGATTTTTCCGCCCTGCCCCATATCGTAGGCGAAGGACGCCGGGTCATCAACAACATTCAGCGGGCAGCCACGCTGTTTTTGGTCAAGAATATCTTTTCTCT
>JAZNFY010000002.1:0-26950 GCA_045589195.1 Faecousia sp. | reverse complement strand
CTGTTTTTTCCAAAACCAATTCTATTTCTTCATTTTGTAAAAAATCTGTATCTAAAAACATGTACTCACCTTATAAGCTCCAAATCTGTTTATTTCCCGCTATAGATTTTGATTGCTTCATAGATAAACTCTGCTGTACCGTCCCCATGCTTATCAATGTTATTTTTGAAACGTTCATCTGCAACATACATCCGCCCAAGACCAGCTAAAATATCATTTGTACAATGATAATAATTTTCCGTGATATGATTCTGTAGCATTTTCACCAAATCCTGTGCTTCTGCGGAATCAGGCTCTTTACCATTTTTCATACATACTGCAAATTCCGCAAGAACATCATTCATTTCCTCTGCAAGATGGTTCCATTTATCTTTAGAATAATGTTTCGTTTTTTCTGCATGCTCCTTGTATGCATCGGTATTGCACCATTTTTATTTTGCTTCTTCTTTATATCTTTCAAATTCTTGCATCATATTTTTCTCCTATTACCGAATCGGTTTTCGAACATTTGTTTGGTATAATATGTTTAGGTGCTACCTCACATTGACGTGTGACTGGCGGTTTCGCTTCTTGCGGAGAGTTCATAGCTCCGATCACATAGATTTATCTCTTTTGAGAAATCTTGGAAAGGAGAACTAGTCGTATGCTTACCATAGTTGACCTAATTACTGTAATCGCATTTTGTGCTACTATTTATAGTCTTGGGTATCTACATGGACAGCATGACTCCAAGACGCAAAAATAACCGCCCGGTCCTGAGAAACTTGGCGGTTATTTTAAATAACTAAAAATATATCAGGCGAACCGTCACTGGTAGCACCTTCTTTAATATTATATTAGCACCGCTTTCGTTTTCTGTCAAACAAATAATCTTTTTCAAAAAATGCCACCTAATTTTTCTCCTTTAAGTTTCAACATTGAAATGCTTGACTTCCCCCACCTAACATATCAAAATAATCCTTTAACCATTTCCTTGCACTTTTAGCCAGATTGTCCGGCAAATTATCTTTATTAAACCATTGAACATCTAATACTTCGTCCTCTTGAAGTACGATTTCGCCCTCAAATTTGTGGCAATAATAAACGATATCGATGCAGGAGACTTCATCGCCATTCGGGTAAATATTATGATGTTCCGGACCGGAATAAATGTTTAATAATTTGTACTCTAATACATCTAACCCGATTTCTTCTTTAATTTCCCGAATCATGGCATCTTCCACACGTTCATCCAACTCAATGCTGCCACCGTGAGTTGCCCATGTCATATCATCTTTTCTTTGCTGAAGTAACACATTACCTTCACCATCTCCGATAATGGCGCCCGCACAAGGCATCAACAAAGTACGATGTCCAACTATTTTTCTAAGGACCATTATATAGCCCATATATATTTCCTCCTATCGTTCCATGCGAACAAGAAACTCCGTTGTATCTTCTTCATATTTTTTATCGTTTGTCAGACGAAAACCATGCCGCTGGTAAAATGCTATTGCTTTTGTATTTTTTTCTAATGCCCATAAAAAGCAGGCATTTTTCTCATCTATCGCATATTCTAATAATTTTGCCCCAATGGAGTTTCCCTGAAGTGCCGGCTCTACAAACAATTTTTTCACTTCGCCTTTTTGTATTTGAATAAATCCTTTTATAACACCATCATCGTAGACCCAGATGCTTTCTAATTCATTTATGTAGTTCGCCATTTGCTTAGAAACCGTTAGTTCTTCAAAATAAAAACTGTCATCTTGAAATATAGGATAAAAATTCAATCGATAGTTAAAGACTAAAATCTCTGCAATTCTCCCGATATCTTCATATCTTGCTTGTCTTATGTAGTTCATCTTTTTCACCGCCAAATTGGAATTTGTCGACTCGTTACTCGTAGAGATTTTCATAATCAGGTAATGCTTTCCACTCCTCGGTTGCTGTTAACCTATTGCAAATTGCTTCACACACAGATAGAAAAGCCTGTCCTTTTTCATCTTCTGATGTAAAGGAAAGGGCAATATTCTCTGCTTTTACGGTTTTCTGTGTGCCGTTGCAATACACCGTTAAAACGAGCGTCATAGACGGCTTAGACATACCATTTTGGGGGTCGTATACCTCTGGGTATGAACTAACATCCAGGGCCACAATCCAGTTATAAATATCCTCTTTATCTTGATCCGTAAGTTGGTAATCTGTCACATAATCGTCCGTATTTATTACATCCGTTGTTTTAATCAACTTACCTGTCTGACTGTCATACGAGCTGACGCCGTTGCAATTCCATGTAAGCGCAAATGCAAAATCTTCGGGAATAACCGTTGTTTTACCGGCAGATTCCTGCATATTGCAGCTTACCATAGCAACTACGCAAATCAACGCAAAGACAAACGCCATCCATTTCTTCACGAATTATCCCTCCTTCATGAAATCAGCATTTGGATTCAGCATAACATAATAATGAGTCGTAGTTACCGCTTCGCTTCTATCAAGGAATTTCAAAGCAACAGCAACATCGCTTGAAACACCATCAATCAAGTAAATCTCAGCACGAAGCTTTTCGGTAGAAATCCATTCACCATCTGCATTTTCCCAACCAACCGTGACAGAAACATCTTGAACTTTATTGCCAAGCTTCTCTTTGTCAATCACCTTGCCTCCAACATATGCAGAATAATCACCTTCATCAATACGGCAGGAATATTCTCGTTCATACTGGGGTTTCGTCCCAACAGTTTGAGAATTGTCGATGTTATTAAGTGCAGACGGCATTACGGCCATTACCACCGTTGCCACCAGCGCAAGGCAAGCGGCCATAGCGCTCCATCTGAGCCAATCAGGGCATGACTTCTTAGCAGTCATATTGGCTTCATTGATATAGTCTTCGTTAATGTCGCCAAGAATTTCATACAGTTTTTCCTTTTTTATAATTCATACCCCCGTTCAACAAGATAGTTGTGTAATTTGGTTCTAAGTCGGTTAAGCGTCATGGATACCGCTGCATAAGACATATCAAATCGCGCGGCAATATCGAAAATTCCGTCTGTATGCCAATAACGGCAAACAAAGATATTTCGTTTCTCTGCTGGCAGAGTGCCCAAGAAATCATTGATGGCCGCAATGAGTTGCTTGTATTCATAAACTTGCTCTGCACCCTCGTTTCCAGATACACAACATGCCAATTCATCAAGAACTGCTGTTATTTCACCGCCGCCCCGTTTATCTGCGGTATTATACTTGTATTTATTAAAAGCTAGGTTACGAACAATCTTGCCCAGAAAAGCAGATAGCTTTTTGGGCCTATGGGGTGGGATTGCATTCCAGGCATTTAAGTATGTATCATTAACACATTCTTCTGCATCTTCGTGATTGCCTAAGATATTGTTCGCAATTGAAGAACAGTAGTTACCATATTTATCTGCTGTTGCTGCAATAGCCTGC
The DNA here is from genome assembly GCA_045589195.1 of Faecousia sp. Classification (GTDB taxonomy): domain Bacteria; phylum Bacillota; class Clostridia; order Oscillospirales; family Oscillospiraceae; genus Faecousia. The sequence goes on along the minus strand of JAZNFY010000002.1, from coordinate 23,524 downwards.
TCATCTCTGTCAAAATACATCTGCACGATTTTTGCGTCATCCATTTGCTTCACCTCACTTTCAAAATTACCTTTTCATCTATATACACAACTTTTACAGCGACATGTAACAAAAAATATAATAAATAACAGGGTTTTATTACCCTGCTAAACCAAACAAATTACTGTTTGTCTAACTGAATTATACTCCCATACCACACAGAAATCAAGATTTCCACGTCCATCCCAAATTCCACTGCTGAAAACCCGTTTTTTCGGCTTCTATGTTAATGGCGTAACTCTTGCCGACGAAAAGCCTCCCTTGTGTAAAGGGAGGTGGCACGGCGCAAGCCGTGACGGAGGGATTGTAACAATCCCCCACCGCCTGTGGCGGAGCCCCCTTTGCACAAGGGGGCCTTTCAGTTGCAATCCCCAAAATTCCGTGCTATAATACCCCAAAAGAAAGCGAGGAGTTTACTATGCATAAAATTCTGTTCGTCTGCCATGGCAATATCTGCCGCAGTCCTATGGCGGAATTTATTATGAAGGATCTGGTTCGCAAAGCCGGGCGGGAGAAAGAATTTGAGATCGCCTCGGTGGCTGCAAGCCGGGAAGAGATTGGCAACCCCATCTACCCCCCTGCCCGGGAAGAGCTGAGCAAGCACGGCGTTCCCTATGACCGCCGAAAGGCCAGGCAAATTACTGCCGCAGACCTGGGCTATTTTGATCAGATCTACTACATGGACGCCCGGAACGAGCGCTACCTGCGGCAGCTTTTCGGCGACAAAGCAGATAAGTGCCGCCCACTGCTGCCCCATGACGTAGCTGACCCCTGGTGGACCGGCGATTTCGCCGCCACCTGGAACGATCTGCTCCTGGGCTGCACCCAAATTTTAGAAAACACCCCATAACAAAAACCCGGAAAGGACATTCCTTTCCGGGTTTTATCTTACTTGGTGAAGCGGTAGCGGGTACCGCCGTCTTCATTATAGTATTCCAGTTCAAAACCGAAACCGCAGCCTTCCGCAATAGCGGCATACAGGGTTCTGGTCTCCTCAATATAATATTCGCTGGGCTTCTGGTTCAGTGAGTGCATATACTCAATCACCGGGCTCTTATCCACGGTAACGGTGAGGCTGTTTTCCGTCAGCTCGGTATGCAGCAGCTCGGGGCACTCTTCCACTTCGTAGATCTTTTCCAGCCACTCTTTCAGCGCAACCAGGCCCCGGGCCTTGGCGTCGTCAATCACCGGAGCAAAATAAGCCAGCGCAAAATCACGCATAAAACCAACCACCGCGTCGGCGCCGTACTGATCGCCGCAGTATTTCAGCGCATTATCGCCCAGAAGGTGGAAGTCCCGGTGCAGGTACTTCTTACCCTCACGCTTCATGTGGCTGACCTTACGGCCTTCCTTGGGCTCTTTATAGTCTGCCGGAGGGGGATTGCCTGCCTCATAGAGCACAGAGGAGCACTTGGCCTCATTCACTCTGGTATGATCCCGCTCATAGACGCAGCCGTACTTTTCCAGCACTCGGCTATAAATGATCTTGCAGTGCTCACAGTAATTCTCATAGGGTGTGATATGTTCAAAAGAATTCAGCATGGCACGGGAAGGACAATAGTTCATCTCGCTGTAAGAATACTTATTTTCCAGATCCAGCACCGCGTAAACATCGCAGGCTTCCTCAGAGGTTGTGTGACCCCAATAGGCTCTGGCGCCTTCAAAACCGCCCAGCCGCTCACAATGATAGGCCATGCTGTGGGGATTGGTCTTATCCCCGATGCTGGTATCAGAAATATGATACCAATATTTCAGCACCTCATCGTAGCCGCCCCGCCTATCCAGGTACTTAAAAAATTCGCTGTATAAGGGGATAAATTCTGTACAGGAAATCATAAGAAATCCACGTCCTTTCTATTTGTTACGGCATCATTATGGCACGATAAAAATGCTTTGTCAAGCCTGTATCAGCAATATATTTTCCTTTTTTATCCCATTGCCGCGGTGACCAAAATTCCCAAGTTATCCCTGTAAATTTCGTCGAACTGACTGATAGGCAAGGGATTGACCCCCTCCCCTACTTCGATCGTATAGCCCGGTCGGCAAAACACTTTAATAAACCAATCCTTATACCCGGCAAAGGACGACTCATAAGGGGTATCCGCCACCCGGTAACCGCTGACTTGCGCAAACCGATCTGCCAGTTCCCTGGCACCGGGAACCTCAATATCCCGGAACTGCCAATAAATCTCTTTCCCCTGGGAATGATATGCCAGCACCAATTCAGGATCGATCACCTCAGTATACCCTGCCAGCGCCCGAGTCTCCATCTGATCCAACGGTGACCGACCCACAAAATCCCGGGGGCCGGGGCGGGTATAGCCCTGGGCATACTTGATCTCCCGGGCCTGCAACCACCCGGCGGGATAGTTCAAGTTCAGATCCACCCCCAAAAGATTGGCTTTCCAGCCATCGGGAAAGGGTATGTTGGGATACCCGCGAGCCAGACTTTCCGCCGCCTCATACTGAAACTGCCCCGGTGCAAGCTCTCCCGTGACCAACGCCACGCCGTCAGGGTTGACCATGGGTACAGTATAAATGGTCACACTCTGAGCCAGACGGTTTGCATCTTTCCCAAAGATTTCTCCCCCGGATCGAACCGCCTCTGCCAATTCTTCCACAAATTTCAGAAGTATCGGCGCCGTGATCCACTCATTAGCGTGATGAGCTGCGGTATAAAGCACCCGGCGGGGGCCTTGCCCGATAACCAATGTTCGAATGGGGCGTTGGAACACCGTATTAACCAGCACCTCGCTGCGGCAGAAAGGATACGCTCTGACCAACTGTTCAATGGTTGCATTGCAAAGAGTTGGTGTCATGGGTATGTCCGTTCTCACTATGGGCATAAAAAAATCACCTCCGGCTATTGTATGCCGGAGGCGTGCTTTATGCCATTTGGAGTGCCAGGGTTTTTCCGCCCAGAATGTGAAAATGCAGATGATGCACGGTCTGTCCTGCGTCTGAACCGCAGTTGGATACCACCCGATAGCCGTTTGCCAAACCCTCTTTCTCTGCAATGACTGGAATCACCGTAAAAATGTGGGCGATCAAATCACTGTTTGCTTCGGTAACCTCAGCCACGGAAGCAATATGAACTTTGGGAATCACCAAAATGTGGGTCGGCGCCTGGGGCTGAATGTCCCGAAATGCCAAAACCTTTTCATCTTCATAAACCTTTGTGGAGGGAATCTCTCCCGCAACAATGCGGCAAAACAAACAATCCATCTTATTCTCCTTAAAATCCGATCATATTAAATACGCCCATGCTGGCAAGTCCCATAATCAAACCCGCCAAAATAACACCCAGGGAAACAGACGCGGCGGTAGACTTGATGCCCATATCCAAAAAACTGGCAGCCAATGTGCCCGTCCATGCGCCGGTGCCCGGCAAAGGGATGCCCACAAACAGCATCAACGCCAAGAACAAACCTCCGCGACCGGTCTTTTCCGTAAGCTTTTGGCCGGCTTTCCTGCCTTTTTCCAGGCAAAACCGGAAGAATTTTCCAATATACTTTTTATCCGCGCCCCAGGTAAGCACTTTTCTGGCAAAGAAATAAATAATAGGCACCGGGAGCATATTGCCCAACACGCATACCGCAAGAGCTGTAAAATAATCAAGGCCCATGCCGACCGCCATTACAATAGCGCCCCGCAATTCCACCAAAGGAACCATGGACACCAAAAAAATCAAAAGGTACTTCATTTTACCACCTGTAATTACCGGGTAACTTCCTTAACGATAACAAATCCCTCTACCAAATTGGCGCTGACCAATTCACCCTCAATGGAAACCGTCCGATCCATCAGGTCTGTCAGGATCACGCAGCCGTCCCTGCATTCCAGCTGCATCACATTTTTCATAATCACCGCTTCCGGTGTTTTTTCATTCTTATAAACCGTAGAAAGGCACATGAGAATCTCCTCACTTATTTCAAACTGCTGAGCACTGCCGTCAACCGCAGATTGCCCTTTTCAAAATCAGATACCGCCGCCATCACCTGCTCATAGGCGCTGTGGTTGCCCACCTTTTCCAGCTGAGCCGCCAGATCTGCCAGTTCCCGGGCGTGGGCAGCATTGTGATTTGCCATATACTGCATCAGCGCCACCAATTCTTCCATGGGTGTGTGATTGCAGCTGCTCTCACAGCTTTGGCACTGGCCGGCGCAGCTGTGGGAATGATTATGCTCTGCTCCCTCAGCATGCAGATGCTCATGATCATGAGGATGGGCATGATCGTGCTCATGACTGTGGGTATGGGGATGAGAATGGGTAACACCGTCATGGGTGTGCTCATGAGAATGGGTATGCTCGTGATCGTGGCTGTGGCCGCCCACATGATCGTGATGAATATGCATAACAAATACTCCTCTTCATTTTTCTTTTATTATATCGGTCTTTGGTTTTGTTGTCAAGAAAACCGGGGGACAGTTATTCCCCCGGTTGTAATTATACTGATTCTGTTGCTTAATACTTAACCTGTTGTTTCAGATCAAAAGACAGGATCTCTCCGCTCTTTTCGTTGCGGCTCATGGTGTAGGAAGCAACTTTAATCATAGAGCCGTAGGGATCTTTCTTCGGGCCGCTCTTGGAATAGCCCCAGAGGGTATCAATGGTATATGTGCTGTCTGCCACATGACCCCTTACGAAGGCCTCCTGGTCCAGAATATAGACAGACACGGTATAATCCGCCTCATCTTCGAACAGTCCCTGGAACTTACTGTCCACAATGCAAATCACGATCGTATTGTCCCATTCATCGGATTTGTCCAAAAGCACCTGAGTCGCTTCCTTGTTGGCCGCCACCCGCTGTTCGTCGGTAAAGTCTGCGCTGCGGGAATTATCCGTATAGCGCCAGTTCAGATAGCCGATGGCGCTGCCCACACCTACCACAACCAAAAGCAGCAGCGCTGCCAGCTGTTTCTTGGTAAACTCCAAGCCGGTGCTGCCACCGTGGGTCAGCTTCATCCGGGAAGTAACGGGAATCAGCACTTTAAGGAACAAAGTAATGACCACCGTTTCAATGGGGAAGAAAAACAAATTCTTGGAAATCCGGGCAACGGTGGTAATGCCCATAATGGCATCCTTCGCCTTATCAGGATTGCCCATATAAGTATACTGCCATGCAAAAATAAACTGTTGCAACACCACATTGACCACGAAACAGATTAAGAACCGGGCAATCATCACCCGGGTAGCGCTGGGCTTTGCCCGATACAGGCACAGGGCATAAAACAGCGTACTGGCAATCTCCGTGAGCATAAAGGGCAGGAAATAATCGCCGGTTGGGAAGATCATAAAGCCAACGGTATCCGAGATCATCGCTGCCGGAATGGCCAGCACCGGTCCGAAAATCATTGCACCCAGGGCTGTTGCCAGGGTAGCCGTTTGGATCGCCATCTGCGGTCCAATATAGATTGCAAAGGGTTTCAGCGCAATGCGCAAAGCAATCATCAACGCGGTGATCACCAGCATCTTCACATCTTTAAGCTCCGCTGCGGCATCTTTCCAATATCCTTTTGAGAAAGGAGACGAATAAAGGGCTGTGCTTTTCTGTGTTCTGGACATAAAAATCCTCCTTTTTGTTTGCAGCGATGATCGCCTGGTCTACCCCCGGCCCGTAAAAAACAAATCCCCCTGTGCCAATGACACAAGGGAGTTTCTTCGATACGGTTCACGCGGGAAAGGCAGCGAAACAGCCGACCATTCGCCCGACCGAGTATCGTTGCTACATAAAGGAGGTGATTCCTATATGCAACAGCGGGTGCGGTAACCCCATCGTGGAAAAATCCTTCGTCCTCCGGACAACTCCCCGTTCCGGTGGCACTTAACGCGAGGTTCCTACTCTGTTCGCACTAATTATACAGGAAACATTCGGAAAAGTAAATAGTTTTGTAAAAAAGATTTTTTGCAGCAAGACGGCTTTCGCTATGTTTCCCATTTCCCAGACCGTACAATAGAAAACAAAGCACAAAGGAGGACAGGCTATGCAATGCCAAAAGCTGAAAACCTACATGGAAACCGGAAGATTGGTGTTTCTGCCCGCCCGGGCCATTCGCCCCAATCCGGCGCAACCCCGGAAAATCTTCCAGGAGGATTCTCTTACAGAATTAGCCTCTTCCATTCGGCAGCATGGGATTTTGCAGCCTTTGTCTGTGCGGCGCGTAGAAAATGGCTATGAACTGATCGCGGGAGAACGGAGGCTGCGGGCGGCGCAGCTTGCCGGGCTTACCGACATCCCATGCATCGTAATGACCATGGACGACAAAGAATCCGGTGTGGCTGCCATCATCGAAAACCTTCAACGGCAGGACCTGGATTTCATTGAAGAAGCATCGGGAATCGCGCAGCTTATGGAGCATTGGTCCATGAGTCAGGAGCAGGCAGCCAAGCTCTTGGGAAAAAGCCAAAGCGCCATTGCCAACAAACTGCGCATCCTTCGTCATTCCCCTGCTGTGCTAAATGCTCTGCGCGAAGCAAATCTTACGGAACGCCATGCCCGGGCGCTGCTAAAAATTCCCGGAGAAGCAGAAAAACTTGCAGCCATCAGTGTGATCACACGGCTGGATATGAGCGTTGCCCGGGCGGAGGCCTACATAGAAAACTTACTGTCAGGTCAAACTCATAAAACCGACCGGGTTAATCTTCGTATTTTTCTAAATAACCTGAACCAAACCCTGCAAAAGATCCAGCTTTCCGGCATTCCCGCCGTTTCAGAACAAAAAGAAACCGACAGCCAGATCGTGCTGACCATCACCATTCCCAAATGATCGCCACTATGTGCAGTCCATTAACAAAAGTATAGTAATAAAACTCCCGGCTCGTTATACCGAGCCGGGAGCAGTTGATTTATGCATATGTAAATGTATAAGAGGTTTTTCCGGTTTCCGCATCATAATCGCCCATTGTAAACACAAGACCGCTTTCCTCCGCCAACGTCTGCATCACTACGGAGGTGGTACTTGGATACCAAGCCGATACCTCCCGCCCGGTCTTTTTCAGATGTCGCACCGCGGGACACCAATGGACCGTAACGGAAAGAACTCCATCTTCCAACCGGGTCTGCACCGCCTCCGGCGCATGTTCCTTCTCATAAGTATCCAGGATCATATCCCGAATGGCCGACAGGCCTTCTTTTTTAATCCGCTCGATCCACTTTCTGTACACTGATTTGGTGAACTGAGCCAGATAGTCTTCCAGCACGGCTTCGCCGTAAGTCGTCGCCATATATTCCACGCCCATATTCATGCTGGAATGAAAATCGGGGTGAAAATATTCCAAGTCACCGGACTTATATTCCAAAATCACCGTGTCCTCATCCACAGTCATAAGTCCCTTGAATACTTCCGGATCGTAAATTATATCCGAGCAGGAAGCTCGATCCACATCTGAATGGTCAACGATCCACCGCAATCCACACTGTTCCAGCGCCGAACGGTAATAATCACAATGGTCACAGTAATGGGCGTAGGGCTCAATGCCAAGTTCCTCCTGCATCTGCAACAGGCGACCTTTAGAAGGGCAGTAGTGCATCACACTTTTCATCCAGCCCTGCCTCAAATTGATGGTCTGAGTCACATCTGCCGATTCTTCTTTCAATGTGCCCGCCCAGTAATCAAAAGCGCCTTTCAAGCCGTCCTTTTTCACAAAGTTAATCAGGGGAATACCCTTTCCGTCCGGCTTGAACAGGTATGTCCAATAATCCTGCACCGCGCCATATCCATAGTGATTGTCGATATACTTAAACAATTCACTGTACGATGGAATAAACTCCGTACAAGAGATCATATCATATCCTCCATTTCATCAAAAAGGACTTTTAAATCTCGCCCATCTTCTGCATGGCCGCAGTGACCTGCTCTTTCCAATCGTCAGAAATATCGTCCTCGTAATCCTCCGCAAAGTTACCCTCGCAGCCCAAAAGATGCATTGCATGGGTAAATGCGCTCATCAGGCAGGGCGTGGTTACGAAGAAGTCACGCAGCGCCAAAATTTCATTCAATGCAGCTGCGCCCGCAGTGTAGTCACCGGCATCCATAGCCTTATACATTCTTTGTGCAGTCTTGGGTGTACAGGCAAACATACCGTCCAGATTCTTGTCGATGCCGTATTTATATGCAATGTCGAAATTATCAATATTGCTGTACATCATGGCAAAATCAGCAGGGCGATCCTCAGCAAGCAGCAGCTGTCTGTGGGTGACCATATTACCGGACTTGATGCCCTTGATCAGCGGATTCTTCCACAGCTTCATAACGGTTGTCGGGTCGATCGCCGTCTGTGTTACCACCGGCAAATCATACAAATAAACCGCTTTACCGGAACGGTTGGCAATTTCATTATAGAACTTGTAAATGTTATCCTGCGTCACCGGGCTATAATAAGGAACCGTAGAAACGATACCGTCGATACCCTCGATGTCCTTTAACGCCTCTACCCGCTCCATGACCCGGTGAATGGACACATCCGTTACGCCCACCAATACCGGAACCCGACCTTTTACGGCTTTAACGCTCTCTGCCGCAACCTTGCCGTATTCCGACTGCTTAATGCAAGACATCTGGCCCATAGAACCCATGACCAGAAGGCCGGAAACACCGGCTTCGATCTGCCGCTCGATTTGGCAGGCCATGCTGCCGGGAATAAAATTGCCGTTTTCATCCAAAGGTGTGCCTAACGCAGTATAAAATCCTTTTTTCATAACAATTCTCCTTTAAAAAAATTAATTCAAAAATTATACGCCGAAAACCATCTCAGCGTTTTATTTTCCTGTAAGAATATTGGATCACAATGGCTGCAAATACCGTAAATCCGGCAACGATTAAGTAAAACCCCCGGTAACTGCCGGTAACGGTTGCTACCGGACCTGCGATCAGCGTACATACCGGAGCGCCCAGCAATGACGCAAACTGATATTGCTGCTGCGTTGCCACAAAATTTTCCGGTTTGGAAAGATCCCTGGCATAGGCTGCGGTTCCCACAGTCTGCACCGACAGGCCAACGCCGTACAGGCCGGCAGCAATAAACGCGGGAATATGTCCGGCCATACCGCCAACGCTGAACAGCAGACATCCGATAATGGCAAAAGAAAAGAACAGCCAGTTTGTTCGATAGCCGCCCCACAGGTCAAACAATTCACCCAGCAGGAACTTTGCACCGATCAAAAATGCGCCGGCAACAGACACAATTGCAGAAACCCGGTAAGGATCAAATTGCTCCGCGCTGTAATGGATCGTTAAAAAAGAAATCGCCTCTCCCATAATTCCCAGGGATAAAATTGCGAAAAACATGCCGTTCAGGCGAACAGAATGCTTTTCTTCCTTAACCTTACGAGTAAAGTGCAGCGGTTGATCCGGATAATTCCGCAAAAACAGAAGGCAAATCGCGGCGCATAACAAAATAAAGCCAAGCTCCACATACATCGCCAACTGCATCGAGTATGTTTCAACAAAATAAGTAATCACCGGCGCACCGATTGTAATTGCAAGGCCGGAACTGGACGCGCAAATGCCCATTGCCAGGCCTTCATGCTTGGGAAACCAGCGATGGATCAATATGGCCACAGGGTACATACTTCCCAGTCCGCAGCTGATGCCGCTGATCACAGAAGCAACACACAGACCTACAAAACCGGTAGCAGCGGAATAAATCGCCAACGCAGCCACGCACATGATCAGTACCAGTGTATAACCCCAGCGGATCTCCAATTTTTCATAGTAGTATCTGGCAAAATATACCGCTACAGCAGAAAAAAGACCGCGCACCATCAAAAAACCGGCGCTTTGATTTGGTGTTAATTCCAGCAACCGGGTCAAATAAGGAATATACACAGAAAAAGCATTAACATTTAATCCCAGCGCACAGAAAAAAGCCAGCGCTGCAACGGCACATTGGAGCCAGCAGCCTTTGGGATTACGCATTTTTACTCACTTCCTTAATATTGGAAAAACATTATCGGACAACCTGCCGATATTTCATTGGCGTTATGCCAAAATATTTTTTGAACGAACTGAAAAACGAGGATTCGGTGCTATAACCCACCATTCTTACGATCTCACTGACCCGCCTGTCGGTGGTTCGCAAGAGCCAGGCGGCATAATCCATTTTTGAACGCATCAGCTTTTCGCGGAAGGTCATACCGTAATGTTGCAGCAAAATGCGGTTAAGCTGCCGCCGGGACAAATGGAGCAAACGCGCCAGCTCCTGCTCCGAACCAACGGGAGAAGGCCACGAAGAAAAGAAATTATCTATAATGTTATAGGGTTTATACCCCTCTTGTTTCGACGAACTTCCAACAGCAGAATAATCGGAATATACTAACCGTAATACATCCACCAAAAGGGCTGTAAGGTAAGCATGACTCAACTCTTCATGAAACAAACCGGTGGTATTCACTTCTTGCAGCAGCTGTCTGCAAATACCCAGCTGTGCCTCTGTTAAACGGAAAACAGGAAGTGCGCTTAACCTGCGCAGCAGATCAAACACACGGCCGTTCTTGTCTGCAACCAGACTAATCGACAGCCGCTCAAATACATCCGAGACCTGACCGGAGCTATGGAATTGATTTGGCGCGATCACAATAGCACTGCCCACAGAAAGAGGATATCTTTGGTCGTTCACATCCAAAACGCAGGAACCGGAAAGAATAATGTGCAATTCAAATTCTGCATTGCAATGCCGTGCCACATCCCAATCAAATCGATCGAAAAGCAGCAACGCATCCAATAAAACCTGAACAGATTCGCCGGCTAAGGATATAGACAAAGAAGAATTTTTCATAAAATGGATCTCCTTCTATACAGATACTGTTTTCTGCCGGTTGCAAGGTACACAATAAGTATAGCATCTGTTCTATCCCCTGTCCATGTTTGCACGCGACATTTTCTGCTGGAACAGCGTCCCAAAAACGTAGTAATTTTTCATAGTCTTCAAAAGTAAAATACAAAAATGCCAACCACAAATGTGGTTGGCGATATGCCGGACGACAGCCCATCGGGCTGTCGCATTTAGATCAGCCTGAATCCCTCTCCCGTTACAAAATTAAAATCCCGGCCACAATTGTGGTCGGGATTTTAATGTTTATGAGCTACAAAAAAGATATTTTTGCCGTTTTTGCGTATGAATTCGAACTCTAACATAAATACTGTTGGCCAATTGGAAGTTGGTTAACTGTTATCATATGATATTGAAACTTCCTTGTCTTTCATTTCAGAAGCTCTCAAAACAACAACTACCTCATCACTGTTCCACGAAATAGAGGCAATATTATTTTCGCTCGCATTCGTACCGTCATCGTTAAGTTGTGTAGATACACGCTCAATAATTTTACCATTATTGTTTTTAAGGGTTAGACGCACGTCTGTTTGACCAAATGGCCATGCTGGGTCACCCATTTGCTCAAAAACGAGTGAATATTCTCCATCGGGACTGTGGTAAGCTGCGATTTCATTTGGAAGCATAAAATTAAGTGCACCGCTCCAAAGAGCACCAATCAAAAGGAATGTGCCAACTATTAATGCGAGAATAATCAACAATACTATCAATATGGTTTTTTCTGTTTTGCCCATATCTTTTGTTTTCCCCCTCGAAGCTCAATTTATTGGGCGATATGCTTTTTAGGCTATCACCAAATCGAATAGTAAAATGTAATACGCCCCATTGTTTCGTCGATCAAAACATAACACATCTCGCCATGGTTGAAGCCACCGTCCCAATCAAGCAGATACCGTGTTGCCTCAATGCCGTCAAAAGACCAGTTGTTTTCTGAATGCCATTCGCGATTGGAACCGATCCACTCAGCTTCCTTTTGAAGAAGAGTCGTCCACTCTGTTAATTTCTCATTCATCGTAGTATAGGACAGTTCAAACACCTCTCCGCCTTGTAAAAATTGAGGGGTGTAAGTAAATACAATGTCCGTGGCATCGGCAGGGATGGCTTCAGGGAAAATTTTCTCTACCACATCTTTTTCATCGATCTGTGCGTAAGCTCGGCTATAATACTGAATGTCGGTAGTTATAGTCGTCGCTGTCCATATGACAAGAAGGAACACATAGAATACCGAAGCCAGTAAAAGAACAATGGACAGAATCGTTGTCCAGATAGTCGTTGCAAAAACACCCAGCTTGCCCTTTACCGCAAAGAAGGCAACAAAGCCAAGGATCAATGCCGGCAAGATGAGAATTAACATTCGTCCCCAAAGGGGCTGTACTACCCCTGCGAACATAATGACAACTGCTATAAAACAGAGTAATGCACAGGTGCTCATTATGATTGGATAGCGTGCGTATTTGCGCTTCATATTATTGCCCCTTCCTGTACTCTAAGATGTCTCCAGGTTGGCAATCCAAGGCTTCGCAAAGCTTTATCAGTGTCGAGATTTTCAAGGCTTTTGCTTTTCCGTTCTTCAGTACCGAAACATTTGCAATTGTGATACCCACTTTTTCTGCTAACTCTGTAACGCTCATTTTTCTTTTTGCGAGCATTACATCAATATTGAAAATAATCTCTCCGTCCATCGCAAATCTCCTTATATGGTCCAATCACTTTGCTCTTGCAGTACAGCCGCCTTTTTAACCAGATGGGATAATGCGGCAGAAGCCACAGCGACTGCAACACCCACAAAGACGATTACAAGCGAAGCGATAACTACACCCGGATGGCTCATATTCAAGAAGAGTAACACAATATTACCAATGAAAAAGAATGCAGCATCCAAAGCTGATAAAATGGAGATGGTTTTTAATAGAGATGCATTCTGATCCGTAAAGGACCGATCGTTACCAATATTGGTCGCAATCTTCCATGCATAGCCAAGTACAGTGAAACAAGGAATACCGGAAACCCAAATAAAAAGAAGCCAGGGCCAAAACCGATTGGAGAATTCCGGATACTGCGAGCGTAAGCTCATACCGTACATAGGGACAACCAAGGCATACACAACCAATCCGCAAAGCGCGACTCCGATTAAAACTACTTTTAACCAGTTTGAAAAAAACTTCTGCTTCATACGAATAAACCTCCTGTATCTATTGCGTTCAGTATATCACATTTTTAAAAGAATGTCAATAATTATTTATCGCATTGCGATAAATAAAAATCGTGTAACAATATATTATACAAGACGAACCATTTAACTACTATCTCCTAATAGACCTTATGTGTTCCCCAGCAGACATGAAAAGACCCTGCTATTTTTGAGAATAGCAGGGTTGCATTCAATATAGGAGTTGAAAATATGAAAACATACACGCAAGAAAAAGCAATTGGTGAAAGTTCAAGTCTTGCTCGAGAAAAATATCTTTTTTGTACGCACAAACCGAAAACTAAAAGTTTGCCTTAAAAACAGAAAAAACCCTGATAAAATCAGAGCTTTTCTGTGGCTATATCTTTTTTGTAGCCCTTTGATGGCAGAGGATGAGGGATTCGAACCCCCGCAAACGGAGTCAGAGTCCGGTGTGCTACCGTTACACTAATCCTCTGTATCCTTGACTCCGCATTAAGCACGGATATTATTATACCCACAAGAGAAAAAATGTCAAGAATTATTTTCCTGTTTTTTCCCTTTTGCCTTACAACATTTTCATTATACCCCGGAACGGTCGGTCTATTCCTGTTCCCAGGGGAAAGGTTTGCCTTTCAGCAGTTCCCGGCGAAGGTAACGGAAAGTCTCCCGCTCTCCCCGGTCTTGCAGCATGGTCAAAAGATATTCCAGCTGCCGGCGGTTTTCCGGGTGCATCAGTTCCCGCTCCCGGCTGCCCATAAAATACGCCAGGGGCGAGCCGGAAGTGTATTTTTTCCCCTGGTAGACCACGCATGCCGCCCGGCGGTCTATCAGCTGCTCCACCAAGTATTTTCTGGGCATAGCCACCGGCTCATAACGACGGGTTTCCATGTTCATATCCGACCAATATTCATAATGATGACGATTGCGACCCTTGTGGTGCATCCATGCCTCGCTGTATCCCTTGTCCTGCCGCTCTGCCGCGTTGGGACTGCGGTTGCCCTGATAATACCTGGCACCCACAAAAAATTCCGTAGGAGAATATTTGGAAAGATCGTGAGTCAAACCCTGCCAGTAAAGACCTACCCGGAAGCAGTCCGTCATCACGATCCATTTATGCCTTGTAATGGTCTTAAAATGCTGCCATATCTTCATTTTCTCTTCCCCGCTTGGTCTTGATACCTTATTATATGCCATATTCTGCCCCAATGCAAGAAAAAAGAGCCTCCCGACGGAGGCTCTTTTTATGTATGATCAAATGGTAAGTCCAGCCTTTTCCAGAATGGTGGGGACGTTCTTTTCTGCGCCGATGGCCATGATGTGCACGCCGTCGCCCAGATGCTCGTCCTTGATCTTGGCGATCATCTCCGCCGCCATTTCAATGCCCAGCTGCATGGGAAGACCCTTAACGCCCTTCTCCTTGCCCTCTGCGGCAGCAGCGGCCAGGCGGTCGATCATGTGCTGAGGCACATCAATACCGGGAACATTCTCATTCATGTACTTGGCCATACCGGCAGCCTTCAAAGGAATGATGCCTGCCATGATGTGTACCTTGATACCGGCCTTGTCCACCGCTTCCAGGAAGCGCTTATAGTGATCCAAATCGAAAATGCCCTGAGTCTGGACATACATTGCGCCGGCTTCCACCTTTTGACGCAGCTTGTTGATCTGCAAGAACATGGGCTCGTAAACAGGTGTCACCGCAGCGCCCTTGTAGAAACTGGGTGCGCCGCCGGCCAATTCATTGCCACCGCAATCACAGTTGGTCTGCTCCATTTTGGAGAGCATCTTCAAAATACCCACGGAGTCCAGATCATAGACAGGCTTTGCATCCCGGCAGTCGCCCACCACAGGGTGATCACCGGTTAGAGCCAGCATGGTGTCAATGCCGAAGCTGGCAGCTGCCAGGGCATCGCCCATCAGCGCCATGCGGTTACGGTCACGGCCGGTCATCTGCAAAATGGGCTCCACGCCCGCCTGTTTCAGTTTAATGCACAAGCCCAGGCCCGTTGCCTTCAAGCTGGCAGACTGCATATCGGTGACGTTGACGCCATGCACCTTGCCGCTCAGCAGCTCGGCAGCTTCCATCTGCTCTGTAAAATCATAGCCCTTGGGGGGCGCCATTTCAGCAGTAATGCCAAATTTGCCGGATTCCAGCGCGTCTTTCAGTAAGCTCATTATTTCTTCCCCCTCAAACTAATGGTTCTGGGATAGGCAAAATCGCCATGACCCTTATCTTCCCGTGTCTTGGTAAGCTTATCCAGCTCGCCGGTGGCTTCCAGGCGATGATAAATTTTGATCCATGCGCAGTCATTTTCAGGATTGACTTCGCACTTGCCATTCTTCTGACCGCCGCAGGGACCGTTGACCAGGCTCTTGGCGCACTGGGTAATGGGGCAAACTGCGCCGGTCTGGCCCAGTACGCACTCACCGCAGAAACGGCAGGCTTCTTCCCACACGCCGAACTTCACGGCTTCACCCAGATACATGGTGTTATTAGAGGGATAAACCGGCTTATCCGCCGCATTCTTGGCAACACACTGCACGCCGTCGCCGCAGGACATGCAAATCACGCAGTCCGGATTGGCGGCATTGATAGCCTTCATCTTGGTCTTAACGCCCAAATTCATACAGCAATAATCGCATACGGTAGTGGCAACCACTTTCTTGCCGGCAGCTTCCAAAATCTGAGTCAACTCCGCGATCTGTGCTTCACCACCAGTCTGGCAGGCAGTCGCACAGCTTCCGCAACCCACAAGCGCCACAGTTTTGGCATCGCCCACCATTGCCATAACTTCATCTACGGGTTTCTTTTGCGTAATAATCATGTACAATATCTCCTTATTATATTTAACGGCGGCAAATCATCCGCCGCGCCGGCAGGCACAGTCCCGCCATTTTTCAATAACATTATATCGAAAACCAGGAAAAAATCAACCGCTATATGCCAATTCGAAAAATATTTTTATTCGCAACTGTGGAACAAATACGAAAAAATGTGGCACTATCTGCCGAAAAGAACGGAAAACCACCTTTTGACACAATCTGTTTATTGCATTTTTCCGGAAATATGATATGATATCCTTGACAAAACGAACAAACAGGAGGGACTTAAAACATGAGAACCATTTTAAATATCAACAAAAAATGGGCCTTCACCAAACAGGCCACCCAAATCCCCACCGAGATCGACAGCAAGTGGGATTTTGTGAACGTTCCCCATTGCTGGAACGCCATTGACGGCCAGGACGGCGATAACGACTACTATCGCGGCACCGGCTACTACGCCAAAACCCTGAACAAGATGAATTTGCCCGAAGCAGACCGCTACTATCTGGAAATCAAGGGTGCCAACTCTTCTGCCGATGTTTACATGAACGGCAAAAAGCTGGCTCATCACGACGGCGGCTACTCCACCTGGCGCGTGGACATCACCGAGCAGCTGGGCGTCAACAGCCTGCTGGTCATTGCTGTGGACAACTCCCCCAACGAGATCGTTTACCCCCAGATGGCAGACTTCACTTTCTACGGCGGTCTTTACCGGGATGTGAATCTGATCTGCGTCAAGGAAAGCCATTTTGATCTTGATTACTACGGCGCGCCCGGCATCAAGGTCACTCCCACCGTAGACGGTGCCACCGCACAGGTGGAAGCAGAAGTATTCGTTACCAACGGCAAGCTGGGTCAGACCATTCGCTACACCATTTACGATGCAGAAGAAAATGTGGTAGCACAGCAAGAAAGCAACGACACCGTGGCCAAGTTCACCATTGAAAACGTTCACCTGTGGAACGGCCGCAAGGATCCTTACCTGTACTGCTGCGAGGCAGAGCTTCTGGAAGACGGCAACGTCATCGACAACGTATGCACCCGTTTCGGCTGCCGCACCTTCAAAATTGATCCAGAAAACGGCTTCATCCTCAACGGTGAGGAGTATCCCCTGCGTGGCGTGAGCCGTCACCAGGACCGCTGGGGCCTGGGTAATGCGCTGCTTCCCGAGCACCACGAAGAGGACATTGACCTGATCATGGAAATGGGCGCTACCACCATTCACCTTACACACTATCAACACAATCAGTATTTCTACGATCTGTGCGACGAAAAGGGTCTTGTGATCTGGGCGGAAATTCCCTACATTTCCAAGCACATGCCCACCGGCCGGGAAAACACCATCAGCCAGATGAAAGAGCTGATCAGTCAGAACTACAACCACCCCTGCATCGTGGTTTGGGGTCTGTCCAATGAGATCTCCATCGGCGGCAGCGACGACGATTTGCTGGAAAACCACCGGATCCTCAATGACCTGTGCCACGAAATGGATAAGACCCGGCTGACCACCATTGCAGCGGTTTCCATGTGCAAAATGGACGATCCTTACCTGCAAATCCCCGATGTAGTATCTTACAACCACTACTTCGGCTGGTACGGTGGTGACACCGATATGAACGGCCCCTGGTTCGACAAATTCCACAAGACGCACCCCAATATTCCCATCGGCTGCTCCGAATACGGCTGTGAGGCGCTCAACTGGCACACCTCCGATCCCCGTCAGGGCGACTACACCGAGGAATATCAGGCATACTACCACGAAGAGCTGATCAAGCAGCTGTTCACCCGGAAGTATATGTGGGCCACCCACGTATGGAACATGTTTGACTTCGGCGCAGATGCCCGTAACGAAGGCGGCGAAAACGGCCAGAACCACAAGGGTCTGGTAACCATGGACCGCAAGTACAAGAAGGACTCCTTCTACGCCTACAAGGCATGGCTCTCCGACGAACCCTTCGTACACCTGTGTGGCAAGCGCTATGTGGACAGAGTGGAAGACGTAACCAAGGTAACCGTCTACTCCAACCAGCCCACCGTAGAACTGTTCGCCAACGGCGTATCTATGGGTGTCAAAGAAGCAGCAGACCACTTCTTCTACTTCGACGTGCCCAATGCCGGCGAGACCAAACTGGTTGCCGTGTCCGGCGATTTGAAGGACGAAAGCATTATCCGTAAGGTTGACACCTTCAACACTGCATACCGTCTGGTGGAAGAGGGCGCAATTCTTAACTGGTTCGACGTGGAAATGCCCGAAGGCTACCTGTCCCTCAACGACAAGATGGGCACTGTGCTCTCCACCGTCCGTGGCAAACTGATTTTCGCCGGTATTATGGCGAAGATGATGGGCGGCAAGAAGGATGGCAAGGAAGGCGACGGCAAGGTCATGGGCTTTGAAATGACTGCCGACATGATGACCATGATGAACGGCTTTACTGTACTGCGGCTGATCACCATGGCCGGCGGTATGATGAACGCCAAGTTCACCAAGGAGCAGCTGCTGGACCTGAACGCCCAGCTGAACAAGATCAAAGCTCCCGCCAAATAATCCAATTCACACATAAAGGGCCGGTGGAAAAATCCACCGGCCTTCTTATTTTATCTTGCCTTATAGGTCTTTTTCAGAATGCTGCCCACACAGCCGAAGAACTGGCTATGATCGAAATACCGCTGCAAGCGGGGCTCCTTGGGTGCCATGAATTTACGCATATTTTCAAATTCTTCCAGTGCCTGCTCATCCTTACCCTCTGCCCGAAGTCGGAACACTTTTGCAAAATACTTGCAGAAATCTCCGTGCTCCGCCAGCAGCTGCCAGGAAACGGAGCTTGCCCGGGCTGGTTGAATCAGATTTTGCTCAATCGTGTCCCGGAACGCATCCACCACAGCATCCACCTTACTCAGCTGCACCGCCATAGCAGGATCTTCCGTAGAACCGCGGCAGACACCGAACACCGGATAACGGATCATATATTCAAAATCAAACAAATCGCTGATCTTTTGCAGATAATCCCGGGCCAGCTGCCAGTTCTCGCCAAAAGCATGAGAGAAATAATCCTCTTCCAGTTGTTCCATAGTCAGACTGTTATCAAACAGAGTGTTGCCGTAAACATACATAGGAAAGCCTGTTGGGAAATAGTTTCGCTGGCTCTGATCTTCAATAAAGCCCCGAAGACCGCAGCCTTTCAGACTAATGATATCCTCATGAACCCGCTTGGCAATGGACATAAAGCCCGGATCTACCAGATGCACCCAGCAGAAGTGATACTCATAGGCCATGGCATCACCGGTATACATTTCCTGCCACTTGACAAGGCATGCCAGATTCTCACCCATGCCTCTGGGGAGGATATGATCATTTCTGTGATAGCCGGTATAGGAATCCATATCGGGCTTCACAGCATAAGATTCATCGTACACCCGGGTAATGGGCGCAAAGAGCATGGAGAACCGCTTAGGATTTTTGATCTTCTGCTCCCGAGGCGCCCAAAGCAAGTCAGAGTAAACGATAAACACCAGGTGAGAATCCAAATTCCGGCGAGTCAACTCTTCGTCGATCTCGTTGAGCAGGATTACATACCAGTCCGCAGTATCCTTCTTGACACACTCGTCACATTCACAGTGATTATTCTTGCTGTCTGCCAGCCAAATGTGCAGATAATCCACATTATTCTGCTTCTCTGCATAATCGGCAACGCAATCCACAAAAAGCTTCCGGGCCTCGGGGTTAGACATACAGAAATTGGTATCCATAGGGCTGCCCCGATAGAAGGCGCGCTTTCCGTTAATTTTTGCAATGTACTTACCGTTTCCGATGTGGGAAAGATCTTCGCCTTCTCCCACCTTGCGCCAGTCACCACCACTGTCAAAACCAAAGGACTCCACAGACCAGCCGTGACCTCTATCGTGGAATTGAAGGCCCCGCTTGGTCATCTCCACTTCGCACATCCGCTTCCATTGGAGCACTGTGTCCTTGGTCACCGGTTCGGGACGATAGGTGTCGTTATGACGGTGATTATACCAGCTGCTGTAATAACCCATGGGAATATCAAATTCCAGCATGTATACATTCAAGCCGATCTTGGGAGAAAAATCGATGGTCTCCATCATATTGTACTGGGCTTCTGCGCCTTCGTTGCACTGACCGCGGAAACGGCAGTCGGCCATTTTGTGATACTTGGTAGGTGCGATCTCCCGAATAGGAATATACTCGCCGTCAATGCCCGGGAACAACCAGCGGCAACCGTTTTCCCGAAGATAGCGATAAACCGCAAGCAGCACGCTGCGGCAGTTGCTGCCGGCAATGATACCGCCCTTTTCGTCGGTATCCACATGCACAATATCATCCAGCGCAGGATCATCTGCTTCTTCTACGGAAAGGCCGAAATCCGTCATCAGACCCAAGCGGAAACCATCCTTTGCCTCGGGCTCGTAGGTAATAGGAATTTCACCGCAACGGGGCATCATCATGCGCAAGTACTTTTTCAGTTCTTCTGCCGCAAAATCCACTACGGGAGAGCTGGTGATCTTTTTGATCGTATACATCGAAACACCTCAAAAATTCTTATAATTTCCGCCGTTTTCAAAGGAATAACGACTTAACAATATCTTAACGAGTCAATTCCCGTTTGTCAACCAACTTCACCCCAATATACAGTCTTTTTTTGTAAAATTGATATATAAAAATGCACAGCAGTACGCTTGGCTTCGCCCCTGTCAAAAATATCCGTACCCGCAAGATTTTCAAACTTTTATTTATCCTCTACGCCGCGTAACAGTGTTTGTGCACTATCCATAAATTATTCGTATTATTATATCGATATTTTGTTATCGTAATTGTTGACAATCGTCTGCTATCTTGCTATTATAACAGCAGAAAGAAATCGATACAAAATAATCGATTGAAAATTACCGGAAGGAAAAGGTGATTATTATGGCAAATCAGTACAACCCCGTAACCAACACTCAGGAACTTTCCGAGGCCATCGCCCGCGTCCGGGCAGCGCAAAAGAAATTCGCTACCTATACCCAGGAGCAGGTAGACGCAATTTTCCTTGCTGCCGCCACCGCCGCCAACCAGGCCCGCATCCCTCTTGCCAAGATGGCAGTTGCCGAAACCGGCATGGGTGTGGTGGAAGATAAGGTCATCAAGAACCACTACGCCTCTGAATATATTTACAACGCATACAAGCACGAAAAGACCTGCGGCGTGTTGGAAGACGATCCGTCTTTCGGCATTCAGAAGATTGCTGAACCCATCGGTGTCATCGCTGCGGTCATTCCCACCACCAACCCCACCGCTACCGCAATTTTTAAGACCTTGATCTGTCTGAAAACCCGTAACGGAATCATCATCAGCCCCCACCCCAGAGCAAAGGAAAGCACCATCGCTGCCGCAAAGATCGTCCTGGAAGCAGCCGTGGAAGCCGGTGCTCCGGAAGACATCATCGGTTGGATCGATCAACCCTCTTTGGAGCTGACCACCCAGGTCATGCACAGCTGTGATATGACCCTGGCCACCAACGGTCCGGGCATGGTTCACTCCGCTTACTCCTCCGGCAAGCCCGCTCTGGGCGTCGGCGCCGGCAACGCTCCGGCTATCATCGACGACAGTGCCGACATCGTCATGGCGGTCTCCTCCATCATTCACTCCAAGACCTTTGATAACGGTATGATCTGTGCCTCCGAACAATCCGTAATTGTCATGGACTCCGTTTACGATGCAGCCCGCGACGAATTTGCTGCCCGTGGCTGCTTCTTCCTCAACGAAGAAGAGCGGGATAAGGTTCGCGCCGTTTTGCTCATTAACGGTAACCTCAACGCCAAAATCGTTGGCCAGAACGCTGTAACCATTGCCAAACTGGCAGGTGTGGAAGTGCCTGAGAAAACCAAGATCCTCATCGGTGAAGTGGAGAGTGTGGACATTTCCGAGCCCTTCGCCCACGAAAAGCTCTCCCCTGTCCTGGCTATGTACCGGGCCTCAACCTTCGAAGAAGCGCTGGATAAAGCCCAGACCCTGCTGGAAGACGGCGGCTTTGGTCACACCGCAGCCATCTACCTGAGCACCCGCACCGCCACCGACAAGCTCAACGCATTCTCCCAAAGAATGAAAGCATGCCGCATTCTGGTGAATACTCCCTCTGCACAGGGCGGCATCGGCGACCTGTATAACTTCCGCCTGCCCCCGTCCCTGACCCTGGGCTGCGGCAGCTGGGGCGGCAATTCCGTATCTGAAAACGTTGGCGTTCGCCACCTGATCAATGTAAAAACTGTTGCACGACGGAGGGAAAATATGCTGTGGTTCCGCGCTCCTGAAAAGGTTTACTTTAAAAAAGGCTCTCTGCCCGTAGCCCTGGAAGAACTCTCTGGCAAGAAGAAGGCCTTTATTGTCACCGACACATTCTTGTATCAAAACGGCTACACCAAGCCCGTAGAAGAAAAGCTGGACGAACTGGGCATCACCCACACTGTGTTTTATAATGTTGCTCCCGACCCCACCCTTGCCTGCGCAAGAGAGGGTGCTGAGGAAATGCGCGCCTTCCAGCCGGATCTGATCATCGCCATCGGCGGCGGCTCTGCCATGGACGCCGGCAAGATCATGTGGGTGCTCTACGAGCATCCCGATGCAGATTTCCAAGATATGGCCATGCGTTTTGTGGATATCCGCAAGCGTGTGTACGGCTTCCCCAAGATGGGCGAAAAGGCTTACTTTGTAGCGATCCCCACTTCTGCCGGTACCGGCTCCGAGGTCACCCCCTTCGCTGTTATCACCGACGAAGTCACCGGTGTCAAGTATCCCCTGGCTGACTATGAATTGATGCCCAAGATGGCCATCGTGGATGCGGATATGATGATGAACGCCCCCAAGGGCCTCACCGCCGCCTCCGGTATCGACGCCGTGACCCACGCTCTGGAAGCTTACGCCTCCATGCTGGCAACGGACTACACCGACGGTCTGGCACTTCGCAGTTTGAAGCTTGTCTTTGAAAATCTGCCCAAGTGCTACGATAACGGTCCCAACGAGCCCCGGGCCCGGGAGAATATGGCCAACGCCGCCACCATGGCCGGCATGGCTTTTGCCAATGCCTTCCTGGGTGTCTGCCACTCCATGGCGCACAAGCTGGGTGCGTTCCACCATCTGCCCCACGGCATTGCCAACGCTCTGCTGATCGAAGAAATTCTTCGGTTCAACGCCGCAGAAGTTCCTGTAAAAATGGGTACTTTCTCCCAGTATGACCACCCCCATACCCTCTCCCGATACGCTGAGGTTGCAGATTACCTGCGGCT
The DNA here is from genome assembly GCA_045589195.1 of Faecousia sp. Classification (GTDB taxonomy): domain Bacteria; phylum Bacillota; class Clostridia; order Oscillospirales; family Oscillospiraceae; genus Faecousia. The sequence continues at coordinate 378 of JAZNFY010000002.1, read as the reverse complement.
GAGCGGCACTACCGATGAAGAAAAACTGGAAAGCCTCATTGCTGCCATTCAGGAACTGAAAACCCGGGTGGGCATTAAGAAGACGATCAAGGATTACGGCATCGACGAAGCCGACTTCCTGGCCCGTCTGGATGACATGGTGGAACAAGCTTTTGACGACCAGTGCACCGGTGCCAACCCCCGTTACCCCCTCATGAGCGAAATCAAGCAAATGTACTTGAACGCCTACTACGGTAAGTAAATCAAAACCCGCTGTGCCTTTTGAACTGCACCCCATTTGTTAGACAAGTATGATATACTTGTACTAAGAAATGGGGTGCTTTTATTATGCCTAAAGGAATACCGAACAAACGATACACAGGTGAGTTTAAGCAGATG
>JAZNFY010000001.1:0-9450 GCA_045589195.1 Faecousia sp. | reverse complement strand
CTGTAAAGTGGGGCATCGTTCTTCAGACCGAGCATGAGCGCTATCTCACGGAGGAAGTATACAAAAAGCCTGTCTTTGTCACCGATTATCCCAAGAACATCAAGCCTTTCTACATGCGCCTGAACGAGGACGGCAAGACTGTTGCAGCAGCAGACTGCCTCGTTCCCGGTGTCGGTGAGATTATCGGCGGCAGCCAGCGTGAGGAGCGCCTGGATGTGGTTGAGGCACGCATGGCAGAGCTGGGCCTCAATCCCGAGGATTACTGGTGGTATATGGATCTGCGCCGCTACGGCAGCTGCCGTCATGCAGGCTACGGCCTGGGCTTTGAGCGCATGGTCATGTATCTGACCGGCATGGGTAATATCCGCGACGTACTGCCCTTCCCCAGAACCGTAAACAACTGCGAACTGTAAAACGAAAATCGCTCTGCCGAAGCAGAGCGATTTTTTATGGATTTTTCCGTTAATTTTTACTGGATTTTTCACCTATAAACTATGTCCACAGACGCATCCTAATAAAAAGGTGGGATCCGAATTGAAAAAGCATTTTATTAAACTTCTAGCCGCATTGGCGCTGCCGGCGCTGCTTTTATGGGGCTGTCACATGTTCCAAAAAACCGAACCGCCCAAATATCAGGTGGTAACCTCCATAACCGTCACCTACGAAAACGGCAAAATTAACACCTGGCGGCATTATAACAACACCGCAAAAATGCATAAAATTCTCAACTACCTGCGCCGCATTGATCCCTATGGCACGCCGGACGAAGACCCGGAAACCGCACCCGGCAGCGACTTTCATATTATTCTTTCCCTTTCTGACGGCAGTCACACCGTCTACCGGCAAAAAGCAGACCGTTTTATGCAGGAATTGGGTGGAAAATGGAAAAAAATCGACCCCTTCAAAGCGGAAGAATTAAGCCGCATTTTGGGAAAAATGCAAAGTGACATCGTCCAGGAACAATAAAAAAAGACCTTTGTCTGCCGACAAAGGTCTTTTTTTATTGGAGCGGGTGACGAGGCTCGAACTCGCTACCTCCACCTTGGCAAGGTGGCGCTCTACCGGATGAGCTACACCCGCGGAACAAGTGCTATTATAACAGATTCTTTTTGTTTGTCAACACTTTTTTGCAAAAAACAGACCCTTGCTTTTACAGCAAAGGCCTGTTTCAACGTTACTCAAAATAATCCCAGGTATATCCTTGCATCTGATCCTCCGTCAGCACCTGGAAACCTCCCGATAAGCCGTCCCGGAGCAGATCCACGTGATAATAATTCCCACCATATCGGATGATGTTCCAATGCCACGTTTCCCCATAGCGAGTGCCGCTCACCACCTGACAATCCAACCCCGAAATTCTGCACATAGCAGCATAAACCGTAGCGAACGCCCGGGAATCTCCCACTCCGTGACAAAGCAAGCTGTACGCCGGAATATTTGTCGGCTGAATATCGTATGTATGCCGATTCATAAGGTACGAATAAAGCTGTGCATATTTCAGCCGCACCTCACCGCTGCCGCTGACATAAACCTTCGCCGCCTCAAAAATCGGCCGCACGATATCTTTCATGCTGTGCAAGGCATCTATTCCCGTTTGATACTGAAAATCCAGTTCCACCACCCGGGTGCTGCCCGACTGAGGATAAACATTTGCTGTCACTTGGGGTGCTTCCATTACTTCGTTTGGATAGGAAAATGCGTACTCATTCACCAGCCGCACAAAATCTGTCTCCTGATAATTCTCAATATAAAGCACAAAGCCGGAATTGCTGTCTGCAATCTCATCATAAATCATCTGCTGGGCTTTTTGCATATCAGAAACCCGACGAATCTTCAAGATCTCTGTCCGATCGTGGTTATAATAAATATTCACCGAAACCGTTCTTTGCCCATCTGCCATATTCAACTCCCAACGAATGGTGTTCACGGCATAAGCAGCAATAGGATTTTCTTCCATCACCGCATCCACGGCTCTTTCCATATCTCCCTCAAAAGTTGCGCTGTCATACATGGAGATATATATCACGCCGCGCTTGGTGCCGCTCTCCGCCATTTCCTCCAAGGTGCGGTACAGCTGATCGTAATTTTGCGCCAGCATGTCCTCACCCAAATTGGGATTTCCCTGAACCTGATGAGGCACTTCATGGACATAGCTGCCGCCTGTGATCGCCGCGCAACCGGAAAGCAGCAAGCACAAGATCATAGCCATAATCCAAATCCGTTTCATACTCCCCACCCCTTACAGTGCATCCTTGGAATAACGGGCAAAGCCTTCACCCAAAACCTGGTGTGCGTCCTGCACCACGATAAACGCATTGGGGTCAATTTCCACCACCAAACGCTTTAACTCTGCGATCTGCTGACGCTTCACCACAGTCAAAATTACCTTTTTCTGCTGTTTGCTGTACGCACCCTCACCTTGCAGATAGGTGACGCCACGATCCAAGTCATTTTGTATCATCTGCGCCACTGCTTCGTGCTGATTGGAAACGATCAATACAACCTTAGAATAATCAAATCGATAAATCACCGCATCCATCACCTGACCGGTAACGAAAATAGCCACGCCACTGTATAAAGCGCTGGCAACGTTACCAAAGGTTATACCAGTCAGCGCCGCCACGCAAAGATCAAAAGCAATGGTAATCGTTCCGATCGGCACATGCTGCCAACGCATTTTCAGCAGCCGGACGATAATATCCGAGCCGCCTGTGGAAGCGCCAACAATAAACACCAAACCCACGCCTACACCGCAAAGCGCGCCGCCATACAGCGCCGCCACCAGCGGCTCCACCTGCACCGCAGGGAGAAACGAAAACACATCCAGCGCCGTAGAGCTCAAAAGCATACCCACCAGGGAACCGAAGAAAAACTTCTTGCCGATTTTCAGGCCGGCAATGGCGAAAAGCGGCAGGTTTACCAACGCGGTAATTACACCGATAGAACCTTTTCCCAAAATATGCGTCAAAATCATGGCCAAGCCAGAGATGCCGCCCGCATTCAATTCATTAGGTCCTAAAAACAGGTTAAAACCGACGGCAAACAGCACACAGCCGAGCAATATGCTCATAAATTTTTTCACATTTTGAAACAACTGTTTCATACTTCCCTCCCGGGTCAAACTTCAAAACTGATTTGCTTTTCCTTTTCGTCCTCCGGCTTGGTCAAAGCGCCTGCCGTGGGAATATTTCTGGAACGGTAACGACTTTGATTTACTATGCCACTTTCGCTAAGGCGCACCGCAGCACTCACCGCAGCCTTTTTCTTCAACGAAAATACCGTGACACCCTGAGTATTCCGGGTGGCCTTGGGCAACAGCTGTGCCGTAGAGAAGATCGCCAAACGGCCATCGGTAGAGTAAACCGCCACCTGCTCATCTGTCGGCAGCGCAATTGCACCCACCAACGGGCTCTTGTCCGAGTATGCACCGGTAAGCTTTTTCCGGTTGGTTTTCGTCTCATAAGCGGACAGGGGCACTTTCGCCGCCTTGCCGTTTTCAAAGAAGAATACCACAAAGCCCTTATAATCCCCTGGCAACACGACCTGCACCACATTCTCGCCGGACTCAAAGCCCAGCTTCTGCGGCAGATAATCACCCAATTGGGAAGCCTTTCCGTCCTCAAATTCAGACAGCCGGGACTTGTAGCATTGATGCTGATCGGTAAACACCAGAATTTCCGCCCGATTATTAGCCTCCACACTGAATTGAAGGCTGTCACCCTCTTTAAACTTCTGTTCACCGGACATCCGCAGAGATTGGGCGGTGATCTTCTTCAAGTAACCCTCTTTGGACACAAAAAGAGTCACCGGATAATCCGGGGTATCGTCTTCCTCTTCCTCGGTTTCCGTCAGCTGCGCATCGTAAATGATCTCCGTTTTTCGGGGCTGACCGTACTTCTCGGCCACTTCCTTCAATTCCTGAATGATCACATTCTTTAAGCGGCGCTTATTGGAAAGAATATCCTGCAAGTCCGCGATCTCTTTTTCCAGCTCGTCCACGGCTTTGATCTGTTTAAGAATGTATTCCTTGTTAATATTGCGCAGCTTGATCTCCGCCACAAAATTAGCCTGAATCTCATCAATGCCGAAGCCGATCATCAAATTGGGGATCACTTCACTTTCCAGTTCGGTCTCCCGGATAATAGCGATGGCCTTGTCAATATCCATCAAAATCCGTTCCAAGCCCCGCAGAAGATGCAGCCGATCCTGCTTTTTGCACACTTGGAAATGAATCCGCCGCTTGACACATTCCGTGCGCCAGGCAGTCCACTCCTCCAAGATTTCGCCCACGCCCATAACCCGGGGCGTGCCGCCAATAAGAATGTTGAAATTGCAGGGGAAACTATCCTGTAACGGTGTCAGCCGGAAGAGCTTTTGCATCAGTTTTTCCGGGTCGATGCCCCGTTTTAAATCGATCGCCAATTTCAAGCCGCTCAGGTCGGATTCGTCGCGCATATCATTGATTTCCTTGATTTTGCCCGCCTTATTCAGCTCCGCCACCTTATCGATAATGGCTTCACTGGTGGTGGTGTAAGGAATCTCATAGATCTCAATGATGTTATCCTTTTTTTCATAACGCCACTTAGCCCGAAGCTTAAAGCTGCCGCGACCGCTCTGATAGATCTCCCGGGTCACAGTATCATCAAACAGCAGCTCCGCGCCGGTGGAGAAATCCGGACCGGGCATGGTTTCCAGAATATCATGATCCGGATTATTCATCAAGGCAATTGTGGTCTCGCAAACTTCTTTTAAGTTAAACGAGCAGATATTGGATGCCATACCGACAGCGATGCCCTGATTGGCAGAAACCAGCACATTGGGAAATGTAGTAGGCAGCAGCGTAGGTTCTTTTCGGCTGCCGTCATAGTTGTCCACCATATCCACCGTGTCCAGATCAATATCCCGGAACAGCTCTTCACACAGCGGTTCCAGCTTTGCTTCCGTATAGCGGGAAGCCGCATAAGCCATATCCCGGGAATAGACCTTACCGAAGTTACCCTTTGAAGCAACAAACGGATGCAAAAGAGTCTCATTACCCCGGGCAAGACGCACCATGGTCTCATAAATTGCCGCATCGCCGTGGGGGTTTAATTGCATGGTCTGACCCACAATATTGGCTGACTTTGTGAGCTTTCCCTTCAAAAGGCCCATTTTATACATGGTATAAAGCAGCTTCCGGTGAGAGGGCTTAAAGCCATCGATCTCGGGAATTGCCCGGGATACGATCACCGACATGGCATAGGGCATATAGTTGATTTCCAGCGTCTCGGAGATTGCCTGCTCCGTAGTGGAGCCCACCAGACCCATAACATGGCTGGTATCAATTTTCTTTATATCTACCTGCGCTTCTTTTTTCTTTCGTGCCATATAGCACCTCTCTTACGAAATATCTGCCAATTCCAGATACTTGGAACCGTTTTCTGCAATAAAATTCTTCCGCTCATTCAGCGCGTCGCCCAGAAGCATATCGAAATAATGGGCGGTTCGTTCCGCATCCTCGGGCATAACCTTAATGAGCCGCCGGGTCTCCGGATTCATAGTGGTCATCGCCATCATCTCCGGCTCGTTCTCGCCAAGACCCTTGGACCGCTGCATATTGCTGGGCTTGTTGCCACCAAGATCTTCCCGCAGGATCTTGGCCTTTTCCGCCTCATTGTAGGCAAACCAGGTCTTATCCTTATAGGTAATCTCAAACAGCGGAGATTCGGCGATATACACATAGCCGTCCCGAATCAGCGTGGGGCAAAGGCGGTACAGCATGGTCAGAATCAACGTGCGGATCTGGAATCCGTCCACGTCCGCGTCAGTACAAATAATGATCTTGTTCCACCGCAAATTGTTAATATCAAAGGAAGACAGCTCCTTGGCTTTCTTACCCTGAATCTCCACGCCGCAGCCCAGCACTTTCATCAGGTCTGTAATAATGGGACTGCCAAAGATCTTATTATAATCCGCTTTCAGACAGTTGAGAATCTTACCGCGAACGGGCATAATGCCCTGAAACTCCGCATTCCGGGACTGCTTGACGCTGCCCAACGCGGAGTCACCTTCCACGATGTACAGTTCCCGGACGGAAGTATCCTTGCTTCGGCAATCCACAAACTTCTGCACCCGGTTAGCAATGTCCAGCTTGGTAGTCAGTTGCTTCTTGGTACTGGTTTTCGCCCGCTCAGCGGACTCCCGGGCCCGTTTGTTGATCAGAATCTGATTGACCGCCTGCTCCGCTTCCTGCTTATTTTCAATGAACCAAACCTCAAAGCGTTCTTTCAGGAAAGCGGTCATGGCCTCTTGAATAAATTTGGAGTTTACGCTCTTTTTCGTCTGATTCTCAAAAGCTGCAATGGTGGAGAAGCAGTTGGTTACCATCACCAGGCTATCCTGAATGTCCTGATAAATGATCTTGCTTTCGTTTTTCGAGTATTTGTTGTTATCCCGCATATACTTGTCAAACGCCGCAACCAAACCAAACCGCACCGCCCGATCGGGGCTACCGCCATGCTCCAACCAGGAGGAGTTATGGTAGTATTCCACCATATTAACCTTCTTGCTGAAACAGAAAGACGCGGTGATCTTCAATTTCATCTCTTCCCGGTTTTCCGCATCCCGGCCTCTGCGCTCCGTTTCCCAAAAAACAGGCATGGTAAATGCATCATCGCCAACAGTTTCCTCAATATACTGCTTGATGCCTTCGGCGTAATAGAACTCTTCCTCTTCAAACCGCTTGCCCACCTGGTTGCGGAACTTAAATCTCACGCCCTTGTTGGCAACTGCCTGCCGGCGCAGAATATCCCGGTAATACTCCACGGGAATGTTGATATCCGTAAAGACCTGCTTGTCCGGACGCCAATGGAACACAGAGCCGGTTTTCTTGCCCCGGTCAGTGGGCTCTTTTTTTAGACCGCCCTTGTTTTTGCCCTTTTCAAAATGTAAGTCATACCGGTAACCGTCACGGCGGACCGTAGCATCGAAAAACTCAGAGGCATACTGGGTAGCGCAAGCGCCCAAACCATTCATGCCCAAAGAATAGGAATAGCTTTCCACGCCCTTGTTGTATTTACCGCCGGCATACATCTCGCAAAATACCAGCTCCCAGTTGTAGCGCTTTTCTTTTTCATTATAATCCACAGGGCAGCCCCGGCCAAAGTCCTCCACCTCAATGGAGAGGTCTTCATAGCGGGTAACCACCACAGTGTCGCCATGACCTTCCCGCGCCTCGTCCACGGCATTGGATAGAATCTCAAACACCGCATGCTTGCAACCTTCCAGATCGTCAGAGCCGAAAATAACGGCGGGTAATTTCCGAACCCGCTCCTCATCTTTCAGCATGGAAATACTGGAATTCCCGTATTGTTCCTGTTTACTTGCAGCCATATGAAACACCTGCCATAATCATCCATTTTAACGCATATATTATACTTTATATCCCCAATAAAGTCAACCTATACACAATATGTTGTGTTTTCGACATAAAAAGGAACCCCCCGGTAAAACCGGGGGTTCTTCATATGCGGGCATAGCCCTATGTTCCTCGCGTAACACGTAAACGCGTAATTCTGTACTGCCTGCCGCGAAATAGGTAGCTATTAACTCACACTTTTGCGTTTGAAATAGTCAACGTTTGTTTTCCGAGTGCTTTCTTTCGCATTAAATAACATCTATCTATAATTACATTTCTAATTGCTTTCTATTTTACATTGCGGTATAATTGCGGTACTACTCATGCTCATATGAGTGCCTCCCTGTTTTGATTGTTTGTGCAGTTGGCGGACCGCACCTATAATCTTAACAGGGATTTTTACTCGCCGCCATAGGCTTTATTGAACCACGCGTCTAACGCGTGGTTTTCTTTATACAAAAAACAACGCGCCCAAAGGGCGCGCTGTTTCAAAGTTTATGAAAAATCGGTTTTCTGTCTGCGAACGTACACACATAACCAAAAATTTCCTGCACCATAGCGCAGGCCTCCCGGGTATACTGCCCTACCCTGTCGTATGTATGAGCATCAGAGCCTACGGTAACGATCTCGCCACCCAAAGACTTGAACAGACGTAAATATTCCGCCGTGGGCAAATACGCCCCGCAGCGGTCAATGCCGCTGGTGTTGACCTCTATGCCCTTGCCTTTTTCAACCAACTCCTTCATGATCTCCACGATCACATCCCGGTAATCCTCCAACGCAACGGCTCTGGGGTTAGGATGCGCACGAACCTTGCCGATATAGGTCAAATGACCCAAAACATCAAAATTATCATGGCAGCGTACGCAGCGAAGCATTTCTGCAAAATACGATTTTTCCGCCTGCTCCACAGTCTTTCCCACCCAGTATGGGGGCAAATAGGGATCTTCATCGTCAATAAAATGCACCGAACCAAGAACAAAGTCGTAATGCCGGGTGGTTAAATCCCGATTCAATTCCTCCATATTCCAGGGCGTTAAACCCACTTCAACGCCTTTGCGAATCAAAATTCCCTTCGCCGTCAACCGGTCATAGGCATTACTGTATGCCTCCGGCGTAAAGGATGTTTTCTCTCTGGGCAGGCAATGAAGGTAATCCAAATGATCGGTAAAGCAAATTTCCCGTAGCCCGGCATCCTGCGCTGCATGGAGCATCGTCTCAGGCGCATCATGTCCGTCATAGGAAATATAAGAATGCATATGATAGTCAAACATGATCCATTTCCTCCCAAAATTGTCTGAACGCCGTAGGAAGCGCCGTTTCCAACTCAATCTGTTCCGGGGTCAGCCATGTAAAATCCCCGGCGCACTCTCCCACTTCCATATAGAATCCCCGCATATCCCAACGAATATGAGTAAAAATATGGGACCGTTCCACCTGATATTTCAGTTCCCGGGGCGAAAGCCCCCATTCCTGACATTTACTTAACGCCCCGTCTACATCTGCCTTGCCCTCGCAGTTTGGAAACTCCCAAAGCTGTGCCAGAAGCCCCGTCTTCGGACGGCGACGCAGCGCAAATTTTCCGTCACATGACAAAATAAACACCGTCATTTCCTGCACTTTTCGGGGCTTTTTCGCCGTCTTCACTGGATATTGCAGTTGTGTGTTGCTCTCATAACTTTTGCAAAAACCCCGGCAAGGACACGCCTCACAGGCGGGCTTTCCGTTGGGTAAACATACCGTAGCGCCCAATTCCATAAGCGCTTGGGTAAAATCCCCCGCCCGGTCAGGATAGTACTCTGAAAGACGCTGCCGCACCTGCTTTTTGTAAGCGGGCGAATCAATGGGCGTTTCCTCCCGGGTAAGCCGGGCAATGACGCGAAGCACATTCCCGTCCACCGCAGGAGTCTTCTGATTAAAGCATATGGAGCAAATGGCGCCGGCGGTATACTCACCGATTCCCGGCAGCGCCAAAACCTCCTCATAAGTCTGGGGAAATGCGCCACCGAACTTTTCCATCAAAACGCCGGCGCATTTTTTGAGATTACGTACCC